>JALOQZ010000407.1 GCA_025459245.1 Pirellula sp.
ATCCCGCAAGCCATCGGTGTCTCGAGAGAAACCTCGCAAGGAATGTTGTAGCGAGCCGCCACCTGGCTAACGGCATGCATCATCGGCTCCGGTCCACAACAAACAATTCGCTTGCTCGCGCTCCGACTCTCTTCTAACAAAGAGACTAATACGTCAGTCACACGCCCCCGGGTTCCAAGCGAACCATCCTCGGTCGCGATATGAACATCGGAGCAAGCAGCCTGAAACTCTGGAAGTCCGGCCAAATAATCCTTATTTCTCGCTCCATAGCAAAGCGACACGCGTGTCGCATAGGCCGCAGTGCAGCCACTTGTTCCGAACGATCGCTTTCCTAATGCGGACTGCGCTGTGGTGAGCATCGGCGTTTGACCAACCCCCCCGGCAACGAGTATCAAATGCTCGACGGGCGTGGTCGAAAAATGATTGCCGAGCGGCCCCCATATCTCAACTTGGTCCCCTGCGACGCACCGAGACAAAGCCTGCGTAAACTTTCCCTTGACGGTGTATACCACGCTAATGGCTTCCGGCGTTCCACCCGGTCCATCGTGAACATCATAAAGAGCAAACGCTCGCCCGATCAACGGATCATTGACCCCAGCGATGCGAACCATAAAGAACTGACCCGGCAAAGTTTTCTGGGCCAAGCTAGGGACGGCTAGAGTCAACTGCCAAGTATCTTTGGCGATGACGCGATGACGCACGATCGGCGTCGAAACAAATTCAAATCTCGGTGAGCAAGCTACCTCGGGCTGCCCCGCAGCTGTCGTTGTGCTATTCATGAATCCAATAAGAAATGGGGTATTGTGTCAAAAACGGAACGGCATTCGACAGATCAATCAAACGCTTGGCACCAACTACTTACGTGCGACGCGACCCAGCGACAATGCCGTTCGTCGGTGAGCAAGTGATTGCAGTTGGGCAAGGTGATCAACGAACGAGGCCCTTCGGGTCGAGACCGCGCATTGGCAAAATCGCAATTTCGCAGAGCATGCTCGTAAGCGACAGTCTCGTCTCCTGGCGAATGCAACGCAAGCATCGGTTTTCGCAGTTCGGATACGATCGAAGGAAGATCGATGCTGCGAAAATCTTCCAGCATCTGCCGTCGAACAGGATAAGTGAACCCTCCAATCGTGACGTGCCCATGCCCCTTCTGCTGGATATCAGGGTCCATCGACTCCAAGAGCGCCGCCAAATGATGGGTATCGCTGGGTGCCGCCAACGCAATCACACCCATGACCGACTCAATCCGCTGCGCCATTGCCAAACTCGCTGCGCCACCAAAGCTGTGCCCCATCAGGAAGTCCGCACCGTCGTACTCGCGAGCTAAATAGTCCGCCGCGGAATGCAGATCCTGGCAGTTGGTGCTGAAGTTCGACTGGGCAAACTCTCCTTGACTGCCGCCCAATCCGCGAAAGTCATATCGCAGCACAATCCAACCTTGATTCGCTAACTCGCGCGAGATCCGCACGATGGCTTTGAGGTCTTTGCTGCAGGTGAAGCAGTGCGAAAAGAGAATGGTGCCAAGCCGCTCACCCTCGGGGACCTCCAGTATTCCTGACAACTCCAACCCATCTTGGGTCGGAATGGAAATCCGATGCGAAACCCTGGCCATCCTGCTCTCCAATGCTGTTAGCGTACACGACGCATCGATACCGTTCCCGTATCTTTCGCCGCAGAAAACGATCCCAACAACGAATTCCCCATGACCATCGAATCCATCCGGTAACTCCCCAGCATGGGCCCAAGCGGCTTGTTGGCGACCAAGTGCACATTTCCCATCGTATCGAGAACCGGCTGCATCGAGACCTTGTACGTAAACGGAATCACGACAAAGAATCGACCGCTGAACCGTGCATCATAGCCACCTTCGCCGTTCCGCCGTATGGTGGCTCGCATCGGGCCCTGGTGGCCAGTCGATTGACTGTTCCATTGCCCCTTCCACCGACCGACAGGACTCTCCGCCCTGGCTACGGACGCGCCAGCCTGAACAATCATCCACGTGAACAGAGAAAAAACACAGAACCGTCTGACGGAACGCATGTCTAACGAACGCATAATCGAATCACTCAATCGACAAAGGTAAGAAACAGTGGCATTGTCCATGGGTTTCAATCGATCGAACTACTTCCCTGGTTCGTACAGTTTCGCTTTGTCGTCCAAGGGAACGATCCAAACATTGCGAAACTCCGTTGGGCTGCTATGGTCTTGCAAGAACACAGGCCCTACTTGTGTCTCTTTTAACTTAGGTGCAATTGCTTGTAAATAAGGCGTTGTTCCGAATCGGAACGGATGAAAAACCGAGCGAGGCTCCTCGAATGGCGTGTTTTCCTGGACTTTGGACCCGTTGAGCCAAGCGGTAATTCGGCCGGGCTCTATGATCGCTCCCGATTCGTTCCTCCGTGGAGCATGGTAGCGAATGTCGTAAACCTGCCACTCACCAGCCGGCTTCGCGGCGTTGACCAACGGCTTGGCAAATCCGTAGATCGAGCCCTCGTCTTGCTGGGATAGCTTGTCCTCTGGCCTGCCATGACTATTGAGAATCTGGAGCTCGTAATGGCCATGGATGTAGATGCCGCTATTCCCCTCGCCTTGTGGGCTTACTTTGAACTCGACGTGGATATCGGCATCCCGGAAGTGCCACTTCGAAACGATGTGATTCTGATTCTTTCCCTTGGTTGAGGTGAGCACCCCGTCCTTGAAAGGCCAATTGAGTGGCTCGCCGCTCATCGCCACGAACGCATGCTCCTTGTCCCCAAGCAGCACAATCGCCCCGGCGGGCGGCGAGGCCGGAATCTTCGATTGATCCGGTTTGAAATCATCCTCGCCTCTCGCGTTCTCGGCTGCACCATGCCAGCTCGCGAAACAAACAGCAGCCAACAGGGAGGAC
>JALOQZ010000408.1 GCA_025459245.1 Pirellula sp.
AGTGAATCTTGTTCCACACGTTCTCGATCAATATGGGCTGTCCAAGCGACGCGGCTAAAGGAATGAGTTTACGGATCTCGCTGGCTGCCCGCTCATCGCACTCTTCAGGGGTTCCGTCTTCACCTTTTCCGATCACGATCAAGACCCCCGAACCGCCGATTGCATGCGAGACCCGGATGCAATGCTCGATGTTCGAAACCCCTTTCGCACGGACAGACGCGTCTTTATTGGTGAGAGTATCCTGCCAGTGGGCATGATTGATGGCGTTATGGCAGAACACGCCGGACTCAAGCACCGCTGCCTTAGCTTGCTCGACCGTGTAAGCTCCCGCTTCGTCGAAATCCACACCATCAAAACCAGCCGCAGCCGCCATCTTCAGGCGTTCAACCAAACTCAATTCTTTACCGCCAACCTTCTTGGCAATCATCCCAAGCTTGCACGACAGGAGCAGCTTCTTTCCTTCGGGCGGAACGATGGTCTTCGGGGTTTCAACCGTTGCAGCACCTCGCCCTGTTGCAATTTGCACAGTCGATGCCACGAGAGCCGTTGCTGCTGCAGCAGCTCCCATGAAATGTCGGCGTTGCAATCCGAAACCAGTGGTTGCACCGGGGGCCGCGGGTAAACCTTGAACCGTATCGGTTGATTTGGAACATTCTCTCTGCATGGTGGGTCTCACTTGTAATCGGAGGGGAAATGGTGGGAGAAGAGGGGATTATGTAAGCGTGAACGTCTTTTGTGTGATGCGCTCGCAAGCTTCAATATATCGCTGCCGTGTTTGCTGCACGATCGATTCCGGCAAGACGGGAGGAGGGCTATTGCGATCCCAAGTCGTGCTCATGAGATACTCACGCACGAATTGCTTGTCAAAGGACGCCTGTGGCCGACCTGGCTCCCAACTATCCGCAGGCCAAAAACGGGAGCTATCCGGCGTCAGTACTTCATCGATGAGAATAAGGTGCTCGTGACAACATCCCCACTCCAGTTTCGTATCAGCGATAATGATGCCTCGAGAACGAGCAATCTCGGTTCCACGCTGATAAACATGCAGCGTTTTGTGCATCAACTCCGTCGCCAACCCCTCACCGATCGCATTGGCCATATAATCGAACGAGACGTTCTGATCATGCCCCTCCTCTGCCTTTGTGGAGGGTGTGAATAAGGGCTCAGGGAGACGATCGCATTGCTTTAGCCCCTTGGGCAATTCAATTCCACAAACCTGCCCGGTGGCTTGATAGTCCTTCCAACCGCTCCCTTCGAGATAGCCTCGAACAACGCATTCGAAAGGTACCACCTTAGCTTTCTTAACGACCATGCTCCTTCCTACGAGCAATTGCTCAGGGTCGTGCGGTTTGACTTCGTCGGGAACCTCGGCGCTGAGAAAATGATTCTCCACCCCGAGGACTTCAAACCAAAACAAACTCAACTGAGTCAGCACTTTTCCTTTGTCGGGAATCCCGTTCGGCATTACCCAATCGAACGCGCTGATTCGGTCGGTACTCACGATGAACAATCGATCGCCCAAGTCATAGACGTCGCGAACCTTTCCCTGCCGACGGGGGAAAGGCAAATTGGTTTGGAGAACGACGCGGCTCATTTCACCTCTTCTGCGGTCATCTTGTATACGGCGTAGTGGCCACCATCGTCAGGATACTGAAAGGACTCGGTATCGATTTCCAATTTTCCTTTCACACTGACCACACGGGTGGTGTAATTGATGGTTTTACCGGGAGCCATCTTAACAATGATACAATCGTACAATGCGGCACCGGGCCCAAAGCAGCACTCTTGATTGTCGCGAACTAACACAAACTCCGTGATCCCGGTTTGACTGAACAATGTCGTAGGAAGAATAAAGCCACGGATCTTCCAAACCTTCTCATGGAGCTCCCAGTTCGCAGTCCCCAACATGTCGTTCTTGAAGATCGCCCCCTTCTCCATGTCAAACTTCAAATCGTCGAAGGTGATCTCGCCTCGCTTCTTGGCTGCCTCTCGAGCCTTGCGATCTTCCACTGTTTCTTTGTCGGTTTTCGCTCCCGGCACTGCCGCTTGAGGATTGCGATTGGGGGGAAGGAATCGGTTTGCAGGAGTGCGGGGCGCGGTGGAAGCTTGCGGATCCGGTGCGGCGTTTTTCGTCTCCCCTTGGCCGTCACCAGCGGCAGGCTTTTCGTCCGCCTCGACCTTCGCAGTGGTATCCCCCTCTACTGCAGAATCGACCGCTGCGGCCGACTTCTCATTGTTTTCTGAGTCAGCAGGAACAGGAGCCGCCTCGGGCACCGGTGCTTTGGGGGGCTCAGGGGGCTGATTCGCTGATGCCGAGATCGCTCCAGCGCTGGACTCCGATTGCTTCGACTCCGAACCTGCAATGGGTTCGCCCGATTTGACATTCTTTTCCGTCGTCGCAGGCTCGCACCCGATCACCGTGGCAAGCATCCAAAGGGATAAACCAACCATCGCGCACCGCCCCCCGCCCAGGCTTGAAAACGCCCCGCAATGTTGTCGCCAATTACCAGACCAGCAACGAAGTCCCTGCGGAGAATGGGTCATTGTTTTCCTGTGTTGGGTTTTGGTGGGTGGGAATCTCAAACCACGCGATTCGGTTCTGCTCGCCGAAACGCTTACGGATGGGAGCGTCACGTCATCTTACCCCTCCTACCGACCTCCACGCTAGGCTCGCCCTCCGATTTCTCAGCCCAATCAACACCTTGCACGCGCGTCCTGGCTACAATAACCGCTCTTTCTGTTCTGCTTCACGCGCGACTTGGATATGAACGATCAGCCCTATGGTGTGCCGTACGAACATTGGCCACCGAAACTCACGCCCTGGTGGTTTCGCCTCTGCAAATTCTGGCGAGATCGCGACCTTCGCAATCAAAAAATGACCGATATAAGGCCGTGACCGAATCGCTCGCGTTATCGATCAACAAGCTGGGATCCTGCTGGCTCCCAACCACTCGTTCCACTGGGACTCCTACTGCCTCCTGCGCGCCGCGGAACAGTTACGCCTCCCGTTTTACTTCATGACGGCTTGGCAAGTCTTCGCAGTGAGCTCGCGATTCACACGAGAATCGATGCAACGCTGCGGATGCTTTAGCGTCGATCGCGAAGGGACCGATATGCTGGCCCTCAAGACCGCTGTCGAGATACTCAAATCAAAACCGAATCCTCTCGTCGTCTTCCCCGAAGGAGACATCTACCACACAAACGATCGCGTCACGCCTTTCCGTGAAGGAGCCGCAGCTATGGCCCTCATGGCTGCTCGCAAATCCGATCGCTCGGTAGCCATCATCCCTGTCGCGATCAAACGTTGGTACAGCGACGATCCGACTCCCAGCCTCGCGCAAACTCTCAGCCGTATCGAACGTTCGCTTCACTGGTCCGACAAAAGTCACAAACCACTCAAAGATCGCGTCCTCCATCTCGCTGAAGGATTGCTCGCACTCAAGGAGACGGAGCATTTGAAACGAACCCAACAAGGCTCACTGCGAGAACGCATCCGAGGGCTCATGTTAGCCCTACTGGACCAGTGCGAAACCGAGTACGGTCTCGCCAAAAAAGATTGCCTTGCTCCTGAACGTATCAAAGCTGTGAGGCAAGCAATCATCCAACGCCGCGAATCCCAACGAGAAACAGCATCCGAATCGGATCGCCGCCAATGGTCCGAAGATATGAACAAGATGTTCATCGCAACCCAACTCTACAGCTACCCCGGCACTTACCTCGAGGACTCTGACTCAATTGAGCGACTAGCGGAAACAGTCGATAAATTGGAAGAGGATGTCCTGGGATCGACTTATCCGACGGTGCACGCAGCGCGCCGTGTGACAGTGCAGTTCGATGTTCCGATTTGGCTTGATAGAGACTCCAGCAAATCGATCACGGCATCCGAGTTGACGACCCAAATGCAGTCGCGAGTCCAGTCCATGCTCGATTTCCTCAACACCCCGAACTCTCTTTGATCGAACCAACCTCATGTTTACCCTAAGCAACGTCAGCAAATCGTTCGGGGACCATCAAGTCCTGCAGCCCACTTCGCTGACCTTCCGTACTGGCGAATCCACGGTCCTCATCGGCCCCAGCGGCTGCGGAAAAAGCACACTCCTTCGTGTCTTGATCGGTCTCGTTCCTGCAGACACCGGCACCATCGAATTCGATGGTGAGATCTTAGATCAAAACAATGTTTTGCACCTAAGACAACGCATGGGGTACGTCATTCAAGACGGAGGCCTCTTCCCGCACCTGACCGCGAAAGAGAATGTCGGAATCCTGGCTCAGCATTTGGGCTGGGCTTCCGATCGAATCGAT
>JALOQZ010000136.1 GCA_025459245.1 Pirellula sp.
CAACGCAGATGGGTCATTCGCCTGGGTCAGGTCCTTGCAAGGGCGAACTCGGGATCTCACCGTGGACCGATTTGGAAATGTTCTCGTAGGAGGCGAGTTGTCACCTCGACTGGGAGCGAAAGTGGTTTGGTTCTTAAGCTCACTAATGCGGGCGCCCTGTCCTGGGTTACTACTTTCAATGGAATGTCTTCTAACGGAAAGGTCGGAACGTCGGACATAAACTACATTGATATCGACCCCAGCAACAACATCGTCGTATCTGGATGGTATACCGACAGAGTCGATTTTGATCCAAGCAGTCGGGTCAAGGATTTGCCCGTCACGGACCGACGGTTCGTTGCCAAGCTCAACAGCAACGGCGGTTTAACTTGGGCGAAGAGTATTCCTTTACCTAACTCCAGTGTTAATCTCAGGGAGAATGACGTAACAGTGGGACCGGATGGATGCATTTATATTGGCGGAGCCATCAGTACCGGAAATACAGTAACAGGCTATGTTCCAACGGTAGTTGATCTCAATCCTGGAGTTGTGGGGGGCGAGCATCTGGTGAATACCTCCAGCGGGTTCGTTCTTAAATTAAGTCCAAACGGAACCTACGCTTGGTCGGTGGTATTCGACCACGCGACTGGGAGTTCGAACGTTTCGAGGCTGTTGGTTGATTCAAGCAACGCGCTGTACTTGAGGGGAAGTCTCTTGGATACGACAGTCGACCTCGACCCAAGTACAGGAGTGCAATTACTAACTGCAGAAGGCAACCGATCCTTTACTGTCAAGTGGCGTCAGACCTAAGGCCGCTCCGATATCCGATCAAGAAGGGTGAGTATCTTGACGCGTCTTGATGGAGTTTGACATCAATTCGCTTCTGTCATCGAGGAGTAAGGAACCGCGGAATACACAGAATACGCGGAAGGGAGGCCACACCGAATTCAAATTCCTTTTCCGTATATTCAATCTGGCCCGTGGTTGAAAGAGAGCGTAGCGACTCAGGTCAAAGATCAAGCGCCAGGCTGGGGTGGCTTTCTACATCAGCGAATTGATCGGCGCGTGCATAAAAATCGCGGGCGAGTTGGAGCCCTTTGTGGATCGCTTTTGTCGCATCCCACGGGCTTAGAGCATCTTGTGAAACTCGTTCGCGTGCACCGCAGCGACTTGATTGGTCGCGAGTTTCGCCGCCGCGTTTGTTGGCGAAACCTTTTCGAGTTATTATGCAATCTGGTGATCGCCTTCGTTCCATTTCATTACCGATCGTCGTCGCTACGAATTTGGCGACACGAAGGGCGAAAAAGCTATCCGGCCTGATGCGTTTGCCGGTGGCCGAACAAAGTCTGCCTATCATCATACCAATGTTTCATCTTCTGTTGGACGAGAACCGCGATGGCTAATCTTACTGACCCGCGCATCATCTCACTTAAGGGCTTTCTGTTTTTGCTGCTTGGTTCGCTCGCATCTGCGTTACTGATTGCGCAACTTCCGGACATTCGATATACCGCTGTGCTCGCCATCGCAGTCTGGGCATTTTGTCGTGCCTACTATTTCGCCTTCTACGTCATCGAACATTACGTTGACCCTGACTTCCGATTTGCAGGACTGCTGCACTTCGCTCGATACGCAATCCTTGGGCACGATCCGGACCGAAAGAAACGTGGGTAAGATCGTTCAGCGAAGCCTGCTTAAGGTCAGCCTCGAAGAGTGTCCGTAGTCCAGATGGAACGGTATTAAGAACCAAGACTAGGATCTTGCTGTCGCTCGCGAAATACGATCCTGCGCGAAACTAGTTAAGTGCCTATCCGAAAACCATCGGAAACCGCGGCTAGCGCCAGAGCGGCTAATGATTTTCGGATAGGCTCTAAATGAGTAGGAGCTAGGCAATTACACTCGATACTAGGCCCCGTCCGCTACGGTCGGTCACGGAGGGTTAAGGAACCACGGAATACACAGAATACCCGGACGGGAAGCCCATGCTGGATTTGCATGCCGCGGCCGTGAGTCCGTGGTTGCAGAAACAGACGTACGTTGCAGCGGAGGGTGATGTCGTTCGAAGTCTGGTGATCGACGCAGTCGGAAGTGCGCCTGGCGGCTGACTGTTAAACGAAGAAGAGGGATGCAAAGAGGTAGAGCATGGCTTTCGGCGGAGTGATAAGACGTTGGACGGTTAGGTCTTTTTAGTGGCCGCTTTTGGCTGCTGGTTTTTTGGAGGCACTAGCGCCATGTCCTGAGCTGCCATGGCTGGATGATTTGGATGCACCGTGACTCGATGTCTTCGCGGCGCCGTGCGACGACGATTTCGCAGCTCCGTGACCGGATGATTTTGTCGCCCCATGACTGGATGCTTTCGCAGCGCCATGCGACGACGATTTTGCAGCTCCGTGGCCGGAGGCTTTTGCCGCTCCGTGGGAGTCGCTGGCACCATGCGATGAAGCTGGTTTCTTGGCTGAATGTGACGAGGACGAGCCGTGGTCGGAATCCGAGCCATGCGAATCGCTGTCACCATGCTCAGTACTTTCTCCGTGTTCCCCTTCGCTTGCATCGCCATGCTCGTCCGACTCAGCGTCTCCTTGCTGGGCTCGCAAAGTAGCCACCAATTGCCTTGGCGTATCGGGGGCTTCTCGCGACACAAACTCGAGATTAGCTGCGTCTTTCGATTCGTGCAGTTCGGTGATCACCAAGTCGTCGATCGACGAATTGCCGATGGTTTGGACCATCACATCGAGCAGTTGGGACTTCAGGTCGGAGAGATAAGGATCGGTGAGAACACGTCCATCGATTTGACGCAGGTGTTCTTCGAGCGATTGCCTTATTTGGGCTTGATTCAACTCGATCAGCTGCCGGCTCTTCATCCGATGGTTGATGGGTACAATCGCGTAAAGTCGCATCGAGATTGGAGCATCTCTTCCGGCTTGGAATGCCAGATAGTTGCCAAGGTCGACTTCGCAGGAAGCATCGATTTTGGCCATAGAAGCTTGATAGCGTATCAAGCCAACGATACTCGCGTGCAAGCCGATCATGACCAGCACGAGCATGGCTATCCAGTAGCGGCGAAGGGTGTCCAACATGGCAAACTCAAAGAGTGTTAGATTGTTTAGGAAATCCGGAAGTGCGAATCTGACTTCACAATCGATTCAGATAACCGTAGGTTACAACTTTTGAATCGTCGACTCCGACAGCCAGAAAAGGGGGACAAATCATGTCCGAGATACTTTTTGAAAGCCCGATGGTCGTGCTTGGGTTCGGCGCGGTTTTCACGCTCATCGCAGGGTATACGTGGGTTCAAACCGGATCCTTGTGGGCGAGAAACATTGCGTTGGTTTTTTTTCTGTTAACCGTTCTTCTCGTTTGGTTGGGAAATATCATCCAAACCGACAAGGAGCGAGTGCGATCGATGCTGAGCGAAGCGGCATCGGAGCTGCAAAACAATGATTTTGAAAAAGTAAAACAACGGATTCATCCCAAAGCAACGGATGTCGTGAGAGCGGCTTCCGATCGATTACAGGAAGTCCGATTTTCGATTGCAAGGATTTCGCGAATACACGAGATCGAGGTGAACGACGGATCGCCAAAGACGGCGCAAGTTCGAGCCAATGTTTTTGTCGATGTTGAGTCGCAGGGGTTTCAAGCCAAAACGCCCCGGTGGGTTCTCCTCGATCTAGAGGAGCATGATGGAAAGTGGAAGGTTGTTCACTTCGAGCACCGCAACCCACAACATGAGTTTGTCGGTGGAGAGGCAAACGAGTTGCCGCTCCCTGCGCTGGGGCGCTAGATTCAAGTATCCCGAGGTCGCAATCGTTCGCTCGCGGGCGCTTCGAGCTTGGTTCTATCGCAGTTCCAGATTGTCGTCGTCATCGACCATGCCGTCATCGATCCCAAGTGCAGATTGCAATCGATCGAATTCGCGAATCATCGAGTCGGTACTGCTGTGTACGTGCTCTGCTTCGGAGATAAATCGAATCGACTCATCGGGATAAACATCATGTTCGATCAAGACTTTTTCGAATTGCTCTAGCGGGGCACCGTAGCATAGGAGCATCTTGTGTTCGTCGAACTGGATTTCTTGCTGGCGATGCGGGTTGAGAACAGCGATCCCTGTACAACCATCGTTTAGGAGCAAATCCTCATGGTCGTAGAGGATGCTCTTCAACACCGGCATGTCGATATGTTCTCGATACAGATCGTTATGTTCGCCAGAGGCTCCGTGGTGGCTAGTCTCCAGTACCACGTCGACTTCTTCGCCTAGGCAATCGATCAAGTCGATGAAGAGATCGAATAGCCGTTCCCGCGAGGCGGTTGCCATCAGGACAGGCACTTGTTGATTTGTCTTTGGGTCGACATAGGAATCGTGCCGGAAACCTTGGCGCGGAACAACCTGCAGATCGTAGCTGGGGCGAACAGCATCGGTGAGGTCGAATGTTCCGTACCGGAAAACTCCCATGTGAGCCTCGAGTTCTTCGCTGCTCAATTGCGCGAAGCTGGAGGTCGGAGTCGAGCGGGAATTGCTCTCGCTAGCGGGAGTGGATTTGCTGGCAGGAAAGCCGGAAGCGTTTCCCATCATGTGTCTCAAGGATACGAGTTTCGAAGTGATTCATCGCGTCCCTCGTCCGGTGAGGAACAACCAAAGTTAGGTCACTTCCTCGACGGCACTGCTCAATTCGCCCGAAATCCTCCTGATTTTCGTCCATTACAATCGCTACAATCAGAACAGTTTCATTGGAAGACAATGAATAACCTAATTGGACACAGGGCGATGTCGGGTGATTCGCACATAATGGGGTGTCTTGCTAAGAACCCATCCGAAAACCATCAGAAACCGCGGTTAGCGCCAAAGCGTCTAATTGTTTTCGGATAGGCTCTAAGTACTACGTCCTTTAGTGTTTCCAATTCGCCCTTCACCTTTGTACCTCTATGCAATCCTATCCTTCGGCAGCTTGCTCTCTTTCGCGGCGCCACCTTTCGCGACTCCTCCTATTGGGAGTGTTGGCACCGTTAGGTTGCCGACCTGCTCCCCCTGACAAAACACTTGATCCCGCATTGGCAGTAGAGGCGGTGAAAGGGGAGGGAGAAAAACCGACCAATCTCTGGAACCAATCGAACGAAGTTGCCGCTTGGGAACCAAAGGCTCCGTCCGGAGCTGTTGACACGTCTTCGAAACAACCAGATGCACCCTTGCATTCGAACGAAAATCCTACCGCAGTCGGTTCGACCGATGTCCCGCCGGCAGCAGACGGTTCGTCTGCTCGCAACAGCAATTCGGGGAGTGTTCTCAAAGAGGGGGTGGTCAAGGATCCTGTTGAGAAGGTTCGCCCTGTATTGGATGACCCATCGGAGAATTGGATCGAGTGGAACAGACTACCCTTGGAAATCTGGGAGTTATCGTTCTTGGGGCAGCGTCCTGTCGGAACGACATCTCGCAGTTACCAAAAGACTCGAGGTCTGGAAGGTGATGTTGTTCGAGTGGAGTTGAACAGTATTTCCAGAGTATCCATCGATGGAAAGACGTCCCTTCAACGCCTGCAACTGACAACGCAGGAGTTGCCGAATGGTCAGATACTGAGGCTGGAAGGAAGCCTGCAAATGGGCGACATCAACAATCGATTTTCGGGTGTTATCGCCGATGACCAGCTCAGAGTTGATATGGTTGCCAGCGGTAAACCTCTCCGAACCAATCTCGCTTGGTTGGATGATTTTCGAGGGCCTTTTGCTGTCGAGCAGTCGTTGCTTCGCCGTCCGATGACGAAGCCCGAAATTCGAATGGTGAAGAACTTCGACCCGATGCTTGGTCGATTGGTCGAAGTGCAGCTTGAACACAAAGGGGCAGGTATCTCCCCGACGATGATGGGTGGTTCGGTTGAGTTGCAAGAAATTGCGGTAACCCAGCGTGATGGTGATCAATTTGCGAACTCCACTATTTGGACCGACAAGTCAGGGGAGCCGATGAAGTCCTTTTTTCCCGCTCTCGATATTCGGGTCTTTCGAGTGACAGAAAAAGAGTCTGTCGATTTTGCACGTCAATCGGAGTGGTTGGTAGCGGCCGTCCCTGTCCTTGAAATCGGAATTGGTGATGCAAACGCAGGGCAGCTTGAAAAACAACTCCCCCGCGCGGAGTCGGTCGGTTATCGAATTGTCCATACCAAAGAAGATCCGTTCGTTTCCCTTTCGCGAAAAACGAACCAGTCGATCAAGTCGCTAGATGCGCGATCAGCGCAAGTCACTTTCCAGCAAACAAAGGAGGGAAAGCTACCAGAAGGCATAGAAGCGGAAGGGAGGCCTGGCGTGGAATGGACTGCGGGTACCGACTGGATCGATTTTCAATCGAATGGATGGAAGGCATTCCGTGAGTCTGTGAGCGATGTTGCATTGCGAGACGGCCAATCGGCCCGCAGTAAAGCGATCGCCTTGAGAGATGCGCTCCGAGCCAAAGTGAAGACAGCCAAAGGAGATCAGCAAATTCGAAAGCTAGAATCATTGCTCAACTCTCTGGCATGCAATTCGACAGAGCACACTTTGCTGCTGGCGCACTTGATGCGCGACCAAGGGATCCCAACGCGAATTGCGATTGGTTACAAGGTTGCTGTTCAAGAGGGAGAATTGGTCGGACTCCTCGATACCTGGATTGAGGCGTATGACGGCACCCGTTGGTTTGTATTGGATGAGTCCGAGGAAGGTGCTGAAATTATTGCCTCGCGCATCAAAGTCCGAGAGTCGGCTTTCGCGAGCAGTTCGCTGTATGACGAGCTTCGCTCGGTGGCTGCTTGGGGGGCAGATGCGAAGATCGAGTTATTACCATAGAGTTGGTATTGGATGTCTGACCGCACATACTATCGCCTTTTTGCAGGCGTCCTCGCGTTAGCGTTCGTCGTACGCTTGGCGGCTGCGATTGTATGGCAATCAGAGGCTAGTCAATCGAGTCCATTTCGATTTGGCGATAGTCACTCCTATTGGGTTCTCGCCTCGCAGCTCGCCAGCGGAGAGCCCTATCAATACGGCAGCGAGAACTCTCGCATCTTTCGCGCTCCGCTTTATCCGATGTTCTTGTCTATCGCCGTTATGGCGACCGATGAGTATGGAGAGATGCCTTCCTGGGGGACCCTCATTCTCGCGCGGTCCATGGGAGCGCTGGCTGGACTTTTGGCTCTCGGGATAGTTATGCAGACAGCCAGGGAATTGGCTGGAAATGGAGCTGGTATATGGGCGGGGCTCTTCGCCGCATTCTATCCAGGGGCGATAGGGATGAGCGTCTTCCTTCTTAGCGAAGCCATTTTTTGCCCTCTTATGATGGTCGCTATTTATGGCACTTGGAGATTTGTGCGGGCGGAATCCGGGGCAGCTCGTGCTGTTTGGGCGATCGGGACGGGGGTCGCGATTGGGCTCGGGTGTTTGGCACGGCCGAGCTGGAGTTTGTGGGGGATTGCGCTAGGGGCCTATGTACTGATCGGTGTTTTTGGTTGGCGGTGGCCTTTGCTTCGGACAAGGCCAGCATTCGGAGGTTTGGTACTAACCGCGGTTGCGATTTGTGTCACCATGTCCCCATGGTGGGTGCGAAACTATCTTGTCACGGACCGCTTTGTTCCGACCACATTGCAGGTGGGCGCGAGTCTGTATGACGGCTGGCACGAGGGTGCGACCGGGAGCAGCGATGAGGGGATGGCGTTTACTCTGGAATTTTTGCTAGCGCAGCAAAGAGAGGATCGCGAACAAGAGTCGCGAGGAGAGCCTTTGGAGTCCACTTTCGAGTGGAGAGCTGACCGTCGGATGCGAATCGCAGCCAGCCAGTGGGCGTGGGAGCATCCATACGAAGTTTGTCGGCTTGCAATTGTTAAGCTAGCTAAGACGTGGAGGCCGATCCCGGTCGCAGCGGAGCTTGGTAGCTCGATGGTGAAATGGGCTGAGGGGCTGAGTTATCTATTGATAGCGTTCCTGGGCCTTTTTGCGGCATGGAGGGTAAGGTGGGAGGCTGGGGCATGGATCTTTTTGGTTCCAGCTCTTTATTTTTCGGTACTTCACATGGTTTTTATCGGCTCCGTTCGCTATCGTCAGCCTGCCGTTTTAGTTCTATGTATACTGGCGGGAGCTGGGACCAGCTTGATCCTAGCGCACCGATCGCGGTGGAACCGAAAGATGGAAACTTCTTAGACAGCAATTGCCAAGGATGGCACAAAAGGCAACGGAATCGAGCCAAGTAGTCAAACCGCAGGTCTCGCATCGTAGCTGCGATAGCGAACGTCGGTTTCGCAATGCGCTTTGGTGGGTGATGGCCTTGCTCATCATATGTTTTCTGGGGTATTTCTACGCTGTCGAGCGAGTCGATGAGAAGCTCACGGGCGAGATCATCAAGCGGCTGCAAAGCGAGTTTCCGAAGCACATCGTTCAGCTAGATCGCGCGACGCTCCAGCCGGGGACGTCGATTCGTCTGGAGGGGTTGAGAATCTTGCGCCCCACTTCGCATGGTGCTCGCGAAGTGATCCGCTGCGGTCGTTTGATTTGCTTAGGGCCAATCGACTGGGTCTCGCTTGCGCAAGGCCAGTTGACCGTCAATCATGTGATCGCCGATGGAGTGGAGGTCGGTGTTTGGCCGGTGAGCAACGCCATATGGAGTCTGCAAGAGCTCAGTAGCACCAAGCCGATTCCCGAGAACATGCCCGTCGTCGAGCTCCGTTCAGGTTTGATTCGCATCGGAGGGGAGTCAGGAAAAGGGGAACGCGAGATCGTATGCCACGACCTAAAAGCGCGGCTTGAACTCTTGCCCCGAGTCGTGGATGGCAAGGTGCAACCAGTTGTTCTTGGAATCGAAGCTGGTGTAGCCAGTTCTTATTTTCAGTCGTTGTCCATGCGAGCTCGAGTCAATCAAACCAAAACCGAATGGGTCAGCGAGGGCCGTCTGGAAAAGCTGGAGTATTCGCCAAGTTTAGCTTCGCAGTTACCGAGTTGTTTGCATTCTGCGTTGGAGCCTCTCGATGGGCTTAGCGTTGAGATGAATATGCAGTTCGTTGCAAACAAAAACACCGATGGAGTTTCGTACCGAGTCCAAGGTGGCGTAGCCAACGGACGCTGGAGACATGGCAGTATTCCTTTCCCGTTAGAAGAAATCTCGGGCGACTTCTCATGCGAAAATGGCATGCTGCAAGCACGCAATTGGAAAGCGCGAAGCTCCCATGCTGTGATTCGAGGTGACGCTGATTGGAGTGGTATGACCGCGTCGTCGCCAGTCGTTGCATTGGTTGATGTGGAGGACCTTGACCTGGATCAACGCCTCTATCAATCGTTGCCTGCGGGAATGCAAGAGCTTTGGCGCAAGATTCGTCCGAGTGGGGTCATTGACGCACATGCGGAGGTTCGATTTGACGGACAGAGGTGGATTCCGCAGGTGCAGGTGCAGGCGAAGAATGGGGCCGTCAATGCTGACTACTTTCCGTACCCGGTTACTGGTATCTACGGTGAGTTCGTCTATCGTGACGGTGTATTGTCCGCTCCCAGCTTGGTAGGTATGGCTGCTGAAAGGAAGCTCGCCGCGTCGTTGGAGCTTGTGAAAGCCCAGCCTCGCTGGCTGATGGACTTTAAGGTCGCAGCGGATGGTCCAATCGCGATTGATGATACTTTGATAAGTGCTTTGACACCGAGAGGCTCCGATCCCGGGGCATTTCAAACCTTTATCGAATCGCTCCATCCGCAGGGCACTGTGCATCTAAAGTACGGTCGTTTTCAGCGTTTGGCTGAGAATCCTGAGGTGATTTCAAAATCGATTGAATTGACGTTTTCTGAATGCGCCATCAAGTACGATCAATTCAAGTACCCGATTGTCGATGTCCACGGAGAGGCAACGATCGACAATCAGCGACTGATCTTGCGAGACTTCGTCGGACGCAATGACGGCGCGAGAATCAAGGCCTTTGGGCTTTGCCAGGGAAAGGATTCGGGACTCGAGACACTGGACTTGGAGTTCAATGCGTACGATGTGCAATTGGATGAAGAATTGCACACCGCGCTGCCAAGAAGTGTGAAAAGTCTATGGGATCAATTGCAACCGACCGGTTCCATGGACCATGTGCAAGTCGTCATGAAGAAGGATCGCTCAGCGGATCCACTTGATATCCGAGTCGAGATGAATGAAGTGCGCGATTCCAGCGAGAGTGTTGGAAGGACCGTTTCCTTTCGACCGACATCGATGCCCTATTCGATTCATGACGTTTCCTGTTGTATCAAATACAGACCGGGACAAGTCGACGTAGTTTCCTTGTCTGGAGTTCATGACGCGAGTCGATTGCAAGCAGAAGGACATTGCCGGCTGCACAAGGATGGTAGTTGGGATGGAACCGTATCCTGGCTGCCTTCGACTCGCTTCATCGTCGACCAAAATCTTTTGCGAAGCTTACCACTCTACCTTCGTGATCCGTTGATGCGTGTGGATTTTCGCGGGCCGGTCAGCATCACGGGTTCCACTCAGATTTCCTCGCCACGCACGCCCGAGGAATCGATTGTGCGAGCGTGGGATCTCAGTCTTCAAGTGGAAGACGGGCGACTGGGAGGAGGGGGGATCGCATCGGGGATTCGAGGCGCCATTTCCCTTCAAGGGCTCAACACCGACAATGGGCCGATGGCTTTCGGTAAGCTTGATCTCGATGCGCTCGCCATCAAAGGGGTTGCAGTCACTGGTGTGATCGGACCATTCGCATTAACCCAGACGGACCTTATGTTCGGACGTGATGCGATCGCTTGGCAAAAGCAAGTGCAGTTACCGCCGACTTTTGATGTGACGCCCGGTCCGCAGCAGGATCAAGTGGCCTCAGCCGTTTTCGTTAGCGACGCGAGTTTCATCGGAGCCCGTATCGCCCGTGTCCGCGATACCACCGGGGCCGCCTGTACGCGATTTACCTCCGATGGACTTATCGGAATACGATGTTCGCGCTAGAGCATTGAGCGGGACTATGTTCATCAGCGGCATCGAGCCACTCGATGGCAAACGTGCCAAGTACCGCCTGAGATTGGTCGACTCGCACCTCAAAGATTGCTTGTTGGATCTCGGGGAATCGAACGTTCAAACCAACGGCCGATTGTGGGTACAATGCACGGTCGAAGGCTCGATCACCAATATGTCGTCGATCGGCGGAAGCGGGAATGCTTGGCTTAGGGAAGCGAGCTTGTATGAGCTGCCGGCGATGATCAAGCTGTTTCAAGTGCTGGCCGTACGTCCTGAGCAGGGGGCATTTGACGCGGCCGACATACGATTTTCGATCGACGGAGAGCGATTTCCGATCCATGAGCTGCAGTTGGATGGCAACCTGGTTTCTGTACGAGGGAGCGGATGGGTCAACATGCGACGTGAGCTTCAGTTAAGTCTCACAGCGAATGCGAGCCGGCGGACCTTGGTCGGTGCGATGATGCGTCCCTTGGCTCCGAGCGATTCCGCTAACTTGTTGCGTATCGAAGTTACCGGGACTGCTTCCGCCCCCAACATTACGCGAGCCGGGCCGTTGATGAATTCTTGGTAATATCTAGGGTGCGATTCGGCGGCCGGTACCAATTCGTGGTCTAGACTATGGAGGAGACAAGCCATGCAAGTATTACCGCCGAATTGGAGCAACCCTGCCGCCGCAACCCAGCAAGCGATGCAGCATCCGCGAGCCGCTTCGACCGCCAATAGTTCGCCCTCGACCCCCGCGATTCCCGATGTTGGGAAAGCAGAAAAGGCAGGGGACAGAGATGCGGATGGACGGTACGACGGTCCAATGGGGGGTGGCTCGCGAGATTCCACGGAAGAGGCTGAGCGAGAAGAGAATGAATTGCATCATCCCGACCTCTCACTCCCCGCTGACATGGGTGAAGAATCGAAGCTAGATCTGTTGGGTTAGGAATGGAGACTCCATGGCCGCCGGGATGGCGGATCTGGTTGGTGTTTGTGCTGCGGAGAGTACGCCTGGCGGCTGACCGTCAAGCGAAGAACGCCTGCCGGCTGATTGAGGCTTATTTCGTGGTCACTTGGATGGTGAACGGAACAGTGACGGGCGGATTATTGTCGCTCTCAACTACCTTCGCAGTAACTCTTTGGATGTAATGCGATTGAACTGGTTTGAAACGAAACGCGACAGTGGGCTGATCGGGATCATTGTACTGGGATGATCGCGATTGGACGTTCCCGTTCACGCCAAAGCTTTGAGAACTGCCTCCACCTGCTCCAGTTGAGGTCTTACCAAAGGGAATGAGAACATTTCCTTCCTTGTCTTCGATTTCCAGATCGTAACAGTTCATGGCTTGCATCATCGCTTGCATGCGATCGAGCATGTTGATGGAGTTCTTCATCGCCAAGGTTTGCGGAAACGAGACGATGACGGTTAGTCCTTCCGCATTGGACTCGACTCCCTTGATGGAAAACTCTTCTCCCTCAACCTTCTTTCGCTGGACCTTTAAATCCGGAAATTCGGCTTGCAATCGTCGACCACGAGTCACTTTCAGCTCTCCATGTATTTCCTTACCTGGATCTTTGGTCTCTTCGATCGTTCCATCCAACTCGACGATCTTCACGGCAGATCCAAGTTCCGCGTATCGCATGAGGCCTTTTTTCCC
>JALOQZ010000010.1 GCA_025459245.1 Pirellula sp.
CTCCGGCATTTATCGCTTCGATGCGGGGATGAGATCATCGATGGTTAGCAACGTGACCAACGGGATTCCCGCCGCCTCGAAGTTGGCTCGTCCACCTTCAAGCCGATCGACGACACCGATGGCACCGATCACGTCGAGCCCAAAGTCCTTTGCGGCTGCAGCTGCTTTCAGCGCGCTGCCCCCACTAGTGATCACGTCCTCCACAATCACGACTTTCATGCCTGGGGTTACCGGCCCTTCTACCAGCTTTCCAGTACCATGCTGTTTTGGTTCTTTCCGGACCATAAAGCCAAGAACAGGATGCTGCCTCAACCCCGCATGCACCACCACCGATGCGGTGATCGGGTCTGCACCGATAGCCAATCCGCCAACGGCCTGCGGCATCCCTCCGAACGCTCCTTTTTCAAGCACATCGAGCATTCCAGCGGCGATCTGATTGGCACCCTGTGGGTGTAGCGTCACCATGCGACAGTCCAAGTAAAAGGTCGCTTGCTTTCCACTCGCCAGCGTGAATTGCCCGAATTTGAGGGCATGCTGATGGATAATCTCGATGAGCTGCTGTTTATCGTAGGAAATGGACATAGTTTGTTGGGAAATTGGGAAGCCTCATGCGTCATAGATAACGCAATCACCAGTTCAGTTGGGTTGCTCATCCTACTTGCTACTACCCGTTTTTAGCAAGGATACGCCGCTGCGAGCGGTTACTCTTCGCGCCAGATACTCGGATCGGCATCGGTCGGCATTCGCCAATCACCTCTCGGCGATAAGGAGACGGTTCCCACCTTCGGACCGTCGGGCACACACGTGCGCTTGAATTGCGCCGCGAAGAATCGCTTGAGAAATAAGTCGAGCCAGCGATCGATCTCCGCCTCGGTGTACGGTTTGTCAAAAGTCGTGGCTCGCGACAACTCTCGTATCTTCTGAGGTGAAGCACCAGTCCTGACGAAGTGGTATAGAAAGAAGTCATGCAATTCGTAGGGACCAACTGTCGCTTCGGTGCTCTGCTCGATCGTCTTGTCTTTGGACAACGGCAACAGCTCGGGACTGATCGGAGTATCAGCGATGTCGAGCAGTACGTTGCGAATCTCACCATCATACTTCGTCTGAGCTACATGCCGCACCAAGAAACGTACCAAGGTCTTGGGAACCGAACAGTTGACGTTATACATCGACATATGGTCGGCGTTGTAAGTGCTCCATCCCAGAGCGCTCTCCGACAAATCACCTGTACCGATCACGAACCCTCGACTCATCAGGAGCAAGGTTCGCATTCTTGCTTGAACATTCTCAAAAACCAAATCATGCCGCTTGTCACTCGGGAGATGCTCAAGCTCTCGCTGCAGCGATTCCCAAGTCTTCCCTGCGCAGGAAACCCCAAATGGGGAGTGATTCAAGTTTTGAAAGATTTGGAAGCAGCTGGGACGAATATCGATAATCTCGCTTCGCAAACCCAACAGCCGAATGAGATCCAACGCATTCCGACGTGTTTTATCCGAAGTACCGAATCCCGGCATCGTAATCCCAAGAACGCGTTCGCTCGACGCTCCGATAGCATCCAGCATCTTGGCTGCGACTATCGTGGCTAGCGTGCTATCCAGGCCTCCCGATACACCGATAACCAACGGCAATTCCGATGGCAGTTGCTGCACCCGCTTGGCCAACGCGGCAATTTGAATTTCGAAGATCTCATCGCATCGCTCCTGCAGAGCTGCATTGTCCTTGGGAACGAACGGATGCGGATCGATCCAGCGCTGCAACGGTCGTTCACTTCGCTCCAATCCGAACGGTATCCGACGAAAAGACAATTCGAATGGTAGCGACTGGTGCATCGTCCCAGTAGCGCGTCTGTCTTGCTCGATGCGATCCATATCCACATCGCTCGTAGCAAAGCTTACGACCGGTGAAAGGTCAACGGCAGGACCAATCGACAATCCAGTCCCCACCCGCTTGGATTCAGCCAGGAGCGTACCATTCTCCGCGATAAGGCAGTGACCGCTGAACACGAGATCCGTTGTCGATTCCGAAGGTCCCGCGCTGGCGTAGCAATAGGCTGCGTTGCATTTCCCAGATTGCGTGACGACCAGCCCCTTTCTGTAGACCGCCTTGCCGACGGTCTCGTTGCTCGCTGAGAGATTCAATAGAACGTTCGCGCCTGCAATCGACTGAAAACTACTAGGAGCTACAGGAACCCACAGATCTTCGCAAATCTCAATCCCAACGATAACTTGATCATGCTGAAAGAGCAAATCGCATCCCAAAGGAACCGAATAGTCTACTTCGGCGCATCGAATGGTTTCATAAATTCCCTCGCCGGATTGAAACCAACGTCCCTCGTAGAATTCTTGATAGGTGGGCAAGTGTCGCTTGGGAACTAGTCCTATCACCCGGCCGTTGTTGAGAATCGCGGCGCAGTTCAGAAGCTTGCTCTCGTGGACCCAAGGCAATCCAACCACGACGAGCTGATTCGAAGGAGCGCTCGCCGCCAATTCAAATAATTCTCGGCGGCAACGGTCCAAAAGATGGGATTGTCTGAATAGCTCCCCGCAGGTGTATCCGCTCAGGCAAAGTTCACCGAACAAAACAATATCCGATTCGGTGAAGCGTTCCAAACTGCGTTGTATGCACCATCGATTCGCATGCGGATTGGCAACACTGGTGGTGGTCGAAGCCGCAGTGACGCGAAGGAACCCTGTGGGAGTCATCGAAAACACCCCTTATGCGGGGGAACGATGGAAGTGAACGTGTTTCCACTTCCCGTTCTGTCGATGCCATACCCGGGTTTCTTCCATGGCAGTTGTTACAGGCTTTCCGTCGACCATCTTTTGAGTCAAGCGAACGTAGGCGATGATCCCGACGTCACCGATGATGCGAATGTGCGGTCCGATCATCGTCGATTGCACGGCGCTCGGAGCACCACTGCTCGGAAGGTTGAAGTAGTAGCGGTGGAAATCCAATCCATCGACGAGGTTCCCAAGGGCTTCGGGTTCGAAGCACGTGAGAGTGGGGTCACAGATTTCTGCGTACGCATCCCAATCACCTGCGGTGATAGCGACTAAGAGTTGTTGCGTACGAGAGAGAATCGCATCACGATCGGATTCCAAAGACATCTGCAATCAGCCTTCTTCAAGAAATAGGGATCAAGGTTTCATCGACCTGCCGCCGAAGCCAATATCCTATTCGCTTGGATGGTGATTGACTATGGAGGTCGATCGGGCTTGTTGTGGAATCGAGAACGCGATCACGCACTGCCGCTTCATCCAATCCGAAACATACGCGAAGAATCGCTCGCGTTGAAGATCATCGTGCAGGTCATGTCTGCAGCCCATCCAAATTTTAAGTTTCGCGAATCCTGCCGCTGCCTCGGCGAATTCAGCGCTCGCTTGTGGACTGGTGAGAGTGTCCTCCGAGCCATGCATCAAGAGGGTAGGTACGCGAAGGGCACTTGCGTTTTCCAAGGCCCAAACACCGCTGTCGATTAAATTGATGGCAAGCCGCAAGGACATTGCGCGGTGTACATAGCGATCGCGCAAATAGGCGTCCTGAGCACGTCGATCATGGCTTAATTTGTCGACTTGAATGGGGGCTTTAATTCGCCAGTTGGGAACGCGCTTTGCCAGCCATCGTCCCGCATCCATGAATCGCTCTTTGGGCATCGTTACCGGCCGAAGCATCGGCGAACCCGCCACGATCCCTCGAATACTGTCACGGATATGCGGACGTCGCAGGGCCAAGTTGAGGACCAGATTTCCACCCATGCTCTGCCCGAAGAGGAAGCTTGGAATGTTCCCCACAAGCCCCTTGGTGTACTCCGTGCTAGCTTCGACATCATCGAGCAATTGCTCGTAAGACTGAATACATCCCCGTCGTCCAGGGCTTCGACCGTGACCGATCAAATCGACAGCGGTTAATGCGATTCCCATCGCAGCCAAGGAAGTCCCCATGCCCGCAAACCGCTCACCGTGGTCGCCAAAGCCGTGAATGATGGTAAGGGCAGCCCAAGGAGTCTCTCGGGCGGGTAGCCAGGTGTACGTGTAGCGGTACGAGCCTCGCAAATCTGCGATTCTCGATTCGCATGCGACAGATGTTCCGTATCCAATCACGCTGGTGAAACCTTCGGCTCGAGTTGTCGTTTGCTTTCCCACCCCGCCAGTTCGCCAAGGCGGAAAAGTCGATACCTTCACCGTTAACCATCGGTATCCGAATCGAGAAAGCTGAGTCAAAGGCGACCCAATCCGAAAAGGTTTCGCAACTCCGAAGAATAGGTAAATGAGGAAAGGTTCCCAGCCGATACATCGATTGTGAATCGTCCCCTTCCGATAACGCTAGCATTGATCGCATGCTGAACCATCCTGCAGACAAGATCCGTGAATCATTTCGCGAATACGTTGCCCAGAGAGTGACCATCCCCGCGGATGCGATCATGCTCGAAACAACCTTGATTCGCGACGGCATGTATTGCGGACGGAGATTTGCGTTGGAGGGGTACTGCGTCGTCTACTTCGTCGAAGAGCAGCAGATCAAGATGTATAGCCCCGCTGGAACCGTCGAGTTCAGCTGTCCTCTGGCAACCTTTCTCTCGCCACCTTCCCAGTCGATTGCTGCCTAAGGGCATCTACGTTTGCAAAAGTTCGATGTCGCCCCATGTCTTGCGTCCCTGCAGGGACTACTGGCGAATGGAATTGAGTTTCCATTACACTGAATTCCATGATGACATTCAGTACTCGAACTCTCTTTACTTCGACAGCAATCGTTGCAGCAATATTCGCGTTGGGCTATCCGATGATTCAGTCCGCTCAGGAGGCGGCGATGGAGATTCAATGCTGCAACAACGCTAAACAAATTGGTCTTGCCATTTTGAACTATGAGTCAGCCTACCGACGTTTGCCGATAGCCATCGAAATCTCTGAGCAGGGAAAACTGTGGCGAAGTTGGAGATCCCATGTTTATCCAACCTTCATCGAGCAGACTTCGCAGCCTTACGATGGTTCACAAGCATGGGATTCCAGAACGAACTTGCGATTGATCAATGGGACGCCAATCGCGAGCGCTGCGAGCAAGGGAAGTGGAAAAACCGTCGCTCGGACGTACGATCGTGTCCCTTGGTGCTTCCGATGCCCTAAATGCGCAAACCCCGCCGGTGTAAATTACGTCGTCATCACAGGGGAAGGGACTCCATTTCCTGATTCCAAGTCCATCCGACTTTCCGATATTACAGATGGACTGGATAACACTCTCCTTGTCGTCGAGTCAGTGAATTGCACACCAGACTGGATTGAGCCTCAAGACCTCCATATTGCAACCATGGATTTCAAGATCAACTCTCTGACAAAACCATCCATATCCAGTTTCCATCCGAAAGGCGCAGCGGTGTGCTTCGCCGATGGAGCTGCTTTTTTAATAACACATCGTATTACTGAGTCTGAACTCAAAGCCCTGATTACAATAGGTGGCGGTGAAGATATAACGCGAGACGATTTAATCAAGCGTGGAATTTTGGTCCATCGCTGAACCTGAGCTTTATCCAATAGCCCTATCGCCATGAAATCTACCCTGTCGGTGCTGCCATTTTTTATCTTTGGGATACTTGCAAGCGGCTTTGCTCATGGCCAAACGTTTGATGAGAGGTTCGACATTTGGCCTGTTGATTTGAAAATCAATGGGTGCGTTGTAGCGATGCACGCGGAAGCTATTTCTGACAAGATTCTCGAATCCTCGTTACCGAAGTCGCCCTCTCAATCGATTTTGGTCCTTGCCGATCAGAATGAGGCGGCCGTTCAATCAACGTTGCAATCGATTTTGGCAAAGTTCTCGTCTTCCGATATTGTTTCGACTTCCGTTATCGAAGAGGAATCAAGCGACGCACTCTTCGCTCCATGGGACACCGTCGTTTGGAGCGATTCACGCGAGGTGAATAAAATCCCCCCCGCTTTGTTGAAGCGATTTGAGACGCTTGCTCGCGCCCACATCCGACATGGAAAGAATATTGTGGTCGCAGGCCCCCATGCTAAAACTCTTTCCAAGTTCTACGTCGAGTCGATCGATCTGGGGCACCCTCGCATTGCGATGGGAATGAATCTGTTGCCCGATGTGGTTTTGGAAACCAATTGCGAAGCCTCAAACGAAGGGAATCCGCAAGTACTAAGCGTTCTAGCGAGCCAACCACGCTGTGTTGGAATCGCCTTGGAAAAGAATACGGCACTTGTGCTGCGAGGGCGAAAACTGAGAGTTTGGGGAGAAGGCACTGGAACCCTGATGCTCCATGCAAATGGACAACAACCCATTCGTTTGCAAACCATCGCTCCCGAATCTTCGGAGCAACGATCCCCCAATCGATATTTGGCTGATTTGACCGAATGGCGTCGAGACGCGATCGATAGAACTCTCCCTCCGTTCCCACCCAAAAACCCTGAAGCGCCGATCGTTGAGAACGGTACCCTATTGATCGTCGGAGGTGGCGGTCTGCCCAATGGCTTGATGGATCGGTTCTGCGAACTCGCTGGCGGACCCGATAATGCCAAGCTTGTGTATGTGCCATGCGAAGAAGCCGATGAGGTTTCTCCAAATCAATCCATCTTGGAAACTTGGAAGAAAAAGGGAATCCAACATGCGACCATGCTCCACACCAAGGACCGAAAGAAAGCGAATGAAGACGAAGAATTCTTGAAACCGCTACGAGAAGCGACCGGCATCTGGTTCGGAGGTGGTCGGCAATGGAACTTCGCCGATTCCTATTATGGAACGGCCGCTCACCGATTGATGAAGGAGGTGCTGCAACGCGGTGGTGTTATCGGTGGCTCGTCTGCGGGAGCTTCGATTCAAGCTCGCTACTTGGCTCGCGCGACACCAATCGAAAACTTCAATATCATGGCCCCAGGTTACGAGCGAGGGGGGCTGGGCTTTATCGATGGAGTCGCAATCGATCAACACTTCACCCAACGAGGCAGGCAACGCGATATGACCCAGCTCGTAAATCGCTATCCTCAGCTTTTGGGAATCGGTATTGATGAGACGACAGCGATAACAGTGAATGGTTCGAAAGCTACCGTTTCGGGCAAGGGCAAAGTCTACTTCTATGATCGACGCCAAGCTGTCTATCCCGATCGCCCTGACTATATCGCACTGGAATCCGGGCAATCTTTTGATCTGGTAACCAGGCGAGAAATCGCTCCGGAGACGTCTCCGACGACCGGCAAATAGCCATGGTCGCCGCGAAGATCTCATTGGGAAAGGCCGTCAGCACAGCTGGATAACAAGTGCACTTTTTTATAGTAGATTGGCCACTTTCCCCATGAAGAGAGCGTAGATTAAGAGTAGAAGCGCTCCTTCAAAGGGGGAGATCTTTTTGTCTTGTGTGAGCAAATAGAAGAACAAGGTTACGGCGGCATAGAATGGAAGCGAGAAATGGATCAATTCGGACGGCACAGTCAATGCACCAAATAAACTAGCAACACCTGGGATCATAAGACCATTGAAGATGCATGATCCCAGAACATTCCCAACCGCCAGTCCTGCCTTGCCCGCCCTCGCTGCCGATACACTCACGACGCACTCCGGCAGCGTTGTCCCAACGGACAAAAGAGTCATCGATACAATCGCTTTGCTAACACCTAACGACTCTGCAATCTTGCTCAACGAATCGATCGTTTGATTTGCGCTAAAGAAAATCACCACTCCACTCGCGAGCAGGATTCCAATCGCCCAACCTAATGAGCTTTTTGTCTCTGGCGGATGAGGTAACGCATCCGAAGCTGCGTTGGTGTTGCCGGCTTTTAGCAAGTAGAAAACATAGGCGCAATAGGCCAACAGCCCAATCACCGCCTCCGAAGCATGCACCGTGCCGTCGAACATCGTCACGACGACAATCAGCGCGGCCCCTGCAAGATAGTTTAAATCGATGTAAATGTATTGGGCACCCAAATCGATTCGGCTGCGCGATAGTACTACGGTCAAACCTAGGACAAAAAGAATGTTCGAAAGGGACGAGCCGATGATGTTCCCCGGCACGATCTCGGAACTCCCGGCCCTCACCGACAAGACCGACGAAATGAGTTCCGGCAACGAAGTACCGACGGAAACAATCACGACCCCAACGACGAACGAGGACAATCCAAAGCGATATCCCAGCGTCTCAGCTGCCCCGGTGAAAAATTTGGCCGAGGCGATGAGCAAGCCCACCGAGACGACGAAAATGGCCAACGCAATCATCAACTCCATGCTGACTTAGCTCCTGATGCGCGAAACGTGGATTGAACCCGTTAGGCCCTCTACGCAATCCCTCTTCAATTGTTCGAAGGTTTTTTGCTATTAGTACACGTCAGTCATTAGGCACGAGCGTCCGTTCACCCGGTTCCCATCGCAACGATCGGTTCCGTGCTCGGGAGCAACCGGGGGCTAGCGCCCAGCGGCTGATTCGCTTATTTCGCGGAGCGAAATGCGGCGATTGGCTGATTCGCTTGATTCGCGTAGCGAAACGCGACTGTGATTCGATAACTTTTGCAAGCATTCAAGGTCTACCAGACGATGAGTAACGAGATCGTTAGTCAGCAAGAGATCAGTGATCAGACGGTCAAGATGTGGGACCAAATTCAACTCTCCGCTCAAAAGCTGATGCAAGGCGATTTCTCGGACTTGCTCGCTCTTGGTGAAAAATCGCTCGTTCCTGCCGCACAAGCTCTCGGAATTCTCATCGCGTTCTACTTCGGTGCGCGATACGCATCCAAGGCGATATCTTCCCCCATCTATCGCAAAGTCGATGAGACCCTCGGCCGATTTGTCGAGAAGTTGATTTACCGCGGGCTGCTCGGCGCAGGGCTCATCTTCACCCTACATCACTTCGGACTTCGCTCGACGAGCTTTGCTGCCGTCCTAGGCGCGGTCGGCTTTGCAATCGGTCTCGCGTTTCAGGGAACCTTATCGAACTTCGCATCGGGCATTTTGCTCATGGTCTTTCGACCTTTCAAAGTCGGAGACTTGGTTGTCGCCGGTGGGATCACAGCTCGCGTTCATGAAATCGATTTGTTCACGACGGCTGTCGACACACCGGACAACCGCCGCTTGATCATCCCCAATAGCTCGATCGCCAGCTCGACGATCGAGAATGTCACTTACCACCCAGAACGTCGAATTGAAGTCCCTGTGGGCGTGGCTTACTCTGCAGATATGGATGCCACAAGGGCTGCGCTTTGGAGCGCGATCGAGGCAGTGCGAGACGTCATCATCGAAACGGAAGAGCGAAAAAGCCAAGTTCAACTGATCGCCCTTGGCGCTAGCTCGGTAGATTGGCTGGTTCGCGTTTGGGCTCCGACAAAGGAGTTTGCGAATGTTCGCGATCGCGTTGTCTATGCAGTGAAGAAGCAACTCGACAAGGACGGAATCGTTATTGCCTTTCCGCAATTGGACGTTCACTTAACGCCGGTCGAAGAAGCTGTTGTCGCCGCGCCTCGGCAAGCGGGGCGACTGCACCCGCGACGCACCGACCCGTCGCAGCGTTATGCGGCCTAACCGTCCAGCAAACGTCCTTTTCCATGCTCTTGTTCGCCTAGCTCCCTCGGTTGCCAATCCCCCCGCAACGATCATAAACACCACATCCGTCATGCCATCCCTCAAGCTCCATGAGTCCCTGTGGGTGGTCTTTGTGTCACCAATGGATTCTGCGGAGGGATCAATGCGGGCCTCTTTTTCAAATCCTGCAAACCATTGAATCAAGTCGAATGACGATGGGCTTAGAGAGGCGACTTGTGGCGCAATTCGAGTCTTCTCTATGCTGACACTATGCAATTCACCTACTTGCAAATGAACCATTCCACTGGGAATTGGCAGCCCCTGCGTATACATCGTTTCCCAACTCTTTGCGATGGAAGGAATCGCCGCAACACCTGAGGTCGATTTCGCGAGAAGACTGGTTCGATCCCGATTCACGTCTCCTGCATCCAAATCATCACCCGAGTCTAAAGCGGTGCTCCACCCATAAACATCTTCCCCAATGTCGGACATGAGTTGATCTAAAGCCGCATTGAAATCTGATGTTCTAGGAGCCTGGATGTTACTCCAACCTAGGGACTCGAGCAGCGATCGCGTTCGAACCTCAACGATCGCGCCTCTGTCAGAAGCCATTGGACTTTCACGAGCCTGTTTTTCCTCTTGCTGAACGAAGGGGGTCATTCCATTCGCGTTCGCCTCAGCGAGACGAGATCCATCGAACGCGCCTGGTTGGACGACCGCAATCGAAGCAATCGGAGCTGGATTCTCGAATCGGGCAGAACTTGGATTCCCCTGAGACGGCGCTTGACGTGTCGCTGGTTGAACTAGCACAATCACCAAAGTTGGCTCCTGATCGGCCCTCCCTGTTTGCGAAGAGGATCCAACCGGAGTTTCATGTGAAAACCGATTCGCTTCCAATCGTTTCCCTGCTTCTCCTTCGCCCACCAAGCCGCGAGACCGATCGCGAGGCTCTCCCCGTCCCTTTACGAACACATCCATCGCTACATAAAAGGATGGCGAACTCTCCACATTGAATACGAGCGAAGGTACTTCCTCGTCCGAAGCCAGCGATCGACTTTCAACAGTTGATGTCCACTCACAACCTAAGTGCGCAAAAGCTTTCCGTGACTCAAGGGTCTCTAGGAACGAGATCCGCTTCCTCTTGCTCATCGCTTGCTCCCGAAAACAGAAGGTGCGAACGGTTCGATAGTCCACGAACTCAGATTCGATTTGTATTGCTGAAGTAACTTGGCTTCATTTCCGCTGGTCGAATCCGTTTGCAGAACACTTTGCTGATAGTGAATAGCTTTTTGCATCGACTCTGACGCAAGTCTTATTTCACCCATCTTGATCTGTACCATCGCCAGATTGTTCCAAATTCCAGCTGCATGCTTGGCTGCCTCGGCGTTGCTCGAATCCGAATCAGCGATCGATGTTGCAATACCGATCGCCTTTTGAAATGTTTTTTGGGCTACTTCGAACATCTGAGCACTCGATTGCGCCATTCCCAAATTGTTCAATGTGACTGCCAATTCTCGTCGGGGCCCGAGCAAACCCGGTAGTTGATCAACTGCCTGCTCTAAGAGCCCGGCACTCAGAGAGTAGGTTTGGATCGCTTCATCGAGATTTCCCTGCTTCCATGCGAGCGATGCAAGTCCGCTGTACGACAAAGCCAATCGCCGCAAATCGTCTGAGGTTCGAGGTGTCGCTGGTCCAGATGTCCGCATGGCTAAGGACCGCGAAGCAACTCGTTGAGCGACATCCACGTACCCTTGCTCCGCCAAAATCGCACCTAGGTTGTGGAGTGCGTCGGCGATCGAGTTACGGATCCTCACTTGAAATCGATTGATATCGCGCTCATGTATTGCCAAACTTTTCTCATGATAAGAGTCCAGTCGCTCAATCGCGCGCGTTGCGAGCTGGCTAGCGCCACGTGTATCTCCCGTTTTGTACGCCAAGATCGCCATGGAATTCCAAAGGAGAGACTCGGTGTAAGCTTTGTCCATTCCGTCGGGCAAATCCTTGATCCATGCGCTGGCCAAGTCCAAGGCTATCCGAGCAGATGCAAACTCACCTTGCTCTCCCAAAAGCCTTGCCAACTCGCATTTGGATTGCACGGCGAGGAGTAGCGAGTTTGAATCCTCGGTTTCTCGCCAGGCAAGGTAAAGATCGTCGACAGCCAAACTCAGAGCATCGACTGCATCCTCTTTGCTCCCCGCAATTCCAATCAAGTTCGCCATCTTCCATCTTGTTTCCGCCACATCGCGTCGCAGCATCGGGTCTTGATTAGATCGAGCAATGAATGCTTCATAGTATTTCAAAGTCTCCGCCAACACCTCGCGTCTCAACGCTTCTGTTCCGGGTAGATTCGCAAGCTGTTCCGACACTCGTAGCCCCAAGGTGTCGACAGCCGCCCGCGCTTGTTCATAGTTTGCGTTTCCTCGCATCCATTGAATGCGAGTTCGATCGCGTTCCCTTTGTACAATAGTACTGTGAACCCCCATTGCCACGGTAACAGCGATCATCGAACACATTCCTACAAGAACTCGATCGGGATGCTTTCTACACCAAGTACTCGCTTTCTCAACGAAAGTCACTCTTCGTGCATGAATAGGTTTACCGTCCGCGAATCTCTCCAAATCCTCGGCAAGCTCCCTTGCAGAAGAGTAGCGAGCATTTCGATCCGGACGAATCGCTCGCATGATGATCGTTTCCAATTCCTTTGGAATGCTTGAACAAATCCTGCGCGGAGGCTCTACCACCGGTGACTGAACCGCTTTGAGCAAACCAGCTCCTTCGAACTGAGAAAATGGGCTCGTCCATGTGACCGCTTCATAAAGGGTCAATCCGAGAGAATAGATGTCGGTACGAGAGTCTAACAACTCATTGCGTCCTGCCGCTTGCTCAGGACTCATGTAACGAAAGGTGCCCACCAAATCGCCCGAGCAAGTCAGAGTCTCGCTGTCGGCGATGGAAGCAAGTCCAAAATCGACAATCCAGAAATGTTCACCTCCATCGATCAAAATATTGGAAGGTTTAATGTCTCGGTGCAGAATCCCAGACTGATGCACTTGATGTAGACCATCTGCAATTCCGGCAAACTCTTTCGCTAAATGCTTCCACGAGTCCGGAGAAGGCACTGACTCGATACTAGATCGCTGACGTCTAAGTCTCTGCGCGAGCGATTCGCCATCGATTCGCTTCATCGTGAAGTAGCAAATGTCTCTTTCACTATTCGTCTCATAGACGGGCACAATACTCGGATGGCAAACCAGTGCAGCCGCTTTGGCCTCTCGATGAAACCGTTCAAGATAATTTCGAGAAAGGCTCGAACTGCGAAGGAGGACCTTTATCGCAACTTCGCTTCCGTCGACAATCCTGCGAGCCGAATAGACAACTCCCATCCCTCCCCTACCAATTTCCTCGAGTAGCTCAAACCCTGCGATGTCCGGGGGCTCGAGTCGAGTGAGGGATTCGGAGGGTTTCAGACTTCCAACCCAAAGCAACCCATCCAAAGCATCGGTTAACGCAACTCCTAGATCGGCGTTAGACTCTAGTAGCGACGCGCGATGATCGTCATTTGTGAACAGTGTTCCATGGAGCTCTTGTCTCTGCAAGCAGTCCTCGAGGATTGCTACCAACCTATGTTGTTGCTCTGCGGTGAGCTCGCCAAAAGAAACATCATACGATAGTCCGCTATGATTTCGCATGATCCGCTTTCCTACCCAACTCCATCGCCAACCGCTTCGAGGTTCTCCATCGTACTTGAACCCTCGTGTTCACGCGTGATCTCGACGAACCCGAGAATAGGAGTAGAAAGAGTTGCTAGCTACGAAGCCGAATGATCGAGGAAGTCCTGAGCGCAAAGATGAGAATGATCCGAGACGAGAACTTCATCCTATACACACCCGATGCCGAAGACAATCAAATCTCTACCAGCGCCTCAAAGATCTTTGCGCATTCTGAAAGGCGATCGTGAAACGGATAGCATGCATAGACGGGACTTGCTCATCGCCATAGCTTGCGTTCACTTCATCTACGTTGCTACTAGGCGAGCTGTTAGTCACGGGGCTCGACATCGTAAACCAGCTTCTAAAGCGCGAGCCAAAGTTGCCCCAGCTCCCTATCCATCCAGAAACTCGGCCCGTTCTGAAGAATGTCCAAGACCACGTGAACTCTCGATCCGACGGTACGATACTAGTTCCTGGTTTTGAATTCCCTGAGTTCCCAGATCCAGCAATTGTGCTCCCGCTGGCACCGCCCGCGGTTGGCTGCGTCGATTGTGTTGCATCGCTCTGCCCCGCTGGAGCGTAAATGGCGAGCGCTGCATCGATATCTGCTGTCCCCAATCCGGTGAAAGCTGATGAAGCATTCGCATACGGCGCCATCACAGAACCTGCCTCATCATGATGGTCCAACCCCAATGCGTGGCCGATTTCATGTACAGCGACATAGAGCAAGTCGAATGCTGAAGCTCCTAGCGAATTCCCTACTTCCCACTTTTCGGAACTGTCGAACGTGACGTCTCCGGCAAGTCGCGACGAGTTCACATCCGCAGGAAGATAGGCCTGAGCAAGCGTCCCACCAGCACCATCCAATCGTGCAAAGTTAAAATCCAGCGATCGCGTTTGTCCGGGCTGACTCGTGCGTGTGAATTCCACATCGATCACATCCGACCAAACCTGGAGCGCCGATTCAATAGCGGACTCTACTTTCGCTCGATCTAGTTCGGTAGGTAGGTTACCAATATAGTAAGTCAGCTCCGCCGACCCTTTTCCGACACCATCCCATCCATTGCTCGCCACGGCACAGCAACGCCGATCTTCGAGTATTTCGAATCTCGAAAACCGCGACTTCTTACGATTGCAAAAACTCATATTCAAACTAATTGCTCGGATAGACCGCCAAGGATGAGATGATGGAGTAAGAAGTGGGGAACCAAACTGTCTGGTTCCCCACGGATTATGCGTCGACTCAACGGAAAAAGAATCTTCCTATTCCTCTACCACCGCGTCGTGAATCGTTACCAAGTTGCTCGATGACGCGCCCTCCAACGATGGCGGCATCGTCAATGACTACCATGTCTTCGCTGTTCTTCGATACTACACGAAGATTACCCTCAATTTCCCCGAGGTGTGCCACTTGGTTCGACCCTTCACCCAGGTGAATCGAGACGTGCCCGTAAATAGATCCGCTTTCACCGATCTCTACCGAATCATCTCCGTCCCCGCCTCGGTAGCTCAATCGATCCTCAATCTGGCCTGAGATCGACGCGCTGTTGGTTCCATCACCAAGTTGGAGATCGACCTTTCGACCGACCAATCCAGTTTCCGATATACCGACGTCATCCTCTCCCGATCCTCCTCGCACAAAGAGACTTCGCCCGACGCTCCCATCAAGCTGAAACGAGTTATCTCCTTGACCTAGCCATGCGTAGATATTGTCCTCCACTTCAACTCCCTCAGCGATGAGAAGTGAATCGTTACCGCTGCCTCCCCAAAAAAGCAGACTTCCATTGATAGCGCCCGATTCAACAGTGACGACATTGTCGCCATCGCCGAGATCGACCATGACTCGATCTATTTCTGCACCTTCCAATAAAAGAGAGACTTGATCATTCACAGTGCCCGCTGAATCCAACTGGATTCGAATATCATCACTGACATCGCTCAAAGTCGCGACGATATTGTCTCCCTCTTTGACTTGAATAGCGCCGTCCTCCAAAGCGCTGACGGACACCGCCCCTTCCGCAGTACCTCCTATCAGCAAATCACCGTCCACTACACCGACATCGATGGCCATCAATCGACGATGCTCTAGTGACTCGCATGTCAATCGAGTTATTCTGCTCCGTTTGGTCTTACGCTGCATGATGTCTCCTTCAAAAACCTAGAGTTGAAATTGATCGGGTTCAATTTCTTTGTAAATCGGGCTGTACCGGTAGTAGACCTCCAAGGTCAAAACCGCCATGGTCGTGCAATACAATCGTCCACCAATTTTGTTGAACGTATTGCGTCCAAAGTTCCAACTCCCCGCCTCGTGTCCATCCTGCGATTGCTCACGAATCAAATAATCGCGGCACTGGCGGTTCCATCCGTCCCAAGAGGGATGCTTCATATGAAATAGGACTTGCGTCGCATAGTAGTTGTAATAAATGCCGTCTATCGAAGGACCGAGCTCTGCCAAATAGTCAGCCCCCCGTAGCAGTCCGGTATCTGTAAAGCTCGTTCCACGGAATAGTCGAATGAGAAGTCCAATCGCCGTTGTACCAGGCTCTCGATCTTTGCTGCGATATCCGTAAAAGGAGCCGTAGTTGGTAGATTGCGTTTCTAGAAAGCGATCCATACGCTCGAGCTGATTCGATTTGATCGCTATTTCCGCCTGAGCAGCGCTCTTCAACGCCATCGCTTGCCATCCTACGATCGAAAGGTCTCCCGACTCATTGGGATGGTATCCCCATGAACCATCGCTGGCTTGGGCATTCTGAATGAAGTCAATCGCTCCTTCGCATGAAGGTAAAAGCATCGAATCTCGCGTCATCGCGTAAGCTTCGCACAAAGCCAATGTCGCAATGCCTTGTTCGTACATCTCATAAGGGCCACCGTTTTGCAGGAATCGTCCGCGTATCCACCGAGCTCTTTGATCCTGCTTCTTCATGTGTAGCGAAGACATCAGGAAGTTCAGGCCCTTCTGAACAGCTTCCTTGTGCTCTCCCTTTCGATGCGTGTAGCCCGCTCCAAGAAAGGAAAGCACAGCAAGCCCTGTGGCAGAAATCCGCTTTGGCGATCCCATCTCGTTAGTACCGTGAGTACATTTGCCTTTGCACGGTGCATCATTCATGTCCATGCTCCAAGACCCATCGCTCGCCTGGTGAGCTCGTAGCCATCTCAATGCCGCCTCGACAGCGGCTTCACTCGCCTCGCTTCCCCCGTTTCTTAAAGCCAGCTCGCGTCGACCTTCTAAATCTCTTCCTTTCACGGAAGCATTTGCGAACAGGTTTGATTTTCCAGAAACGTCGCTAGTGACAGGTTTAGGATCTGTCGCAATTCGCACCATCTGCGAGAGAGATGGACTCACTTGCCGCGGTTCTGCATTCGTGCTTATCGCTGCGACGAGCTTCATCGAGTGGTCGATATCCAGTTGAGGCTCTTCCAAACTCACGTCGCTCGCGGTATCGCGTGTAGGACTCTCCACCGACGCAATCTCAAGAGACACTGCACTTTCCGCCATGCTTTCGGCAGCTCCCCACGTCTCCGAGAAAGATGCGATCAGAACGGATTTTGTCTTTTCGTTCGCTGGCAGAAACATCAATGCCAAAAGCAAAAGCAAACCCAGATGAACACAGAGGCTCAATACGAAGGAAAGAGATTCTCTCGAGGATTTTTGGAATCGTCTTTTAAAATCTCTCCAACTGTACCTTCGCCACCATAGGTAAACTCTTGCAACCCAGTCATGAAATGATGTTTCAAGACTAGCTTGAGCTTGAGGACTCGATACCGCGGATTGATTCCCACTTCGAATGACTCCGGAATGCGAGGGCATAGGTCACCGAACACTTCCTGCCGAAAGAGACGAGAGCTGAAAAGTGCTAGACGGTTAAAGGCGATCTGGAAAGCTACTTGGACGCCAAATTAGTCGCTCGTGTCGAAGCTAATCGCTCCGCGCGCTTCTCTTCTTTTTCTTTCTTTACCAAGGCTGCTTTCTCTTGCGCTTCTTGGCGACGTCTCGACATCTCTTCGTAGTTCTTCTCTTGCGCAGCTTGCTGCAAAGCGAGCATCTGCTGTGCATTCTGCAACTGCTGCTGCATCATCAGCTGTCGCATGTAGGCCTGCTGCATTTGGAGCTGCTGCATGTAAGCCTGCTGTGCCATGAACGCTTGAGGAGAATAAGCGTTAGAAATCGGACTCATGCTCGCCATGGAACTGGAGCTTGAAGAACCACCGGATGATTGGCATTGTCCGCCGCCCCCTCCTCCGCCGCCCCCTCCTCCGCCACCGCCCCCTCTACCACCCCGCTGTGCAAGTGCTTCGTTGGAAAGCGCTAATCCCGCAATCAGTCCACAAACCAATACGACGCAAGACTTCATGATCCATACTCCATGGCAAAGCCGAATCTGCACCGGGCGAAACCGCCGTTCACACAAACGGACATGATTCCGGTAAGAAGATCAGTACCGCGTCGGGCTGGATTACCGCCGCGACTTTTTCAAATTTTTTAGAGAATGACTCAAGCCTCTCCTTGGCTCGGCTTCATCGCTTGCTTCAGCTTCAACAGGGCTCGAATCCAAAGCTTCTCAACGCTATCAATGGATCTGTCCATCGCCGACGCAATCTCGGGAAAGGATAGACCTTGTAGATTTCGCAATAGGACGACTTGTTGGTAATCTTCAGGAAGTGACTCGATCGCTCGGGCTAGCTCCAAGGTTGTTTCGTTCCAAGCGACGATTTCACTGGGCGTAGCTCCACCTGCGGAAAGGCAGCTCTCGAGATGTCCAGACGCTTCGTCGAGTTCTCGCTGAAATTGCATCTCCAACTGTAGATTGCGTTGCTGTGTCCCGAGGTAGCGTCTCGCCGTTTTGGCGATACGATCTGCCAAGATCCCACGAAGCCAACCTGCGAATTCTGCTTGGGAATTTCCGCGAAAGAGACCAATCTGCCGGACTGCTTCTACGCAAGCCTCTTGAACGATATCCGAGGGATCGACTTTTCCCCGCAAGCCTTGATGTAGCCTGCTCCGGGCGAGCATTCGCAGATAAGCCCTGTACTGCTCGAGCACGCATCCCAACTTTTGCACATCGTCCTGAAGCGACTGCGGTGACCAACTGCTATCGGTATTGGAGAATTGGTTCATTCCTTTGCTCATTCTCCTTTTTGCGAAAAGCTCTCACCCTATGTCTAAGCTGGATCCTCGCTTCAACGATAGTTCCTGGCATCTCGGGGATCAAGGTTCTCATCCTAGGAGTTCTAGCGAACGACGAGTGAGTAGAAGGAGTGGAAATCGCTTCGGGCATAGGAGTACTTCTTGCTGCCTTTTCCCCGACTTCACAAAGAATTGATCAAGCGGCAAAGTCACCCCAGTCGATACAGTTCAGCACAGAATCAACCGACTGAACTTCCCCTCGCTAAGAAACTGATTCATGAATCGATCTTCCGCACAAGTGATCGGTATCGAATGCTGCACCTTGAACGAGCAGTACTGCTACTCGGAAACGGTCAGCGCCCCAGTTATCGATAGGCACATCGATTTACCGAGGGAACGGACAATGGATGCACAGGGGAAGTTGGTATCTCTACCGTTTCCTTCAACCGGCAATTCGATGGTTCCATCCGATCGAGTCACGGTCCGAGTTCGCGACCTTGCCGCTGGCTTGCGAGCCATGGCCGCGATGCAGCTCGCTTGGCTTGAAGACCTCGGCGACGATCCCATCGTCTTAACCCAAGACTTCTATGAAGTCTTTCTAGCTTGCCAAAAAGTCCGCCGAGCTGGATAGCTAGCATGGCTTGGAATTAGGAAAATAATCGCAAACGTTTGGTTTCACCTTGACGCCCAAGCGCTGATTTTTCTATCCCTGCGTGCATGGACTACGACCGTTCACCAACGCATGGAAAATTCGACGCCCGCCGTGTGCCAAAGGCTCACCGATCGGTTCGCGCTCGGACATTGCTGGTGATCGCTATCGCATCCCTAACCGGTTGCCGCCGCGCTGCGTTCAACGAAATATACGTTGAAAATATGGCTGGGGAAATTCGTGCGCTCGAAGACCGGGTCTACGAATACGATTCGGCCTATCAATCGCTCGAAATCGAAAACGAAGAACTTCGGCGAATCAACGAAGAGTTGCGTGCGAAGAATCGGGCTCTTAAGTCCGAAGCGACCAACGACCGTTCCTTGCTTCCCGTGCCCCTCGAAAGGGAAAAGAAAGTACCGCGGTCAAGCAAGCCAGAACCAACGTCTGAGCCGAAGTACGATGAGCCGGGGGTTATCGATTTAAGTCCGCCCCCGATTCAATCCAAACCTTCGATACCGAAGTCGAATGATCCAAGCTTGGAAGTGGTTCCACCCAGCGCGGTACCAACTCCAATGCCAAGCGACAATGAGTCTCTTTTGCCACCGCCAAAGAGTTTGCCCGGTCTACCCAAGACGGAGGATAAGGGCACAAGCATAAAACGCCCTCAAGCGAAAGACTTGGTCGAGGACGTCCAGCTTCCGGATGGCTTGATTCGTTCGGCTCAGCAACCGCAGCTCAAGGAGACCTCTCCAGCGGCCCCTTCGGTTCCTCCATCATCGAGTGTCCTGCCGCAACCATCGCTACCAAAGCTTACACCCGGCGCCATTTTGCAGGGCCGCATCGATCTGCCTGTGGACCCTTCCGTCGTTCCTGCATCGGCAAATGTTCCGGCCCCACCACGGCCTAGCGACCAACGAATGGTCGAGATCGCATTTCATGAAACGCTTTGCCGAGGTCACAATTTTGATGATTCGCCCGGTGACGATGGCCTTTACCTAGTGCTGGTACCCAAGAACGAATCAGGCGAGCCGCTCCAACAAACGGGCAAGCTTACCGTGGTTATCGAAGAGACGCTCGACGAGACTTCGAAGCGAATCGCGGCATGGAATGTAACACCCGACGAACTTCAAGATTCGCTCGAACCAATCGGAGCTTCACAAGGCTTTCACCTCAGTCTTCCATTTCAAGAAGTTGCTCCAGAGAGTAATCGCGTTCAAGTCTTTTTGAAGTACGAACTCGAAGATGGTCGCGTTCTGGTCAACCGGAAAGATATCCAGCTTCGTCGACCTGGCTATCGACAAACAACTTGGACGCCTCGCTGAGAAATCTCCGACTCAATCGAGGTTTATCGTTCTATCCACGATGTGCTGCACTGCGCGGCCGCTCAAGGATTTTTTGGATACCAATTCCTCAGCAACACGCTCGATCGCGAGCCAAGTGTCTGGATCGTCGACGAGATGTTCCGTTTTGTCGAGCCACCTCTGTTGCAATCGTTCAACTTGTTTGTCGGTAGCGCCGCGATAGCGAGCTAGCTGCCGAACTCCGATCATGTCTTGTTGAGCACCGGGCCAGTTGTACCGTCCTACTATGCGAGCTTCGGCGACCACGCCCGCCAAGAGAATCAGCGCCTGAGCCTCCAACGTATCTTTGATGGGCTGCCCGCGGCGCTTGCTCATTTGTACTTGGCCCAGTCGCATCGAGTTTCGCTCGATGGTCACCTTCTCAACGGGCCTACCCAATGTAATGGCGAGCACCGCGTGGCCCGCCTCATGAAAGGCGGTCGCTCTTTCGTCGTCCGCCTCGGCTTGGTCAACAGAAGAATCGTGCAATCCTCTACCTCACTCGATGCGCGATCGCAATGAATCCGCCAGCGCGAAGATGCGAAAACCATCGCGACGATAGCAAACCCGATGATTCTCGATTCAATCGATATAAGTTTGTTATTTGCAGTCCAGAGGACTCGATGTCGGAGCGAAGCTCCTTTTCGGAATAGATATGGAGGAACATGCTGGGAAGGCCTCGATAGGGATAGATTCGATCTCCCAACTCCCAACTCTTATCCCGTTTTTCTCTCCACCAACCTCCGATGGTTTGACGAATGCCACCAGGATCGCGTAGCCACGACCCTCGGTTATGAACATGAACAATGAGGCAGCCATCCGGACGAAGAATCCTTTGGGCATGCGATAGAAAGGACCTGCGGTTACCGCGTCCCCTCACCATTCCCAACGAACTGTACATGCACAGCACGCCATCGGCGATATTGTCATGCAAGCATCGAAGGTCTGCCATATTCGCGCGTAGGAAGCTACATCGATCTTCCAGACCTTGTGCGCTGGCTTTCCTCGCGAACTCACCGAGCATCTCGCTGCTCAGATCGACCCCGAGAACGCGAAAGCCGCGCTGGGCCAGCGGGAGAAGGTTTCGCCCGGGACCACAACCCACATCGACAATCAGCCTTACTGAACTGTCTTCTCGCGTCGGCGACTGCGGAAGGGCTTCGTCGACGATCCGACGATCAAGCTCTAAGAGAGGATGGCCCGCATGGAACTGATCGTAATCGGTTGCGATTGTCGATTCGTTGACATAGTCCCAAGTGCCTCTCGAAACGCCAACGGGAAGCTGCCATGCGGGTCTTTCCGGAGTCGTCATCCTTTAGAATCCACGACGTTCGACATAGACCGGCGCTCGTGTAGACCGATAGGTGGGAGCGGATGGCGTCGTGATGATCGTTCGCGTCGCAGGTCGGTATTCCTCTTGAATGATCACTTCCGAAGGTTGGCTTCTATAAACCGTCGCCCTCGGTGGCCTTGGAACATTGCCATTTTGCTGCAGGGCCGTGATGACATAATCGCTTACGCCTCGTTCACTCATCCAAATGACTTCATTAACATCGGGACGTGCCGCGACGCCATTCGCTTGGATGTGCGAGACGATTACCGTGTCGCTTACCCCGCTTTGCGTCATGCTCACCACTTCACTGACTGTGACGGGGCGCCGAGTAATGACATGAGTGTTCGCAGGCACATAGGTCCTATGTTCTACATAGGTTGGTGAGTGGTAGTGCGTCGGTCTTTGGTAGTAATACTGAGACGCTGCTTGCCGGCGCTCTGCGTGATCTCGGTTGTTGCCCAGGACACCCCCTGCAACAGCTCCTACTGCGCCCCCGATCAACGCACCCTCGGTGGTGTCGTCGCGTTGATGCCCAATCACACCGCCGATGACCGCTCCCGTAACGCCGCCGAGGATCGCTCCATTGCGGGTATTCACGTTTTGAGGATAGGGTGCGTACTGACCCAAGGCAGTGCTAGCACAACAAAGAAAGCTTCCCGCGAACCAACTAGCACGAATCCATCGCATCGGTGCACTCCTGTCGGCAAAGAATCCAGAACACCTTCTTCCTTGAAGGTTGCCATTCTGAGAAGGCCAACTACCGGAATAAGATATCGGCAAGCGAAAGTCGAGACTGAAAACGGTTGTCGGCAATCTAGCCAATCCAGAACATCGCAACCCACAAAACCATTGCGATCGCTAACAGGAAGCTCAAAGTCCAAGCCCCCGTTTTGATAGCTTGGCTCAAGATAAGCGGAACCCGCTCGTGCCGCGTCGCCGCCATAACCATCGACGAAGCGATCAAAACGGGAAACAGCCAGAGCAAATACTCAACAGATATACCCATCCCGTTTGCGGTCCCTCCAGTGACGGTTCAAAGCGCTCGTTGTTGCGATAGGACGGCTAAGCGTTCGGATCGACGCCGCTGACCCGCGCATTGGTATCTTTCAATGTCTCGCTCAAGTCAATACGAACGCTGTCAGCCCAGAGGCCTTCCAAGTCGTAAAACTTTCGCCATTCCTCATCGAACAAATGGATGACGATTCCGCCGTAGTCGATGGCGATCCATCGGCTCTCGTCGTAGCCGGAAACGCTGAGCCTCGTTTCGCCATGGGCTTTGAGAACGCGGTGAATTTCCTCGGCGATGGCGTGCAATTGTCGTCGACTGGTCCCCGTGACGATCAAAAAGCAATCAAAGATGCTGGTCTGCTTGGAGATATCCAGCAGAACGATGTCCTGTCCTTTGCTTTCCGCAGCGGCCCGAGCCGCCAATTTGGCGTTTGCAATACTATCGGCAACGGTTTGGGGAGAGAGGGTTGCTGGTTCGGTTTCCACCATGCGATTTCGGTTCTCTATTCGATTTGGTTCTTGGCAAAGGTTCTACCCACCAGTTTAAGTCACTCAGCCCCTATTGTCACCCTTCCAATCGCCGCGGTTCGCCTCACTTCCGGCAGTTTAAAAGAAATTCTTATCTCGCCTCCCTTTCCTAGCCTGACTCGTTGAAAAAATCAGTCCAATTTTTCTTGCTAATACTCGAATCCTTTGCGGGTTTTTCGTGCTCCTAGATGTGCGGACTTGGCCCCCCTTTCCGCCAATAGAAAATCTCATGAACTTTTTCGCTGCTTCGACAGTCGAATACAGCAAGAAAAGACAGGGAAGCAAATCGTGTTAGCGACTAAGATGCAGCCGATAGGAGAGCAGGAAGCGACCCCGATCCTACGAGGATGCGACTAGAGAATCATGAAAAAACCTTTGAGAACCCGAACGAGAACCGATCAAAACGCCCATTACTTCCGAACCCTGGGACTAAATCGAGGGGAGTGCCGCATCGAAATTATTCGCGATGCAGCTAGGAGTCGGGCCAAAGAGCTATCCAGCCGCTCGCATCCCGCGACGGTTGATTTGCATCGCGCCGAAGTGGCGATCGCTGCTTACAAGCTTCTCGACCCGAGAGGTCGCGTCGATCTTTACGAGCGGGTTCAGCTCTCCTGCCCTCTCGATCAAGCCGATAACGCTCCTCCGCCACCACCTGCAATTTCCCCTATCAATCGATCGATCGGTCGACAGCCAGCGGCTCCACCAGCCACCAACCCAAAGGGAACCATCCAGATAATGGGTGGTCAGATGGTCGATCGAGCGATTGAACTGGAAAACGAGGAATCGAATTCCGACTCGGAGGGTGAGTCTCAATGCGAGCCGCTTACGCTGTCTCTCGACGAACGCCGCCAAGTCGTCGAGCTGTTAAAGAAGACGGACGAAGAGTCCTCTACTAGCCGCACAACATTCGGGTGGCTTCGATCTTATCTAGGTATTTGAAGGAATACTCGGTGACCTTGCCATCGACGGACGAGTATGCCTCCCAGTGGTCGAGTCGCTGGAGTTCCATCATCGTTCCTTGGATACGAGTCCGGTTGGCTGAAGCAGACGCAGGCCACGGATTCGATCATGTGCAACGAGTTGTTCAAAATGCCACTTTGATCGGCCATCAGGAGCGGGCCTACGCAGAGATTGTTCTTCCCGCAGCTTGGCTCCACGATTGCGTTCTCGTACCAAAGAATTCGCCCGATCGAAGCAAAGCGTCGCGGATGGCGGCGGCCGCTGCTGTTGAGTTTCTTCATTCCGTCCACTACCCCGTCGAATGGATCGCACCCATCGAGCATTGCATCGCCGCACACAGTTTTTCTGCAGGGATCCCCTGTGAAAGCCTGGAAGCCAAAGTCGTCCAAGACGCAGATCGGCTCGAAGCTATTGGTGCCATCGGCATTTCGCGATGCTTGATGACGGGCGGATCGATGCGGCAATTGCTTTACCATGCCGATCAGCCTTTTCCCATAGAACGTCCCCCACAGGACAATGTGCAGTCGATCGATCACTTCTTCGCAAAACTGCTTGGGCTAGGAAAGACTATGCAAACCGAGCATGGCCGCGCGATCGCATCTCAGAGAACCGAGTTTATGATCTCCTTCCTCCGCCAGCTTGCGAATGAAATCGGCGTCGATCAAGCCGATTTGGACCGCGCCTTGGCCAAGGCTTCTTTGAAATAAACTCCCTCTGGTCCATCGTTGCATTTTGGTCCTCACGCGACGATAACTAAAAGCCTCTCCGAAAACCATTGGAAACCGCGGCTAGCTCCAAAGCGGCTAATGGTTTTCGGATATCCCCTCCATCCTCCGATGCCGCTTACCATGGCGAGAAGTCGGAGATACTCCCACCCCCTCCACTCGTGCCTTGGGCGAACAAATAATGCTGCAACGTCTCGCATGGACATGGCTTCCTCTTCTAGGCATAGGGATGGGAGCTGCGGTCGTCCCGAACTTGTCGTCTCTAAACGCCCAAGAACCCGGCCAAGCGAATTTAAGCGCCGAACTACCGCGCATCCCTCCCAAAGAGCCTGCCGAGGCGATGCGTGCTATTGAAATCAAACCAGGGTACCGATTGGAGCTGGCTGCTGCTGAGCCGGAAGTGCGTGATCCTGTCGCTATCGCATTCGACGAAGACGCTCGCATGTTCGTCGTGGAAATGTGCGATTACTCCGAACAGGATCAAGACTTTCTCGGTACGATCCATCGACTGGAGGATCGCGATCAGGACGGCCGGTATGAAACGAGCGTTCTGTTTGCAGACAAGCTATCATGGCCAACAGGTGCGATCTGCTACGACGGAGGGATCTTTGTCGCCGCAGCGCCGGACATCTGGTACCTGAAGGACACCGACGGAGATGGAAAGTCGGATGTGCGCCGGAAAGTCTTCAGCGGCTTTGGACGACAAAACGTTCAAGGACTTTTGAACAGTTTCTGCTGGGGCATCGACAATCGCATTTACTGCCAAGTCAGCAGCTCTGGCGCCGCAATCACCAGACCGGATCGCCCCGATCTCCCCCCGGTGAACGCCAACGGCCGGGACTTCTCCTTTGATCCCATCACGCTCGATATCCGACTCGAAAGCGGCGGTGGACAACATGGAATGAGCTTTGACGATTGGGGTCGCAGGTTCGTCTGCCACAACAGCGATCACCTTCAAATGTTTGTCTACGCCGATCGATACTCCAACCTTTGCAAATCCTATCCGCTTCCCCCCTCGAGACAAAGCATCGCCTCAGATGGTCCACAAGCGAATGTGTATCGAATCAGTCCCGTAGAACCTTGGAGAATCGTGCGCACTCGCATGCGAGTTACCAATCAAACTCCAGGTGTGATCGAAGGAGGTGGTCGAGCATCCGGTTACTTCACCAGCGCGACCGGAATCACAATCTACCGCGGCGATGCCTTTCCTGACGATATGGCTGGTGTCGCAATCGTCGGTGACGTTGGCAGCAACATCGTCCATCGAAAAAAATTGGTCGATTCGGGCTCGTCGATGATTGGCCATCGCATCGACCCGGAATCCGAGTTCCTTGCAGCTACCGACACCTGGTTTCGCCCTGTGCAGTTTGCAAATGCTCCCGACGGAACTCTCTATGTGGCTGACCTCTACCGAGAAGTCATCGAACATCCTAAATCGCTTCCCGAAGAGATCAAAAAGCACCTGGATCTAACAAGCGGTAGAGACCGCGGTCGTATTTACCGCATCGCTCCCGCTGACTATAAACACAACGCTGCACCCAAGCTTTCGAAACAGTCCCCAATGCAATGGGTGAAGAGTCTTGAGAGCACCAACGGCTGGTCCCGCGATACCGCTTCGCGGCTTCTCTTTGAACATCTTTCCCTCCGAGCGACCGATCAAGAACGAAAGGAATTGATCGCCGATTTGGAGCAGTTGTTCAAGCGATCGCCTCGGGCGCAGACGCGAGTCCATGCGCTGGGACTGTTGGCTCGACTATCGGATACGAGAAACAGCCATATAGCGGGTCTATCGGATGTCCATCCCCGAGTGCGTGAATGGGCAATCTTATGGTTAGAAGACCGATTCGATTCCGATGAAAGGATTCAGACGCTTCTTCCCAAACTTGCGAAGGATTCCGATCCGAGGGTTCGGTTGCAGCTAGCACTATCGGTTATTGCATCGAAACTGCCAACGACGATGAAATCGGAACTGGCATATCAGATCCTTAAGAATTCCGGTTCGGACCCATGGATCGCTGCGGCTTGCTTCAACGCGATTGGATCGCAATCAACGGAAATCCTTATCGAACAACTCGCCAGTACGTCCGGAACGGTCGACTTAACCAGCCCCAATCCACTTGCAAGACTAGCTGGGAAGCTAGCTTCGCCGGATCAGCTTCAATCGTTGGACAGGACACTCTCGGCGCTTTCGAAATCCGGAATTGCCATCGAGCCGTTGGTTGCGGAGGTGCTCCATGCCATTCATGAACGAGGTCTGGCGGAATCGAAACGGGAGGAGCTATTCGTAGTCCTTCCCTTTCTCTCTTCTATGCGGCTTTCTTTGATTGAAAAAAGTCGACTCGATTTCAGCCAAAGCGATCTTCCTATCGCAGAACGGAGGGAAGCGATCCGCCGCTTGATGTGGCAACCGCGCGACAACGATGTTCCTTCGCTCGCAGGCCTCATCCACCAGCGGGAACCACAAGAGATTCAGATCGCAGCTGCGACTGCTTTGCGACAGTTCACTTCATCCACTGTTCCTGTCGAGCTGCTTAAGTCATGGTCCATGATGTCCCCCAAACTCCGCTCGATAACATCCGACATACTCTTCTCGCGCGCTGCTTGGGTCGAGGAGTTGATCGCACAAGCAGAGAATGGTCAATTCAACTTGGCCGATCTGGACATCATTCGGCAAAACGGCCTGAGAAACGATCGCAAATGGAAAGATCGTGTTGAAAAGCTATTCGCAAGCTCTTCTTTCGGGTCTCGGGGAGAGGTATTCGAAACGTACCGCGCCGCCCTGAACCTATCTGGTGACAAGCAGAAAGGAAAGCAAGTCTTCGCTCAATCCTGTGCAGCTTGTCATAAACTAGAAGGCGTAGGTTACGAGCTGGCCCCGAGTTTAGCGTCCTTTCAATTCCGCGGTTCCGAAGCTTTCCTCCAAAATATTATTGAACCCAATCGTGAAGTGAATCCGCAATACGTTTCCTACACGATCGTCACCGCTGACGAACGCGTCTTGAGCGGAATGATTCAATCCGAATCGGCAGCGAGCGTCACGTTGGTTCGCGGTGAGAATCAAACCGACACCATCGAACGAAGCGATATTGCGGAGATGAAGAGTTCGAAGCTTTCTCTCATGCCAGAGGGATTAGAGAAGCAAATCGACGTCCAAAGCATGGCCGATCTTCTCGCATACCTGATGTCCGTCAAGTAGTCCGACCCTGCGAGCTTGTTCAAAATTCGCTTGGCTGCCCTCGCCTTTATGAAGACTTTGGACACTTTCGAAAAGTGCATTACGAGTCTATCCGAAAACCATTAGCCGCCCTGGCGCTAGCCGCGGTTTCCGATGGTTTTCGGATAGGCTCTAAATACTGTAGTCGGGCACGAAGATTCGGGTGTTCGTGGGTTGAACAAAGACGGCATCTCCGGGAACAAGCCGCAGGTGCTGGAATCGCTCCATCGGCAGATCCACCCGAATCTCTTCATACTGTGCGGTGCTAAGAATCACTTTGGCTTGTGCGCCAGCCAAGTTGATGCGTTGGACTCTCGCAGCGATACTCTCATCGCTTAGCTTGTTGCGATCAACGGCCAATTCATGAGGGCGAACATAGATCTTTGCGGAGTCGCTTGCATCGGCGCCTCGACTCTCTTCACCCCTTTCCTCGCGAGCCGCCCCCCAAGTCGCCTTGCCATCCTGGACCCGTCCACGAAATACGTTCACGTTACCTAAGAAGTCAATAACGAACTCGGAGGTCGGATTATGAAAGACTTGTTCAGGCGATCCTACTTGTTCGATCTTTGCTTGATTCATAACGACCACGCGATCTGATACTTCTAACGCTTCTTCTTGATCGTGTGTTACAAGCACGGTCGTGGTATTTAGCTCGTCATGAAGTCTCCGCAACCATTGCCGCAGACTTTGTCGCACCTTGGCATCGAGCGCACCAAAGGGTTCATCCAGCAAAAGTACACGAGGTTCGATGGCGAGCGCTCGGGCAAGCGCGACACGCTGCCGTTGACCACCAGATAGTTGCGTCGGAAATCGATCGCCGAAGCCTTCCAGTTGAATCAATCGAAGAAGTTCGCGTACTCGATCTTGAATCTCTTTCTTGCTAGGTCTCTTATCTCGAGGTCGAACTCGCAACCCGAAGGCGATATTGTCGAAGACGGTCATGTGTTTGAAGAGGGCATAATGCTGGAATACGAAACCAACATGCCTTTTTCCTACCGGCATACTTACAACATCCTCATCGAAAAAGAGGATTTGACTGCCCGGGTTAGAATCTGGGATATCCATCCCGGCGATGATACGCAGGAGTGTCGTTTTTCCTGAACCGGAAGGCCCCAACAGAGAGATCAACTCCCCTGTTTCAATACGCAGATTCACATCCTTCAGCGCGGTGAAAGACCCAAACGATTTGCTGATGTTTTTTATTTCGACGGACATGGCTATTGAAATTGGTAGTTGGTTGTGGGAACCGGTGGCTAGTGTCTTGTTGTTGACTTACAGCCTGTCCGAAAACCATTAGCCGCTCCGGCGCTAGCCGCGGTTTCCGATGGTTTTCGGATGGGCTCTATGTGGACTTCATACGACGCTCTAAGATCGTCTTGCCGATCAACGTTAATACACCTAAACCCGCGAGAACCGATGCCAGGGCGAAAGCTGCAGCCGACTGGTATTCCGAATAAAGTGCATCGATCTGCAATGGCAGTGTATTGGTTCTCCCTCGAATATTGGAGGAAACGATGGAAACCGCGCCAAACTCACCCATGGCTCTCGCATTGCATAGCAGGACACCGTAGAGCAATGCCCATTTGATGTTGGGTAGGGTGACTTTCCAAAAGGTTTGCCATCCGTTGGCACCTAGCGATATTGCAGCCCACTCTTCGTCGCTTCCTTGCTCCTGCATGAGAGGTATCAACTCTCTCGCCACAAACGGAAACGTTACAAAGACGGTTGCGAGTATCACGCCCGGTACACCAAAGATGACTTGGATTCCGCGATCGGAAAGCCACTCTCCCCACCAACCTTGCGATCCGAATACAAGTACGAGCATCAATCCTGCAACGATAGGCGATATAGCGAATGGTAGATCGATGATGGTTATCAGAATGCTCTTGCCTCGAAACTGGTACTTGGTGGTCGCCCAGGCGGCAGCGACTCCAAACACCAAATTGAGCGGTACAGCCACTCCCGCTGTCAGGAGAGTCATCTTGACCGCGCTCCAAGCGTTTCGGTCTGAGAGCGATCGAATGTAGAACGCGATCCCTTTTGCCAATGCCTCTTGAAAGATAACGATCAACGGCAACAGAAGAAGGAACGTGAGAAAGGAGATGGTGACTCCGATCAGCAGCCATCGGACCCACCATGGATCCTGAGAATATAGTTTGGTCTTGCTAGAATCCATGTTTAGGCCCTCCCTGTTTTCTTGTTCGCGATCCACTGGATTCCTTGCACGAGCATCAAGCTGGCAAAAGTCGCTAACAATAAAACCATGGCGACTGCGGATGCGCCCGCGATGTCCGATTCCTCGATCTTGTTCGAGATTACAAGAGATATGATCTCCGTTTTGTTGGGCAGATTTCCTGACATATAGACAACGCTTCCGTACTCCCCGAGAGATCGAGCGAATGCCAACGTAAAACCGGTGATCATTGCAGGGAGGATGCTCGGAAAGGTTACCTTGGTGAACGTCTGCCATCGGCTAGCCCCCAAACTTGCAGCAGCCTGCTCCATTTCAGCGTCCAATTCTTCGATCGCCGGTTGCATCGTGCGCACCACGAAGGGCAAACCGATGAAGAGTAGTGCGATTAAAACCCCCAGAAAGGAAATGGACGTCTGAATTCCCCAAGGCAGGAGAAAGCTTCCAACGGGCCCATTGGGACCATAGATCGCCATGAGGGCGATACCGGAAACGGCAGTTGGCATCGCGAAAGGAAGATCCACAATGGCATCGAAAAACCGCGAACCGAAGAATCGATACCGGACTAGGGACCAAGCGATGATGGAACCGAAAAGCGTGTTTATTAGTGCCGCTAGAAAGGACGCTCCAAACGTTAGCCGTAGCGCCGAACTAACTCGAGGATGCGTTAAAGTAGCCGCGAGCTCCGTCCAAGGTGTCGCGGCGGACTTGAGCATCAGGGCGGTTAGAGGAATGAGCAGGATCAAAGACGAGTATAAAAGCGTATACCCGATCGTAAGACCAAAACCGGGTAAACGGTTTTGTCTCTTCAAATTGGAAAACATGACGCACTTCCTTGATAGTCGTTTTATGGAGCGAACACTTGATCGAAGATTCCCGTTCGATCCTTGAAATGGACCTCTTGTGCTTCCTCCCAATCACGGACGATATCTGATAGCGCGAAGAGCTTCAGATCGACAAAGTTCTTCTTTGTCTCTTCGGTCAGCGCATTCGAGTTGCGGGGGCGATAAAAATGCTTGGCTGCCAAACGTTGACCTTCGTCGCTATAGAGGTATTCAAGATAAGCAGCCGCGACTTGATTCGTACCATGCTTGTTCGCGTTTTGCGTGACAACGGCAACAGGAGGCTCTGCCAAAATACTAAGGCTTGGTACGACGATCTCGACTTCACTTTGCCCCGATTCTCGCAACGCCAAGAAAGCTTCATTCTCCCAAGCGAGGAGGACATCGCCGATCTTGCGTTGCAGGAACGTATTGGTCGCAGCCCGAGCAGCCGTATCGAGAACCGGAACATTCTTGTACAGCTTGCCAATGAACTCTTTTGCCTTAACCTTCGCTGCCTCGACTTCAGCCTCTTTGCTCGGATCCTTGATGACCGCCAAATCGCCGAGTTCTTTTTGAAGTGCAAAGCCCCAAGCAGCAAGGTAGTTCCAACGCGCTCCACCACCAGTCTTGGGATTCGGGGTGATCACCTCGACTCCGTCTCGAACGAGATCGTCCCAGTCTCGAATATTCTTGGGATTCCCCTTCCGAACCAAAAACACAATCGTCGATGTGTAGGGCGAACTATTGTGAGGAAGCTTCGTCTGCCAATCCGGATCGAGGCGCTTAGAACTCTTTGCGATCAAATCGATATCTCCCGCCAAAGCGAGCGAGACCACATCCGCATCAAGTCCTTCATTCACCGCACGGGCTTGCTTTCCTGAGCCGCCGTGGGATTGGTCGATCAGGACCGTTTGCCCCGTCTCTTTCTCCCAATGCTTGGCAAATGTCTCATTGAACTCAACATAAAACTCGCGAGTCGGATCGTAGGAGACGTTGAGAAGCTTTACCGAACCGGCTCTCCCCCCTGGAGAGGATTCTTCGCTGCTCGAGCAGCCTTGCAAGACTCCGAGCGCTACTAATCCGACTGCGAAAAGCGACTTTGCATGCATATTGATACCTTGAGAGTTTCCGAGGCGATCCTTCGCTGGAGCTTTCGACCAGACACTCGCTCGGTCTGCAAACTCGGGGCCATACCTTGATCCCATCCAGGGCTAAACCGTTCGCATCATCGAATTTGCTGAGCAAATTGACCAAGAAAAAATCTTCTCCCCCCAGGATGCGCGACGGGGAACGGCACCAAAAAGCCGTCATATATCACGGCCGTGTGTTATATTTCACGGGATCCTGTGGCCGGCGATGGCTTGTCTATTGCGATTCCAAGGCGTTGGGGAGATCGGCCGTTCGGCACAGGATTCGCAAACTGAGGACAGCCAGCGATCGATGGAAGAGCCATCGCGCAATGGATTCTAGGAAACGAACCGAAGCGAATACAGAATGGATTGGTGGGAACAAGTCTATCGAGCGGAATCGACGATGGGAGCCATTCAAAGGCTGCTCCAGTCGCTGCGACAGGAACTACCGGTTCAAAGTCTAGTCCTGTACCAGCTGGATCCGGCGCAGCGGGCAGCCAACGTTGTATGCGCGGCAACGCAAGGGCCCATACCCGTCGATGTCCGAACTATTCGTTGCACCGAGTCGAAATGGACCGAGTTGGTCGCTTGGCTGGACGAAGGTGAGGTATTGCGGCAGCATGGGCCGCGTAGGAGCGGTAAGCTCGCGTATTTAACACCAGACTCCTACACCGGCTACTCGGTCGGTATTCCACTTCGCGGGCTTCAATTGGGTGTGGGTGGACAATCGGGCCTGGTGATATTGGAGATCGAGCATGGTCGAGCTGTTCGGGATGATCAATGGCAAGTGATGGAGCGGCTGCGTGGCCCCCTTTGGTTTTTGTTATTGGCAGCTAATGCGAAGCTGACTCAATCCGGCGAGTCAAGCTCGCTCGAGGAAGGACCTTCGGCGACAAAGGATATCATCGTAGGGGCAGATTCGGGGCTTCGATCGGTCATGGAGCGAGTCGAGATCGTGGCTCCCTCCGACATGCCTGTACTCATCCTTGGAGATACAGGAACAGGGAAAGAGGTTGTTGCGCGCGCCATCCACCAGAGATCCTCTCGCGCGGGCAAGCCGTTTATCCGAGTCAATTGCGGCGCCATTCCACCAGAGCTTATCGACTCACAGCTTTTCGGACACGAACGAGGTAGCTTCACCGGAGCATCCGATCAACGCAAAGGTTGGTTTGAAAGAGCCGACGGCGGGACTCTCTTTTTGGATGAAATCGGGGAATTGCCGTTGGCCGCACAAGTAAGATTGTTGCGAGTGCTTCAAGAGCATCAGATCGAACGCGTCGGCGGGGAGGAGTGGATTCATGTCGATGTTCGCATTGTCGCCGCCACCCACCGCGACCTGGCCAGCATGGTCCATCAAAGGACGTTTCGGGAAGACCTTTGGTATCGGATCAACATGTTTCCCATTTTGCTCCCAAGGCTTTGCGAACGGATCGAAGATATTCCTGCCTTAGCTCGACACTTTTCCAAACGAGCATCGGCTAATTTTGGGCTTCCCTATGTCGAGCTAGTATCGAGCGATATTAAACAGCTCATCGAGTATCGATGGCCGGGAAACATACGCGAACTCCAAGCGGTCATTGATCGAGCGGTCATCCTCGGACGAGGCATCAAGCTCGATATTGAAAATGCGTTGGGAATTGGGATCGCAACGAGATACGAACCCGCTGTCGAGACCGATGAACCAACTTTCTATGAAGTCATCCCCGAGCAACCTGTTCGACGAATCGTGGAATCGGCGGACAAACCTGCATCGCGAGTAGACAATGAATCCGAATTAGAACTCGATGCGTTGGATCAAGCGATCCGAAGACATATCGAGAAGGCGTTGGTGTTGACCCAAGGTCAGATCGAAGGGAAGCGTGGGGCTGCTCATTTCTTGAAGATCAATCCACATACCTTGCGAGCGAAAATGCGAAAGCTGGGAATCGATTGGAATCAATTTCGCGAGACTTCTTGAGATCGGCTCGCCAGGAGATAACCCAGGGCATAAAATCTGGACATTGCTGTCGTATTTTGAGCCTACCTAACAGTCATTATCTACTAGGGCACAAGCTCCGGTTTGCACTTGTTTTGAGTTAGGTTCCGAGCCCAATTCCTTCAAGGAATCGAACTTGCATATCTCGCGCGGTCCGGTTGTATTCTCTGCTGCTGTCGCTCTCGCCCTCATCGGACTGAATCTTATTCTATCCGCTCAAATGGCGCGTGAGTTGTTTGGGCGTGCGGACTGGGTGACGCATACCCATGAAGTCCTCACGAAATCGGAGCATCTTCTTTCAACGGTTCTTGATGCCGAATCCGAGTTGCGAGGCTTTCTGCTCACCAATCGCGATGAATATCTGCAATCGATTACCCAGCTCGAATCGAATTCGACAGAGGTTTTAGATTCACTGAGCCAGATGGTCGAGGATAATCCAGAGCAAGTTGCCCGCTTGCAAGAAATCAAACAACTCACGGCAGCGAAAGTGAACCAACTGCTTGAGACATTGCGAACGGCTCGAGAAAACGGAATGGAACAAGCCAAGGGAATGGTCACTACGGGTGAAGGTCGCCAACGGATGGAAAGGCTCGATCAAGCCGTTAGCGATTTCGAAAATGCGGAGAAAGTCCTGCTCGATTCACGGCAGGCCGATTTAAACGAAGCGTATCGCACAACTCTCGTATCGGCGATTGGATCTGGCGTGGCAGTACTCCTAGCTATAGGGCTTCATTTCGGCCTTTCGAAACAGCAATCGAAGAAGCTGATTCAACAAGCGGAATCGATCCACGCCAGTAGTGAACTGATGCGATTCACTTTCCAAAGCATCGGGGATGGTGTGATCACAACAGATGCCCAAGGTTTAGTCGTCGACATGAATGCCATCGCGGAAGGCCTGACGGGATGGACTCGGAACAACGCACAGGGAATCAAGCTGACCGATGTCTTTCGCATCGTGAACGAGACCACACGCGAAGTAGTCGATAACCCAGCAATCCAAGCGTTGAAGACCGGGGCAATCGTTGGA
>JALOQZ010000137.1 GCA_025459245.1 Pirellula sp.
GACCACTTGCCGACCGCTGCGACTGGCGGAGGGATGGTTGTCGCACCGCCATTCGCCCGTGTATCGATCCGGCGAAAGCAAATGCGCGATCGGAACCTTTCGATCCTTGCTTACTTGATACAAATACGGATGCTGAATCCGCCCTTTGTCTGGATAGGTGTCATTTAAAATCCAATCGTTGTCGGTTCGGGGCAAGTACGTGTTATGGCCATTCACGGTCATTTGCTCGACGCCAACCGCTTCCACATCCCGTGTTTGATCGCGATAGACATAAAAGCGATCCCGATGCGAGGGATGCCACGCCCAAGCGCAAATGGAGTGACTATCGCGCCAGACAAAGTGGGATGTTTTGCCATAAGGATCGACCACAAAGAGATTGGAACCGTCGGCATCCGCCGTCCACATTCGCGTGGAGAATCCAGTCCGCGCGATCACGCTGCGGTCCGCACCGGCTGGAACTTCACGCCACCGATGCAGAAAAAGAAATCGCTTGCCGTCCGGCGCGATGAGCAGATGATTGAACCAATGCTTCGACTTTTCCGGTGCGTATTGAAGCTTGACGTCCGCCTGATAAGGTTGCTCGGAGATTTGTTCGTAATTGACGAGCAGCTTGTGTTCACCTGTCCGCAAATCCACCCTCCAAATGCCTGTCTCACGAGGGGCATTCTGCTGTGCAAATGGGTCTTTAACCCCCGCGTATCCATAGCCTGGACGGCAATCGTTGAGGCGCCGAAAGTCGACGCTCAATCCCCACGTTCCATCGGGTGAAACGCAATAAATCGGCATGGGAAGAATTCGAACTTCGCGCGTCTTCAAGGAGAGAATCTTAGCTATGTATTTGCCATCCACTCGATCGTTCCAGAGGACTTCCTGCTGGTCCGCTTGGGTAGCGCCTGGAATCCACTGCAACATGCAGCCTTGTTGCCAGTTCCAAGCCTTCGTCGTCCCAAGCTCGATCCACTTGTCTCCGTCTTGAAGATCCACCATCCCTACTTGAATTTGATCCTCAGGCTCTGGCGTTCGTCCTTCAAAGTCGACCTCGTTGGCCAAGACATATCGATCGCTTAAATCAAAGAGCTCCTTATCGTAGTAGCCGCGCCAATGAAACTTCGGGCCTCGTGTGATCGCCCGAATGGGTGGCAGGTCCTGTGCCCCGCTGGCTTGTGCTGGAATCCGAAGAGCTGTCGCTGCAAACGATGCAGCGGCACCGAGACAAAAAGAACGGCGAAACATAGGGGATGGGACCGGAGCGAGAGGAATCGAGGTGGGACCGGGCGTGATAACACGCATTCTACCAGTTCTAGGCCGGTCGACACGAGTTCTCTAGCCGGTCAACAGCAACACGTAAGAACGGGAGGGACCAGACTTGTCACATAACTCTGCTACGCTATCCATTACCGATTCTCGATCCACAAGCTTCATCACCACGGCGATCCGCGCATGCCTACTAACAAGATATCGCACCGACAACGACAGCCCCTCTTCGATCGCCCGCATGTCATCCAACCCCATTTTCTCGGTTGGGAAAAACCAATCCTTCATTCGGCCAGCGATTATCTCCTAGAACGGTTTCGACGCGGGGATACTTGGGACCTGTCGCACTGCCTCGTCGTGCTGCCCGGTGCCTATGCGGGCCGAAGATTGGCGTCGTTACTGGCTCAGCGGTCCCAGGAACTTTCTCTAGTGTTGCGTCCACCGGAGATCCTGACCGTTGGTAAGCTTCCCGAAATGCTCTATACCGCCAAACTACCATTTGCGACCGATTTGGAGCAAACGCTGGCTTGGACGAAGGTCTTGCGAGAAGCAGATCCGGATTTTCTTCGGCCTCTCCTCTTGGAATTGCCAGATCGCAATGATGTCCGCCCTTGGATCGATCTAGCAAAAATGCTTTCCTCTTTGCATCGCGAGCTTTCTTCTGATCTCATCGATTTCGATGATGTGGCAGCCGAAATCAAAGAGCCTCGCGAGGCGATCCGCTGGCAAGTCTTATCGCATCTTCAACGACGCTATCTCGATGAACTTCATGTGGCAGGTCTTTGGGATCTTCAGACAGCGCGCCGCTTCGCAATCGATAAGCAGGAAGTCGGAACAGACCACGAAATTATCTTGATCGGAGCGGTCGACTTGAATCGAGCTCAGCGTCGATTCTTGGACGCCGTCGCATCCAATGTTCGCGTCTTGGTCGGAGCCCCTCGATCTTATGAAGGTGGCTTTCATTCCGACGGATCGTTGATCCCAGAATTCTGGCAAGACTTGGAAATTCCCATCGATGCAAACCAAATTCATGTCCGATCCACTCCCGTCGAGTCTGCCAAGGAACTGGGGATTCAACTGGCACGCCTAGGGGGAGCCTATTCCGTCGCTGATGTCACCATCGGGATTCCAGACCCGTCGATCGTACCGATTCTTCAAGAAACTGCGTCCGACTTCGGTGCATCTCTACGGTATGGTCCAGGTGAGTCGATCGCCCTTTCTCCACCGATGAAGCTGCTGGAGACCGTACTGGATTATGTCGCGACAAATGGAATCGAGGCCTTCAACCGCTTGGTTCGCATACCAAGCGTTGAAAAATGGCTTATGGAGCAGCCCGCTGTAATCGAACACCTACCCAAGGATCAGAATGGACGCGTCGAGAAAGGCGCACAAGGCCTATTGACGGCGTTGGACAAGTACCAGGAGCAAACGCTGATCCGAACGGTGCATCAGCTTGAGTGGCCCGAAGTTGCTGGCAAGGAGATTTTCCAGGCCACCGTGGAGTGCTTGGACGAGTGGGTCCAGCCTTTGCGAACAACGAGCATGCCATTAGAACAATGGGCTGCACCGATCCGTTCGGTTATCGCGACTGCTTACACGCAGATGGAGATCGATCCGTTGGATTCATTGGGGCACCGCTATTTGCGTTCGAGCCAACAGATCAATGCGATTCTCGATGAAATGCAGTCCATCCCGAACAACTTGGACGTCCATGTCGGACTCGCAGAGGCGTATACATGGTTGGTCGGTCAGTTAGAAAACATCCAAATTCCACCTCTCCATGCCGACAATGAAATTGAGATGCTCGGCTGGTTGGACCTAGCTCACGACGATGCCCCCGTGTTGATTCTGACTGGACTGCAGGACGGTATTGTCCCCGAATCGGTCAATGGGGATGCGTTCCTGCCAAATCAATTGCGCAGCCAGCTGGGATTGATGGATAACGCGAGACGCTATGCTCGGGACTGCTACGCATTGCTGACCATGCAGATGACGCGTCGGCATTTCGAGATCTTGTTCAATCTTTTGAGCGTTGACGGCGACCCCCAAACGCCGAGCCGTCTCCTTTTGGCGGTACCGAACGATCGACTGGCAACACGTGTGAAATGGTTGTTGGAGCCTAAAACAACTTCGCTTGAACTCCACTCGGCGGTCGCTTGGAAACCGCGACGTGGACAAACCGCCATTCCGATTCCTTACCCGGAGCCCAAAGTTCAAATTCGGGATATGGCGGTTACCGACTTCAAGAAGTACGACCAATGCCCTTACCGCTTCTATCTAGGTCGTATCGAAAAGGCCAAAGCCTTCGAACACGAAAAGCTCGAACTCGATGGTGGTGGTTTCGGCGATTTGATCCACAAAGTGGTCGAAGAGTTGTTCAATAAACCCATTTCCACCAGCCGCAATTCGGAGGAGATCAAAGACTTTCTCCTTCAGCAGTTGGAGCGATTAGCAAAACTACAATTCGGTGTTCAAAGACCTCCAGCCCTCGTTATCCAGCTAGAGCAGGCGCAGCGCCGTTTGATCGAGTTTGCAAAGAGACAAGCGGAATGGGCCGCTCAGGGATGGGAGATTCGCTGGATCGAACACAAAGTGGAAAAGAAAGACAATGTCTATTTAGACCTCGGCGACGGAAATCGAATGCTGGTCCACGGGCGCATCGATCGCATTGATTACAACCCCGAAGCGGATCGCTACACCGTCTGGGATTACAAGACCGGAGACCAAACCGATCATCCGACGAAGAACCACCTCAAAGGAAACACTTGGATCGACTGGCAGCTACCGCTCTACGGTCTGTTGATTCAAACCCTGGGAATCAAAGACCTATCTAAGGTCTCATTCGGTTACATACTCTTACCGAAAAACACAGCCGATACGCAGTTTGTACTTGCAAACTTCACCTTGGAACAACATGCGGATGCTCTGAAGTCCGCCGCGGAGATCGCTAAGAAAGTAGCCGCAGGCCTCTTTTGGCCGCCCAAGTACAAACAGATACATCCCCTCGACGACTACAACGCCATCACACAGCGCTCCGTCGCGAGACGTTGGGATAAAGAGCTCGCTGAAAAAGAAACTCGCGAATTAGCCGAAAACGCAGCGTCAACGCCTTCGAACGAAGAATTGGAAGGCGATGCTCCTAGCTGCAACGACGAAGAGGAGAATCTATCGAAGGCTGACGATTCTACGAAGAAACGAATCGGTGCGCCTACCAAAATCGAATTGGTACCGGTACTAGCTGAGGGTACTGCACCAAAAGAATGGTTTTCGCCCAAAATGATCTTGGCATCTGCAGGCACCGGGAAAACCTATAATCTTGCCTCGCGCGCACTGCGTCTTCTTTTCACAGAACAGCCTCTCGACTCCATCTTGGCAACGACCTTTACCAGGAAGGCTGCTGGTGAGATTCTTCATCGTGTCCTGATTTGGCTCGCGAAAGGTGTCGACGATCCCGCCGTACTTGAGCAAATTCAAGGGGTCGTAGCCCCGCTCCGAATCGACCAAGCAGCCGTTCGCTATCAGCTCGGACGGCTCTGCTCTCAGCTGCATCGCTTCCGTGTGAGTACCCTCGATAGCTTCTACTCCCAACTGGCCCGTTCGTTTGCTCTCGAACTCAATCTTCCGCCTGGCTGGAGTCTTTCCGATCCATTTCAATACGAGCAATTGAAACAAGAAGCGATTACTCGCATGTTCGAAACGATTTCGCACTCCGACCTCCGATCACTCCTTTCGCAGCTTTCAAAAGGAGAAGCGACACGAAGCTTGCGTCGCGAGATCGATGGAGTCGTCTCGGCCGGGTACGATCTCTTTCGTCGCACCACAGAGGAAGCGTGGACAAATCTGCATGTTCCGAATGCTCCCGACGACCAGCTTGTCTCCCAAGCTCTCGAATTCTTTCGCTCCTCCGTGGTAACAGACAGTCGCTACGCTGCATCTCGCAATAAAACCGTCGAATGGTTCGAGCGAGAAGAATGGGGAACGTTCCTCGGCCAAACACTTGTTAAAAACTCCCATGAAGATTCACCGAAGTTCTACCGAGCAGAATTGGACTCGCTCATCGTATCGGCGCTTCGCACTTTGGCGAAACGAGCGGTATCGGGAGAGTTTGCTAGCCGCAGAGCTCAGAACGAAGCAGCCTACCATTTGCTGAAAGGCTTTCACGAACAACTGCAGTGGGTAAAAACAAGACGTCGCACCGTCACATTCGATGACATCGCAGAACGGCTTGCCAAGTGGATGAAGGGTATTGTCAGCAACACTCCCAAGGACGAAGTAACGGCGGTAGAAAGCACTACGGCTCCTGAGATTCCAACAATCTCGTATCGCATGGATTGCCCAATCGACCATCTGTTGTTGGATGAATTCCAAGACACCTCGCCGGTGCAATGGGAAATCGTGAAACCATTCGCAGAGACGATTGTCCAAAATCAAGTGGATCGGACATCCTTCTTTTGTGTCGGTGATACAAAGCAAGCTATCTACGGCTGGCGTGGCGGTGTGTCGGAGATTTTTGAATCGGTTGGCGTTCAGATTCGCAATGTACAAAAAGAACAACTCGTGAAGAGCTTCCGCAGCTCTCAAATCGTGATCGACTTCGTGAACGCGGTGTTTACTCAGCTTGATAAACATCCCTCCTTCGGTGGAGAGGATGCCGATGGCGACGGGATCGGTGCTGATGCGGTGATGCGCTGGGTCTCCAAGAATTTCTCACCCCACGCAACAGCCAAAACAGAGTTACCGGGCTACGTCGAATTGCGAAACGCCAATGTAGATCCCAAACGTCCCACGGATAGCGAGGAAACCGAATCGAATGAATTCCTAGAAGAGATCGCCGATCGCATCGCGGTATTACACCACGATGCGCCTTCTATCGAAATCGGAGTGCTCACGAGAACCAATCAAGAGATCAGTTCGATCATTCATCTCTTGAGAGAGAGAGGGCTCGAAGCAAGCCAGGAAGGCGGAAATCCGTTGACCGATTCATCAGCAGTCCTCTTGCTTCAAAGTGCAATGCGGGTTGCGAATCACCCGGCGGACTCCTTGGCCTACTATCATGTCATGCAATCGCCGCTTATAGAGCATTTTGCAGAAGAGGATCGTGGGAATGCCAACACGATGTCGCGTAAGCTTCGCTCCTGGATTGATGCATTCGGCTTCGGTGATACGGTTAGTCAGCTTGCTCACACGCTCGCTCCGTATTGCAATGCCCGCGATCAAGATCGATTGAGGCAATTGGTCCAGCTTGGATATCGATTCGACTCCTTGCGAGTCGACAGTATCTATGGATTCATCGAATTCATAGATCAACAGAGGGTCGCTTTGCCAGGAGCAAGCAAGATTCGTGTCATGACGATCCACCAATCCAAAGGCTTGGAGTTCGATGCCGTCTTTCTGCCATCGCTAAACCAGGGGATGTCAGCCAGGACCCCTCCATTCGTCCCGATGTATGGTGATCGCACCAAACCGCCCATCGGTGTCTCTCGCTACATAAGCGGTCCGCTTCAACGCTATTTGGATACGCCATGGAAGATTGCTTTCCAGGAGTACCAGCAACAGCAGCTTGCAGAAGCCTTGTGTTTGTTCTACGTCGCTTTGACACGCGCCAGACAAGCACTCTATCTATACACATTGCCGAGCTCCTCAGCCAAAAAGAAGTGGGGATCGGTTCTCCAATCGATTTTTGCTCAACAGGATCAAGCCAAATGCCCAGGCATCTTGATTCACTCCTGGGGGAACGCTCGCTGGTTTGAATCCACAGAATCCGTTAACGACACGAACGAAAATGCAACGATAATTCGGAATGAGAAGGCTGAAACCGACGAGACGGAATCTCCGTCAACGAAGACTATCTCTCCGATACGAGGAGTCCGCCTGAAGGGAGCGAAAGCGAATGAGCGAGTCATTCCTGTTCTGCGTCCCAGTCAAGAAGAAACGGCGGAACGAATCTTACTCGGGACGCAATGGAAATCGTACGATCCAAGCGGCGCGATTATTGGCAAGCTGGTGCACCGATGGTTCGAAGAAATCCGAGGATGGATCGAGGATTTCAAACTGAACAAACGCAAGCTGACGAGCTTGGCGGCTGCATCGTTAACACAAGAAGAAATGCAACAGATTCGAGTCACAGAATGGCTGGATCGATTTGTGCGCTATTGCGAACAACCCTCCGTTCGAAGCGTGCTGAGCGCCGCTCGATACGAACATTGGCATCGCCCTCGACTGCTTCGACTCGAGGTCAACAACGAACGAAAGCTGCTGCAGCTCCTCGACGGCAGCTTGCTACGCGGAGTTATCGATCGCTGCGTTGTTGGATACGATGGCGATCAAGTCGTTCGGGCTGACATTATCGACTTCAAGACCGACCAGAGACCGGAGGGAATGGACTTGCTCTATTGGCTTCAAGAACGCAAGAAGGTCCACTTCCCACAGCTCGCTCTCTACCGCCGTGCGATTGCAGAACAGTACCGCTTGAGCGAAGACAAGATCAGCATCGCGTTAGTCCTGTTATCTGAGGATCAAGTGGTCGAGTTTTAATCGGAGGGCGACAGCTTGCTCCAAGTGGCGAGATATTCGGCCGCTTTGGCATTCGCCACGGCTTTCACTGTTCCTTGATGAGGAGTTAGCCGACGCGAAGGGTCGATTCCAGATTCTTGACGATCTCCTTGACTGCAAGCTTGCCACGCCCGCATTGAATCAATTCGTCTTCGCCTAGCCAAGCTTCGACTTTCTTTTGAGCCGAGATGACGGTCGAATGCTGTCTGTTTCCAAAGTATTCTCCGATCTCGGAGAGCGCGCTTCGGGTGTATTTACGAGCAAGGAACATAGCGAGCATGCGCGGTTGGCTCACTTGCTGACACTTCGTTTTCGCACGCAGCGCTTTTTCGTCCAAGCCAAATGCATCGCAAACAACTTTCTCAATATCCGCCATGCGAACGACCGGTTGGCTGGACCGAAGGAGATCCAGAGTGCAACGAATCGCTTGATCGTGCGATACCGCGCCACCGACCATGCGTTGCTGGGCGACAAGTCGATGAACCAAGCCTTGCAAAACGCGAGCATCTCCCGCCGCTTGTGCCGCTAATTCCGAGATCGTCGAGTCAAGGATTTCCACCCCATGCTTGGCGCAAAGTTGACGAAGCAATTTAGAGCGGGTGGCAACGTCGACCGGTTCGATCCCACAAGTCATGCCACCGGCTAGTCTAGCATGGAGATCCGCAGTCAATCCATTGAGTTCATTAAGACTTCGATCGGCGACCAAGATGATTTGCTTCTTCTCGCGAAGCAACATGTCGATCGTATTGCGGAGTTCCGCGAGAGTTGCGGATTTGCCAAGGCAGAATTGCAAGTCATCGATCACGAGAACGTCCACGTCGCGATACTTGCGACGGAAGTTGGCGAAACCACCTCCACGTGCGCTCTCCGTGAATTCGATGGTGAACTGTTCTCCGGTGAGAACGAGCACCCGACGCATTTTGTAGGTGGTTCGCAGTTTGTGGGCCAAGCCGATGGCCAAATGCGATTTTCCAGACCCGTGAGGACCGTGAATAAAGAGTGGAGTGATTTGGCCTGGCTTTTCCAACACCATCGTCGCTGCGGTGTACGCAAGACGATTGTGATCCCCCTGAATAAACTCATCCCAACGTCGCTCGTTTTCCCGTCGCAGCTCCGAAAGACGCTCGACCGTGGCCATCGGATCGCTGGGAGCGGCTTGCGCTGGTGAAATCGATTGAGGACCGCTGGGCATTTTAGGAACGCGCGAATCGGCTACTGCTTCCCGATGAAGCCGCAGAGTTGCAGCGCGATCCAGACCACGCGATTCTTCGCGAGGTTTCCGGATTGTTTCCATAGCAGGCTGCAAAGTAGGCACGTCGCGGTGTTCGTTCTGTTGAGGTGCGGTACGCGATGACTCCTCGGAGCGAAAATCCACTCGAGGCATCATCGGAGGCTTAGCAGGAGTTTTGGCAGCGTCCGAATCCCTCGATGCAGTCGACGAATCGATCTTGCCGACAATGACTCGATATCCAAACCCGTCCCCAGCGACCTCTTCGATCGCTTGCACCAGTTCATTGCGGAACATACGCGTAACGCAGTCGGCGACGAACTGGCTGGAAACCTCCACGCCCACGGTATTATTACCTACAACCGACCACTTCGCATCGGCCCCAAACCAAAGATCCATGCGATGCGCGCCGAGCTTCTGCCGCAGAGAAGCAACCACCCTGTTGGGGATGGAGCATTCGCCATTTGTCACGTCGTGCGCCAAATTCATCGCTAACTCCTGGACCTTGCGAGTCTACTCGGGTTGCTATCGTGCAGGCCGAGCAGTTTCCATCCAAACAGGAACCATCCTGCTGGAGAACCCAACTAGGGACAGGAAAGCTCCTTTAGGAGACTCCACCGCAAAATTAGCCGCCGAAGCGACCCGCTTGCCGGTCATTCACTTGTCCGTCGGGTACAGGACGCGATTTTAAGAACGCTAGCATTCAAGTCAAATTGGTGAGTGGAAAGGAATCTAAAAAAGGCCCGGAGGGATGATGAAGATGCGGTAAAGACCGCTCGGAACGGTCGGAGAATTTTTTCGCTGCACCGAAGTCGCCGGCAACATGGCGGTGGAAAAGCTGTTCATACTGTACAGCCGTCCATTTTCACCCCTGAAACATCCCATTTGCCTCTACTTCCATGCATCGATTTTCCCTGCATCTCCATTCGTTCGCAGCCCGGCTTCGGATGTTCACCCGCATTCTGATCTGCTCCTTGGCGATCTGCTTGTGCTGCCAGCCGAACTACGCGAAAGAGCCACTCAACGTCCTTTTCATTCTGGCCGACGATTTGGGATGGCGCGATTTGGGATGTTACGGTCAAGAAAAGATTCCGACGCCGAACATCGATCGACTGGCGGCCCAGGGAATTCGGTTCACCCAGCACTACAGCGGCGCTCCCGTTTGCGCGCCGGCTCGTTGCACTCTCATGACGGGAAAGCATCTCGGGCACGCGGAGATCCGAGGTAACAAACAAGCCAAAGTGAAATTCCCAGAATTCACGGAAGGGCAGTTGCCCCTATCCGAGTCGGCTTACACCCTCGCCATGCACTTCCAGAAGGCGGGTTACCGAACCGGAGCGTTCGGCAAATGGGGATTAGGTCCCGTCGGTAGTACGGGCTCTCCGGAACTCAAAGGGTTCGATGTTTTCTTTGGTTACAACTGCCAAGCGGTCGCACACAGTTTCTATCCCTCACACCTGTGGCGCAACAAAGATCGTGTGCCCCTCAACGCTAAACCCATCCCAGGTAGTGCAAAGCAACCGACCGGTGACGTCAAAGCGGAAGACTGGATCGGGGAAGTCTACGCGCCGGATCGAATGCTTGCCGAGGCGGAGACATTCCTCATGGAGTCAGCCGACAAGCCATTTTTCCTCTACTTGCCTTTCATCGAACCTCACGTTGCGATCCATCCACCGAAAGAACGATTGGATGCTTTCCC
>JALOQZ010000138.1 GCA_025459245.1 Pirellula sp.
CTCGTGCCATTTGGTGCCGTCCGCCCTTAGCAAATCGGGTTTCTTGAGAAGTGGATTATTGTCCCAGTTAGGATGCCATCGATCTGGCTTGGCTTCCTGCAGCCATTCAATCTCAGCCGACGCACCTGCTACCAAATTTCCAACCCAACCGACCTGTAACTCACCTTTCAGATCCAATCGAAGCACACCTAAGTCGGAAAGAGGGACCGCCGTCCCGTTTGTCCAACGATTCGGTTTCCCTGAATCGTCAAATTCGGATTGAAAGCCTCCTCCCAGGTCGACGACCTCCTCTGCTTGGAGCAAGCCCGTCGTATTGGAGAGGACGGAGTGATTTTGCAATCCATTCCCTTCAGAGTCTGCGTAAGTGTAGGGAACTTTCGACGTCAAAATGCGCCGCGATATCGACACGTCGCTTTTTGGAGGTGGTATCGGAGTCACGACGCCGACATCATCTTCGTAGTGGGCTTGGTAGTTTGTTGTCAGCGATGTGTAGAGTGCCGTATAACTGGAGAGAACCCCTCGAGGATGGCCAGCATGGATTTCGAGAAAACCATAGGTTTGCTGGCTTCTCGAGAAGCCAACATCGAGTTGGACGCTGCGAGCGACGACAAAGGCTCCGATGATTGAGATGATAGGAGCCGCAACCCAAGCGAACTCGACTCGTCCAAACAACCGAAAGACCAGCCAATTGAGCGGTACGAGGACTACGAGATAACCGACGAGCAGTTTGATGACCGTAGCCAATCTGGGAACAGTGATCCCAGATGCTTCTTGAAGACCGTTCCGCGCCGCGAGCACAACTTCCGAATCGGGGTTCCAAGCTCCTAAGCTTGTTTTCTTTGGGGATGGAAATCGCGCGGACTGATCGATAGCAGGCGCATCCGGCTTCGGATTGGTCATCATGGAAACATCCAAGTCACGAGCCCAAATACGAAGTCGTGTGGAGTGAAGTGGATTCATCTCCGTCCCTTGATAGGCTCCCGCGTAAAGTGTGTCTATGTCGGGTCGGGGAGAGAGGGTGCGCGATGGTTTTCGAAGAATCGCATTGTGAATCAACGAGTCGTACGAAGGCCAGCGAACAAACGAGCTATCCGACATTGGAAAGGTGGTCATTACCACACGCCCTTGGCCAACAAGCCTCTCGGCGACCAATCCTTCAAGAGACGGAATCCATGAGCTTGAGGGGGTCAACGTCCCAGATAGTTTGGAAAGCGTTTTATCGGCTTGAAACGGTACTAGTGGATCGCCCTCGCGTTCGATTGTCCACTTAGACTTCAACTTTTCGGAATCTTGGTCCGTCCAATCGACCGTGGACGCATTTTGAATGGGTGCGTAGTCTTTCAAGAAAGAGGCATACACACCCCCTGACGCGTCGGGGCCGTTGATAACAATCGTTCCTCCAAAGTAGAGCCAATCCAATAGTGCATCTTGTTGTTCACGCGAGAAAATGGCGGGGGACGCATCGTTGATCACGACATGGGAAACCGATGTCATGGCAAAAAAACGACTTGGAAACTGGCCCGCAATCTCGTCTTGATTGAGATCATAGACTTTGTGAGGGGCAAATCGCTCGTTTGTCAGCCTCGCGAGCGACGGCCAGAACATACAGGGGAGCCCTCGCCAAAACATGTACCGAGCGGGGTCAGCGCTGAGGGTAATCAAGTTGTATTGGTAACCGTTGAGGAGGCGTGAAGGAAATTCCTCCAGATAGACAGGGAGTCCGCTGCGTCGCTCGGTGTATTCAATCCCGAGATAGGACGGAGTGCTCGTAGAGGTGGTATCAATCTCGCCTTCGTTGTTCATGGGAACATCGGGCTGATAAAACATGAGACGGATGTTCTTCGACTGACCACGGGCGAGGGACAAGCTTCGCTGAAAGTCGACAGGGGCGTATCCCGGATAGAGTGGTACAGGTTTACGATCCCGATCGTAGATCATCAAGCTTGCTGCAAGGGATTCGTCCTGTTCGTTGGCAGTTAGCTTTTGATTCGCTTGGTACCAATGTCCCGGCTTGAGAAACATCCCGATCGTCTCGGTCGCGTAAGGGATCGCCCGCATTTCGTCCCGATCGATCCGTTTGGTTTTCTTCTCGTTCTCCTTGTCCGATGCAACCTTGTTCGCACCTGGTGTACAGCCTCGGCAACCAGCTACGAGCACCAAGAGTAGAATCCAAGCGACTGAGGGAAAACGTCCGGACATCGTAGCCCTATAGGAGGAATCGAGTTTGGGTGCATCAAGTGTTGTCGAGGATTCTCTTAGATCGACGGACAAATTGTATTCGAACTGGTGAATCAACCCCGCCAGATCCATTCCCGTTCTAAAGCCTTTTTATCTAAATTTTGGTGCATCCACTTTGGTGCTGTAGAGTGCCGTCCATTCCGAGACACACTTACCGGTTCGGCGCTACGTTCTTCTCCCAGAGCCCGAGTTGTTCGAGGAAAAACCTGTTGGACTCCAATCGATAAAGGGTGGAAACATGAGGAAGAACCCCCTGATTCATCGCATGTACCCAAAGTTCCTTGGCTTGTGGCTGCCTATCATGCTGGTACAAAGCTTCGACTCCTTGCAGCAAGTGGTGCGACAGAGCATTTCTACTCATTGCCTTCAGACCTCGCTCCAAACGCCCGAAATCGCAATCGAGATAGGAATCGACACGAGCTCGATCTGTATAGTAGTTCATGGCACCTAATAGCAATTCGGCATACATCCGATCACCTGCTTCGCCACCCAGATTGTCGGCTACTTGTTCGATGTACTTCTCCGAATCCCCTTTTTCCCCGAACCACCTTGGAAGGAGCGATAGCACGGCAACATGATGCGGATGCGGGTTCTCATAGGCATCGGATCGGGAAAACGATTGCTGCAGAACATCGGATGAGGTTGGAGGGAGTCCCAGTGCCATGCAAGCATCGAAGGCCAGATGATAAGAATCGGAACAAAGCTCGAGCGGCAGGAGTTCTTTAATCTTCTGAACCAAACGTCGCATCGAATCCTGATAGATCTTTGCACCTTCCTCGGAGACGGTATTGATCGTTCCAGTTCCTCTTGCTCCCCATGCAATCTCGCGAAGCAGTTTGCACTCCATCATCTTCGGTAAGCTCGATTCCGGCATCACCTTCTTCCAGCGTTCGACGACTAGTCCAAACCGATCGGCAAGATTGCCCGGTAGACTCCCTTGCTGACGAATGCAGGCCATGTAGACCGCTTTGAGAAAGCGGTCTGCGAGCTCCATCGGGTAGCTACCTTTCCTTCGCATCGAATCCGATTGGAGATAATTCCAAATCGAATCGAGTTCAGCGAATTTCATCTCTTGAAGCAATTCGGAAGCGATCGTATCGAACTCACCAAAGTCAGTACGCCGAACTTCGCGCATCGTGAGAAGCGTGTTCTCGGCCCCCGAATGAAGTAACAATCGTTCACCGTTACCCGAAATGCGTACGACCTCTCCCGAAGTGGCAATACGTTGAGGAATATACAGTTGGCTGTAAAGGGCCCTCATCGGCAAAGCCATAAGGGGATTCGATGGACCGATCGGCTTGTTGGAAGGTGTTCCAAAGACGATGAAGTCACCTTCTGGACGTTCTTTGGACATTCTCAAAGCGATATGACTTGGAATCAACGGAATATCAATCTTGTATTCCGGCAGCCTCGCCTCTTCTGGACGTCTTACTGGAATGGCATGCAATCTCGTCGAATGCGGTAGGGTATAAATTATGACGTCCTCGATGATCACTCCGGAGTAAACATCCGCGGGAGCCGCCGACGAGGAGGCAAGAGTCAGCTTTAAAGTCTTGGAATCACATAGAAAAGCATCGATTGAATTTCTTTTTTTGACCGCAACACAGCTTCCGTCAATGTTCGTCCAACAATCGAACCATTCACGATTACTTTCTCCGAGGGGGGATTTCACAATCTGTTGGGACGCAACCTTGTTCTCGATTAAATCGAGGACAACCAAATTACCATCAGCACAGAATAGAAAACCTCGCTTGCCATCGAGCGATTGCGTGGCGGCAACCACTTCCTTGATTTCTTCCGACAGGAGGGTTGGATCGGTAACCTCCCAACGATCTTTGCTCGAAGCTAATTGGACACGAAATCGCGTAAGTCTCCCTTGATCGCTAACGTATAAATGTTTGTGCTCCGTATCCCAAAAGAAGCGACTCGATTCGCTGCAATCCAAATCGATGGGAATTGGCGTTCCGCTTTGTTCGCTTCCGCACTGCAATACCATCCAGCGGTTGTTCGCAGGCCCGCTTGCTGTCTTTGTTAGGAGCAATTCGCCATCGAAAGAGAAACTGGCAACAACGGGTCTTCCCGGAATATCGCACTTCCGCCGAGTCCAATCTCTATCGTCTTGTGTTGCTATGGCATCAACCCTTCGCTTCCATTCCGCAGGCACAGATTTCAAGGGAACTCGAGTGTCGGAGGGAAGCACTTCCGCGGTAAGCTTCGCATTGATTTCTGAGATCGCCTCAGGAGATAATTCCTTCGTCGCGAGATAGGCTTGCAAATCTCTTAGATCTTCGGGGTGAATTCGTATCCATGGAACATACTCAATGCGATTATCACTGAATCGATTCTTGACGAAGTCGTAGCCAAGAGAAGGATTTCGAACAATGATCGGAAAAGAATCGTCGAGAAGTCGGATGGCCCTGTCCGAGATGGAGGACAAATCCAGCTTCCGTTTGGAATAGTAGGATAGTCCCCCTTTGCGAAGCGACTCCAAGCGTTGCAGTTCGTCAACGATCGCTTTGCGAAGTCGACGAAGCGATACGCGAAAACAATTATCGTTCTCTGGCTGCTGGAGAATCACATCCTCGCCATCCAAGCACTCGAAATGCGCGTCTAGTCTCTGGTCGTCTTGAAACACAATCTCCATAGGCCAATGATCCGCGATGATCTTGTCGATCTCCTTGTACATCGACAATCGCTCATCCGGACTTATCGTTTTCGGGCTCGCTGCCGAGGGTGAAACTTCCTTTTTCTGCCTCTCCAGCACTTTGGCGAGGAAGAGATACTCGCCGCGTTGTGGCATTGTCAGATATTGCGAAACGGATGTAGGGGTGTCGTTCAAGTCGGTGTAATTGAATTTTCCATTGCTCTGCAATTTGGCATCTTTACCCATCACAGGAACGCCACCCAAGATTCCGTATAGGACGTAGTCAAATCCAAGCTTCAATGGTTCTTTGCGGTATTTTTCTTCCTCTTGCAATCTTGCTTCGGTGCGACCGATTGCAATGTTCAGCGCATCTCCGGTAGGTTCGGCGAGCCAACCTTCTTCGACAAAGACCCATTTCTCTTTGACTTGAACCAAAAATCCGAATCCATAACGTCGTATCCCTTCGACTGGGATGGAGCTACGCCACCGACCTTTGCTGCGGGGGGTTTCATAAACCACGATACTCAACCCACGTACATTTGTTGCAAATGGCTTCGCATTCCCCGATGAATTGCCGACGAGGAATGCCCAATCATCGGGATGAGTATGAATCCTGCGCAGAACAGTCTTGGAGACTTGGCCACTCGCGTCGCGCGTGTCCAGCGAGATCTCTTCGAGAGGAGTGTTTGAAGCCTGAGGTGGATCAGCAGGCTTTGTGTAAGGGAGAGCTCCTCCTGCAAAGGTGTTGCGAATAAGTCTTCGATATGGATTGGGCTGTGGGTAGTTGGGATCGGGATGGGTCGCTAAGAATGCTTTGATTCGCTTGTTCACCAATTCCCCTAACTCATAGTATTCGGGGTGGATCACTTTCTTTGGTACGCTGAAAACCTCCATGCTCTGGCTGCTTCGGAAGTGCCATAAATTGTCATCTGCATGGAGTAACAGTCCATCAAACTTGTTTCTCACCAACGTAAGGCCTTGCATCTTCCATTGGTTGCAAAGCTGAAGCTGCTTGGCGGGCATATTTCCGATCCACTGGGCCTCTCTCTTGGCAATCTCTTCATCGGTCCAATGGTCGATTGTCTGTTTGACTGTCCATTTCTTTTCGACGGCATCCTTGATCATAACTGCCGTGAGAGCGAGGCCTTGCGGAGTCATCGTCGTCGGAAACGGTTGCCGTTTGACTTTGTCTGCAGAGGTGTGTTCCCTTGGCTCCATCCATGGAACAACATCCCATTCCAACATCGGCCCCTTAGGAGTTGGCATGGCCATCATTGTTCGACCAGACGGATCGAGGCCGTACACCCACTTGGGAAACGCTGACTCTAGCCACCGGTCATTGCCGGGCGAATTCTTGAACACTGAGAGAGCATTGTTCTTCGATGCCGGTACAAACAAGCCGTGAGGAACGGTGAACTCGATTTCTTCGACGAAGACATTGTTCTGCACAAATCCCTTCATCGAGTAACCGAGCGGAGTGATACCTTGCAGTTTCGATGCAAAGGGATAGTTGGCACCGACACACTTCCATGCGGGCATGCTATCGCGTTTCTTTATACGTTCGCGCAGCGTCTTTAGCTGCGACGGCGTTAGCTCCGATTCCGGCGCTTCGAAAATCGCCCCCATATACCAGTAAGTGATCCGCCCGTTCTCGTTGTTCAGAAAACCGATAGCAAGTGAGTTAGGTTGGTTTTCCTCCACGAGCGATATAGGAACCAGTTCCTTCAATGCCTGAATCAAAATTCGCCGCTCTTGGATCTGCTGTGAAATGCGAGTACGGGTTTGTTCGGCAAAGTCGTTAAGAGGTATGCGATGCTGAACGCGCGTGCCTTGAACCAGCGTGATGAGCTCTTCTTCCAAATCGGCATGGAGCGCAATCGATCCAAAAACTTGCTCGCCGTCTGCCAAGGTCCATCGTTCGGGAGCCGCGACATCTATCTTGACCTGCATCGCGTGGAGCAGGTTCGGGTCGTCCGTCGATAGCAGCAGTTTCGACTTTTCAACAAGCGGCGGCAGCGGCGGTTGAGCAAAAACGGTGGTGGCAGCACACCAAAAAGTCACGACGACGAGGTAGAAGCCGAAGAAGTACCGACCAGCAGACAAGGGCATGTTTGCTCGCAATTCGATAAGAGTGAGTCTATTCGTAAAACGAGGAGTGACGATTCACGGCGTTTTGATGCCGCGTCTTTATTGCTCCTGCGACGACGCCCACCCGGGCGCAGTCGAATTCTACGATAGCTTTCTTCTAATGGCCAACACGTCCTAAGAAAACGGCTCCGAAAGTTTTCGCGATGAGGCCAAGGTCGTGAAGGAGAGTTCGCTTTCTGCCATATTGCAAATCCAGGCGCATCCAATCGCGAAAACTGATATTGCGAGACTTGCTAATTTGCCACGTGCATGTAAGTCCGGGCTTTGTGTCCAGTCTTTTACGCTGCCACGAAGCGCATTGGATGTCCTCCGAGACGGGGAGTGGACGCGGGCCTACGATCGACATATCGCCTTTGAGCACATTGACTAGCTGAGGCAATTCATCAGCGCCGATCTTGCGTAAGAATTTTCCAACCGTCGTGACACGTGGGTCATTCTTGATTTTGAAGGCGGGACCGTCTCTCTCGTTTCGCTCTCGAAGCAACGCCTTTAACTCTTCGGCATCCACCACCATCGTTCGGAGCTTATAAATGGCAAACGGGCGACCATGCTGGCCACAACGCATTTGCTTGAAGAAAACCGGCCCCTTGGATGTTGTTTTGACGGCGAGACAGGCGACTGCCAAAACCGGTGCTGTCAGGACGAGGCCGGCGAACGCTCCTGTGATGTCGCAAACGCGTTTCCATTTAGGAAAGGGCTTTGCAATCATCTGAACCAACGATTCCTCGCGATGCCCTTTTGGGATTGAGGTCGGCCCGTAGTCTGCCGATGCTTCTCGTGTCGAATTCGAGCCGTCCTCATCTGGTGTTGTGGGATCTACATCGCCACCATGATATCCCACATAAGTGTAGATCTCAGCGTGAATCGAAACCGAATGCTCGCTTGCAAATTGCTGCACTGATTCCAAGACGGTCTTAGCACCCGCCGAGTCGGTCATTGGGAGCATCAAACCGATCCCACCTTTGCGAAGGATCCCGACTTCGTCGGAAAGCCTCAGGCGACTAGCAATGAAGCTTTCGAATGCCCGAAGCGTATTGGGCGATTGCCGCAGTGCCGTCGACTCGATGGCGATCACCGAAAAATGCAAAAGATATCGATCGCATCTCTCGCGCTCCTTGGCTAACCGCAACTCCATTTCGGCAGCATCAAGCAGCCTAGGGGCATGGGTCAGCAACCGTGCTGATCGCGTCCAATATTTTCTCTTTGCGGAACGAACGCCCAACATGAATGTCTAGCTCTAGATGCACATCAAGGTCATAAATGCAACCGTGGGCGGCTCGGTTGATGGGGGCGCTGCGGAAATCCTCATCCCGGCCCTCCATCATCGCACAGCTTGCACTTTTTTCGAGCCCTTGGTTCGGATTTTCTGGAGCTTTCGCCCTGATGCACGTTCGGTTCAGCAAGGTTTTTCCTCGCAAGTTGGTCGCGACTGGTGCCAAGGGTGGCCTTCGGAGGTCGTTTGCGGCGACCTAGCGTGCTTACTTCGTCGGAAAGATCGACTTTAGATGAGGGTGTCGACCTCGTTGAAGACAAATAGTCGCAGCCACAATCGATCCAGCGCGGCCGCGGTCTCGTCTCCCAATGCCTCGAGAATAGTGGCCCGGTGGTGACGCAAAACCGCGATCATCCTGAGCTGTTGCTGAACTTGCGATTCCGAGATTCCCGGGATCTTGGCAACCCCTTCAGCGGCCGCGACTTTCTCATTCTCGAGCCCGCTCGATTCCATCCTGTCACGGACTTCAGCAAGCTTGGAGTCAGGGTAGAACGCTTCAGAAATCTCTCGGTCCACTCCCGCGAGATCTTGATAGAGGAGATCGATGGCCACTTGCGCGAACTCCCTCGCTAACTCGTTTTCCCCTTTTTGATGGAGCACCCAAGCTTTCGTGTCCAAAAATCCCGGATTGCGTTCGGGCGCCTTTTTTAAAGCAGCATCAATTTCCTCGGAGGCCAGGTCCAAGTCCTCTTTTGCGATCGCTCTGGCGTAAGCCAAATCATTGTTTTGGACGGGAGAGCGCTTTTCGATCGGTGGAAAAAAACGGCTCATGATCTGAACTGCCGTCCCAGCTTGGTGCTCTTGCAACAGCCGCGATCCAATCCAATCGCTAACGGCTGCCTGCAAGGAGCTATCCTCCAATTCTTTCAAGTCGCTAAAAACCTGCTCTTTAAATGAGTTCAGCTCGGCTTCGCTCAGATCTTTCTTCCCAAGCAAGATATCCAAACGCAATCGCCAATAGTGAATGTCTGCCGCGACACTCGGGTCGGTAGCGATCGAACGATCCAGCGACTGCGTCGCGGACTCGATCCTCTCGGCCGCTATCTCGTTGGCTGCGTGCGCGATATACCATCGCGGTAACGCATGATCCCAAAAATAGACCCGTACGACCGGCAAGACTGGAATCAAGACAGCGATTAGGAGGATCGCGAAACGCAGTACGCGAGAGGTTTCTGACGATTGAGTCGGTGCCGAATCCATCGATTTACTTTGCATCGTTTGGAACAGATACCGTCTCGGCTGCTTTGCTTTCTAGCGGTTTTGACTCGGCGGGGGATTCGCCGGCGGGTTTACCTTCCACAGGCTTGTCTCCAGCGGGCTTTGAATCGGCGGGCTTTGAATCGGCGGCTTGCGGCGCAGCTGGCTTTGCCGCTGGCGGTTGGGACTTGCCAGGGTTCATTACGAAATACGCAGAGCCGCTTATGGAAACCAAAACAGCCAGAGCGACCATGGCTTTGCCGAGCGGAGAGGCAGTAGGTGGTTGATTCATGATCTTTTTCTGTTGCGGAGTGGGAGGGACCGAAGACGCTTTTTCTTCTTCCCAGTTTACGGCATCCGGGGAAAGCGACGAGGGGTTGTAGCCAAAGTGTTCCGCGACAAGCTGTTGGCTACTCAGAAGGCTCGACCTTCAGGTCAACCGCATCGGTATTCGCGGGTGGCTGGATCGTCGCTTCGATGATCGGATCGCGGAGCTCTGGACGGCGGCTTAGCTGATGCAATTCGTCAGCGAGGTAACGCCGTGCTAACGGCAGCTCTCGATGTTCTAGTAAATAGTAGATCGAGCCCAACGCCGCATCATAACGAATTTCAAGGATCCGGCCGATGATGGGCTCGCGTTCAAGCTCGATGCTTTTCACTTCGACTTGATCGCCGATATGGAATCCCTCATCGACCACCTTGAGCCATAACGTCGGCTTCACTCTAGCAACGGCCTCACCATATTGGATTTGGTAGTAAGTCCCATCGAACCCGATGCGACGAAAGACGCGATCGCTGGGGATCCAATGTTCGACCAAGGCAACATCGTCGGGATGAATCCAGTCGGTGCCATCCGAAGGCCAATTCAAGTAAACGCCGCAGTCGGGCAGCTCTGGCCAGTCGATCATAAAAACTCCTCTAAATCTTTCTTCACCGTATCCATCGTCATAAACATCACGCTCGACGCATCATGCCCATTGTACGAAGAATCTCTTTCAATTTCCTTCAAGCTGATCCGCAAAGTCGAGATCATCGGGCACTCTTAAGCAGCTTCGATAATCGGTACTTTGGATCAACTTGAAATGAATCCTCCGAAACCTCACTTTCTCCTAATCTGTGAAGGCAATTATCCTGCCACAGAGCATTCGATGGCGGGTAGCCAACGAACGCGTGGAGGAAGTAGTGCGAGCGTCTGGAGATTCGAACTCGAAAACGTTGCGACCGGATAAAGAGGCAAGCTGTGCACCCGATCGCGCCGCACTCGTCGCCGTCCTCCGTGGATTAGAAGCGCTCGAACAACCGAGCCGTGTCACACTGATGACAAGCAGCCGTTATGTATTTCGCGGACTGCGGTATGGTTTGACGGAATGGAGAGAAAACAATTTCTCCTGGGAACACTTCGGATCCGTTCAGCCCATCCGAAATGCAGATCTCTGGAAACGCATCGACCGAACCTTGGGATACCACCAAGTTCAGTGCCGCTGGATGCCCAAATCCAATCCATCTGAAAAAGCGGATACCCCGGCAAAAGCAACTCCTGAAATCGCCCACTCCCATTCCCACTCCATTGCCACCGTCACATCGACAGCCCCAACTCGCATCTACACCGACGCGGCACCATCGCTCCACACTACAGTCGCTACGACAGGAACAGTCCACTGCGATCGGTCGCAAACCACCTGTATTGG
>JALOQZ010000409.1 GCA_025459245.1 Pirellula sp.
TATTTGCAGCAGTACGGCAAAGTGATCGACCTTGCCGAACAGACACTCGCGCCATGGGAATCGCGAGGGGATAGGCTGGCGATAACCCGTTGGAGATCTGCTCTGTGCTCGATCGCTGCGGAGTCGCTTCGCAGAAGTGGAGACTTGGAGGGGGCTAGCCAGTGGCTCGCACGCGGCGGTGGATGGCAAACGGATCCATCGCTGGCAATCGAGCATTTCGCCATTCAGCTCGCGCAAATGAAATCGAGCGACAACGCATCGCTACAGGCAATCCTTGATCTCAAGAAAGATATCGCGAATCGCTTCGGCTCTTACTGGTCCAACCGCGCAGATGCGTTGTTGATCGAGTTCAATCGATCGAGCTCCGGTAAAAGCGGCATGCCGGAGTCGCCAGGTCTTTCTAATTCGACCAATCGTTCGGTCGCCAGTGAGCTGATCAAGGCGGAGGTGCGACAGCTGCTCACGGCAAAACGCTGGGAGCAAGCGATCGATCGGCTGCAGCAAGCGGAGTTGACCAGCGCCGAGCAACGCGACATCCCTCAAGCGATGAGTTTTGCGATGCAAGCGGCTGCACTATGGGGGCTTCAAGGAGACCCGATGACTGCTGCCAACGAATTTTACCGCGCTGCCGTTACCTATCCCGAATCCGATCAAGCAGCCAAGGCAGCGATGAATGGGGTGGCGATGGTGCAAGCGGGATTGTCGAAAGTCGCGGCTGACCAGGGAATCAGTGATGATCAGCGGGGCGAGCAGCGGCAGGAGTGGATTCGGCTTCGGACAGAAATCTGGAAAGAGCTCCTCGAACGCTGGCCAGGTTCCGAGCAAGCGGCGACGGCAGCCGATTCCTTAACTGAGTACTATCTCGGCACGGACAAGCTTGACGAGCTTTGCGATCTCTGGATCAATCGACTTGAGAAACTAAACGCCCCACCAAACGACTCGCGTTCCGTGGTCTCCGCGACTTCATCGCGTGAGACGGTTCAACGAATCGCAATCAGAACTCTGGATTTCCTACGAGTCTATGCTTGGTTGCTACAAGAGTCATGGCTCGACGCTTCCATTGTCAAAGCGGAAAGCACAGCCAAACTGGATGGTTGGCTAGCGCGTTACGAGCAAGTCCTACAGAGAGGAGATTGGCAATCCCTACCGGCCGAACTCAACGATCTGAAAGCATGGCGAAAGACTGCAGGTTGGGAGTTTACGGGAACGATACGAAAGCTAGGCGATGCACCGAAGTGGCTAGCTGGCGTCGTGCCAGCGCAAAGTCTTGCGACTCAAATACTCAATTCCCCGCCCGGCACTTCTGGAAAGTCCGAGACTTGGTTGGCTCTGCAGCGGCTCGTCGAAGAGATGCAATCCTCATTGCCTGGTGACACCCGTGGGGACAGTTCACTGATGCGGAGCGTTCGCCGGTCGATTTCGTATTGGCAGTGTTTGCTCGAGCACTTCGCCGATTCCAGCGGCCCGGGGGCGGAGCGACTGAAGGGATTGGAGAGCGAGCATCCACGCGACCCGTGGTGGACTTACTATTCGGCTCGATTTTTGTCCCGATTGCCTTTTGTCCCGATTGCCAGACAAGAGTACCGATGCGGAGCTTCGATGGAAGCGATTGGCTGCAGCATTCCCTCCCGGATCGACTGCCTGGTTAGAGTGTCGTGCAAGGCAAGTGCAGTTGTTGCGAACAAGCGGGCGCACCGAAGCCGCTCAGCAGCTTGCCGAATTGGTACTAGCAACGACCCCCAATCTCGATGCTCTCTGGCGCGCCCGATTCGCCCCCACCCGGTAGTGGATCTTGTTAAAGATCCCGGAGCTTGGTAGTGGATCTTGTTAAAGATCCTGGAGCCCTGTAGTGGATCTTGTTAAAGATCCTTGCGTGCGGTAGTGGATCTTGTTAAAGATCCCTTTTGTTTATCCAACCACGTCGCTAACGAAAGAGCGAGGCCGGGTCAGCGGCCCAAAGCTTGCGAACGGCTAGCAGGCCGCTTGCTGTGCACATCGCGAACGTGAGGCAGAACACCAAGAGAATGCGCCCGGTCGTGAGTCGCATCACCAAACCTGTCCATTCGGCCAGCCCGTAGTAAAGGAACCAACTCGCGATCCAGCCGGGAAAGAAGCCGAACAAACTGAGGTAGAAGGCTTGAGCTAGGATGAACCGCAAAAAGTAGGATGGACCGTAACCCATCGCTTTTAAAGTTGCGAACTCAGCGAGGTGGTCGCTGATGTCGGTGAAGAGAATTTGGTAACAAATGATTACCCCTACAACGAGTCCCATGACAGTACCGATGGAGAAGATGGCTCCGATGGGAGTGTTGCGGGCCCAGAAGCCGATTTCGCGCGCGATGAGTTCGTGCTTCGTCATGATTTGTACTCCCTGACCGACCAAGGGCTCGAACTCCTTTCGCGCGGCCTCCAAAGAAGCTGGGGTGCGGTCTTTCAGAATGACCAGTCCCAGGTCAGCAGCCGAAAGAGGGGATGCGAATCCATTGCGTGTTGGGAAGAAGTGGGCGACCCCTCGCTCGGACAAGACAATGGTGCCGTCGTAGACAAAGTCGGTCCCGACTTCGACCCAATCCGTCATGCGTGCTTGCTTGCCGGAGAGTTCGACTTCCTGCTGGCGAAGTCGTTGCAAGTCCTTCTTTTCGAAGCCGTATTTTTTTTTGCTCTTTCGATCGACCAAGATTTGATTGGGCTGCGCGAGCTGGGCGCACTTGGCGTTCATCGCTGGATCGATGAAGATCGGAGCATCGGTAGGTACGCCGATCGCTCGAATCGAACGAGCTCCATATCCCATGACCCGAATCTCCGAGACTGCGCGATCGATGTAGACGGGGTGGACGCTTTGGACGCGGGGATTGGGTTGGATTCGATCAAGAATCTTGACGTCAAATCGCTGTTCACTTGGAACGGTGTATCGAGCTGGACTGAGGAGAACAAGGTCCGCATCCAACAACCGCACAACTTGAACAGCGCTGTCGAAGAGTCCGTTCAAGAATCCGATTTGCATGAACATAAGCAAAACGGCAAAACCGATGCCAGAGGCTCCGAGAGCGAGTTTCGGAATGCTCGAGGTCGTATTGAGCCAGGCCAGCGGCGTTCGCATACCCTTTGTTTCGTTTCTTTTCCTGATAGTGCGGTTGCAGGATGCGGAGTATCAACCAGACTTTAACCTCCTGCCACCTGTCTTGTCCATTTGGCTTTTTGTTTCGTCCCGCGAGTCTGTCGATATGTCCCTCCCCGTCGAATCGTCACCTGCTCCAGAGTCCTCACCCGTTCCATCATCCTCATTGGCCGAACTGAACAGCGAGCGGGATTCTGCAGCTCCTTGGATAGGGCTCGATATCGGCGGGGCGAATATCAAGGGGGCGCATACGAATGGTTGGGCGCGAAGTCTTGCCTTTCCTCTTTGGAAACAGCCCCAGGCACTCGGTGCGGCGATCGCACAGTTGCTGGAAACGGCGCCACCTTTCTGTGGCATCGCGCTAACGATGACAGGCGAGCTCGCCGATTGCTTTCCGACTCGGGCGATCGGTGTCGCAAACATTTTGGAGCAGACCACTTCGATTCTTCCTGCGAGCATGGTGAAGGTCTACGGTGTTCAGGGAAACTGGTATTCAGTCTCTCAAGCCGCTCGCGATCCCTGGATGGTTGCAGCATCGAATTGGCACGCACTCGCCAGTTTCATCGGCGCATCCACGCAGTCAACGTATGGCTTGGTGGTAGATATTGGCTCGACGACAACCGATTTGATTCCGATCCGGGATGGAAAGGTGGCGATCGACGCGTGCACCGACTCGCAACGGCTCCAGTGCGGAGCGCTGGTCTATACAGGGATCGAACGTTCGAATATCAGCGCCATCTCGCAGCGTCTACCTCTGTACGGCGCTTGGTGTCCCGTCATCAACGAGTGGTTTGCCAGTGCGCGAGACGTGCATTTGTGGCTGGGAGATTTGCCGGAGGATTCGGGGGATTGTGAAACCGCCGATGGTCGTCCTGCAACACGCGATGCGGCTCGATATCGACTGGCTCGCTTGGTCGGTGAAGATGGTTCAACCTTGGCGGACGCCGATATCGATGCACTGGCATTGCAGGCAAGGCAGGATCAAGCTGCCTTAATCGCAAAAGGAATGCAGCAAGTGATGAAGCACGAAGCTGCGTTGTTTGCTTCGAGCACAAAAAAGAAGAAGCGATCTGCCTCGATCAAAACCGGGCAGAGACCGTCGGAGAGCACGACTGTTTCGCCGACCGTTCAACCGGACCAAGTGATCGTTTGTGGGCACGGCGGCTTCTTGATTGAAGACTCCCTTCGCAGCCTTGGTTGGAACACCGA
>JALOQZ010000410.1 GCA_025459245.1 Pirellula sp.
TTGGTGGCGATTGTCTGGTCAACCATGAGGTATTGGAGGTGCTCGTCGAAAAGGAGCGAGCTTGCGGTGTTCGAGCCCTTCACAAAGGGAAAGAAGTTGAATTCCGCGCACCGTGTATCGTTTCAAATATTGGCGCCGCAAGCACTTTTTCCAAATTGGTTCCAACGCCGTTCTGTCCACACGAGAAAGAGCAGGCAAAGCAGCTAAAACGGGGTGTTTCAGCAAATATTGTATTCGTAGGATTGAAGGAAGATCCTCGCTCGATCGGTTGTGACGATCGAAACTACTGGATTTATTCTCGACTGGATCACGACACGCACGCACGTATTCGGGACGGGGAACCAGAACGAATCGACGGCGCTTTTGTTTCCTTTGGATCGCTGCGAGATCCAGAGCAGACCAATCACACAGCACAGATCGTTCACTTCAGCGAGCCAACCAGTTGGGCTGAGTTCGCGGACACCAAATGGAAGCGGCGCGGTAATGCTTATGAAGATCACAAAGAGCGAATCGCGATCGAGATGTTAAATTACGTCGATAAACATCTCCCAGGATTTCGTGGTTTGGTGGATTACTACGAATTGTCCACCCCTCTCACGGTACAGTCTTTTACGAGTCACCCGCACGGACAGATCTACGGCCAGCCTTGTGATGCAGCAAGACTTTTTCAACACCAATGGAGAATCGGAACATCGCTCAAAGGGCTCTATTTAACCGGGAGTGACGTCGGAACCCCGGGAGTGAATGGAGCGATGATGGCAGGGGTAATGACCGCGGGCAAGCTGATGGGACCGCTCGGTCTAGCGAAGATCTTCATGACCTCGCACCGATTGAGCTCGTAAACGGCAACTGCTTTTGAATGGATCGACTCGTTACGATCGATACAACCGGTAGAGTCGGGATGCGATGGATCAAAGTCGAGTTGATTCATCGCAGCATGTGGGTTGCGTCGGGCGGTGAATGCTACGGTTCGATGAACTTCGTGTATCTACATGTAGTAGTGCAATGAATTGTCCGAGCCCCCGCGACTATGACTCCCCCACGTCTGCAACCCATCGACATAAGCTTCGATCGCGTGAGCGAGCTCTTCTTAAAAGAGATTCGCTCCGGCACAATGACTAGCGCTGATGTCTTCGCGCGTGCATTTCCGCATCTGCGCGAAAGGATATTGGCCGAGTTTCCTGCGATAGCGATGTTAGAAACGTCTCTGAGCAAGGGTACGCCCGCCATCTCGAAGATCCGAGTTGGTGAAACGGTTGTTGCAGGTTGCTTGATCGAAGCGGAGATTGGCCAAGGATCGATGGGGGTCGTGTATCGAGCCTTCCAAACGGATCTCGATCGGCATGTGGCAATCAAGGTATTGCGATTACATGGCGCCGACTCGTCAGCCATCGCAGATCGTTTCGAGCTGGAACGGCACGCGATGGCTCGACTCGACCACCCCAACATTGTCCCTGTTTACTCGTTTGGCAGGGATTTCGGGTCCTATCTGATCATGAAGTGGATCGATGGACACAGCCTTCACGATCTCCAAGAAGGTAATTGCGACTATAGGGCGCAAGCGAATTTCAGCGAGGTTCGATATGACTGGAAGCGTCTGGCATCCTTGGCGCTCGATGTTGCATCAGGATTGCAGCATTCACACGAACAGGGTTTGATCCATCGAGATATCAAGCCAGGAAACTTGCTTTTTGATAAGTCAGGAAAGATCTGGATCACCGACTACGGTCTGGCAAAAGTATTCGATTTGGCGAAGTCATTGAGCCGAACGGGAGATGCGATCGGTACGCCGCGTTACATGGCTCCCGAGCAACTAAGGGGCGTGTGCGATGCCCGATGCGACATCTACTCCCTCGGCGTCACCCTTTACGAATTGGCCAGCGGAAAGAAGGCTTGGGAAAACACAAGCCTCTCCACGCTCTTGTCTAAAAAGGCCACTTTGGATCTACCTGATGTCCGATCGCTAAACCCCGATGTCCCGGAGGGTTTAGCCAAGATCATTATGAAGGCTTGCGCATTCGCACCAGAAGATCGATATCAGACATGCCGCGAATTCCAAGTTGTTCTCGAGCGATTCCGAGCGGGAGTTACTCCTAGCGACCGCAGAAAAGGACGGCGAGAAGCGGATGATGTTTTTCTCAGAAAAAGCAAGCAACGCATGACACTGGCAGCGTCGCTTGGCGCCGTCGCCGTCGTCGTTGCACCCTTTCTCTATCAATCCTTGCGATCAAGCGACGTTACTACGACGTCCAGTCAGATCAACACTCCATCCCTGGTCCTTTCGAATCAACCAACGTCAGCGGTTCCTTTCCAAGAGCCGCTATCGCCTCCCATTGTGTCCTTATCCTCCGCGACGCAAGATTCTGGAACGCAGCCTAATGTCGCTCCGCCACCAGCTCGGCTTGCCTCGACGAACCTACTCGAACGGCTCGCGGATAATCAGGATGGAAATTTGCGAGAAGCGGTCAACGACTTCTTTGTCGAATCCGTCATCGAAGCTGGAAAGGAGTTCCACTTAGATCACCAGGAAACGAGCGAAATACTGGATGGATGGAATAACATAGTGACGAAGTACCGAGTGGGTGAACTACCGCAAGATTCCGTGGAGAAGTTTTCCGAGGGGTACCAAGAATCGACGCTTCCGCTCGGTACGAAGATTATCACTCTGACGCGCGTTGTGGAGAGATCCAGAATGCACCCCAGTGAGCAGCAAGCGGCATTTCAATTGCTTCGAAGCTTCGCGAAGGCCGTTATTCATCGAAGCATCCCAGAGCGAGATGTTCACTTCATCCTTTCGCGTTTGACTAAAGGTCAACGTTATACGTTATTCGCTAGAAGAACTGCGTGCTCTGCAAGTCACCGACAATCATCTTCGCCAATGGTTAGGACTGGTTCAGCAACGACTGCAATTCGTTCCAGAATCGGAGATCCGCGCATTAAATATTCAGCCTGAGCTGGAGAGAACCATCCAGCGTATTTACGAAGACACTCCCTAGAGAACAGTTCGCAATTCAAAATGACTCAATCCACGATGTTGAACCTCCTTAATGGGAATCGCGAAGATGAGCTCGCCGCCTTGTTCTCACGCGTCCGGCCCCATATTCGACAGCTTATCGAGAATCGACTAGACAGAAGACTGCTCGCGAGGGTCGATGCCTCGGATATTGTTCAAGAGACCTTTGTGCGTGCGAATCAGAGCTTGGCAACGTACTTGGCAAGTCCCAAAATGGATCCGGTTACTTGGCTCCGTTTGATCGGTAAGCATTTGGTGGCGGAGGTACATCGACACCACTTTCGAGCAAAGCGATCACCCGATCGCGAGTTAAACTGCGATACAGATCTGTCGACGGATTTTTTGACAGAGTATCTCGCGACCTCCATGCTCTCTCTCAGTTCAATCTTGGATCGTCAAGAAATGGTGATCAAGATTCGATGTACGTTGGAGCAACTTACACCTGCAGACCGCGAGATTATCGAAATGCGGCATATTGACGAACTCACATTGCAGGAGTCGGCTGATATCCTCGGCATTACGCTGGAAGCGGCAAAGAAACGCTATCAACGGGCACTGTCACGCATTCGGAGTATTGTCGCGCCCCCTGAGTAAGCACCGCATCGTCTGCGCGGTGCCTCCAAAACAGCAAATGGACGGCGGGAATCCAGTAGAGAGCGAGCCAGGTTGCGCCGAAGACTCCTCCAGAGATCACCATCGCCATGGGGGGCCAAAATGTCCCCCCTTCCAAAAGCATAGGAATAAACGAACAGCCGACGGTGAAAGTAGTACAAAGGACGTGGCGAGTCGATTGGAGGAGCAATTCTAAAATCCGTTCTTGATCCCCTTTTCGACTGCGAGGGTCGGAACGAAGCTCCGCCAAAACAACAATCGAATCATTGATGGCGATACCAATCATTCCCATCGCACCGACAATGGCCGTGAAGCCGAACGGAAATCCAGTTAATCCTAGACTGAGGATCGCAAGCCCGAAAGAGAGGACCGCGATTCCCAGAATGGCTGCCATGGCTCGAAAGGACCGAAGACTGATGACCAGAACGAACACAATCGATGCGGCGAGCAGGGTCACGTTGCCAAGCAATTGACCGACCGCCTCTGTTCGTTTCGAGGATTCACCTCCAAATTCGATCGAGCAACCATCTGGTGGAGCGTTTTCCGGAAGCTGCAATTCGCGTTGCACAGCTTCCAATACAGTGGACGGCAGTACGCCTGCTTTCAAATATGCCCTCACTTCATTGATCCGATTTCCATTGAATCGGGCAATCGTCGCTGCTTCCGCGCGAACTGTCGGCGATCCCAATGCGGCGAGACTGACAGTCCCCTTCCCTGAAACGGAACTGGGGTGAATCAAATCCACCTTCTCGATGCTCGGAAGATCGCTTCGTTCATCGCGTGCCAATCGGACACGGATTGGAACTTCTTCATTCCCTTCTAGGATCGAGCCCCCCACGCTCCCTTCCAGTGAAGTTTGTAATTGTCTGGCAATTTCTACCAAAGGAATACCGAGAGCTCGCGACTCATCTTCATTGATATCGTAGACCAAGCGAGGGAGCATGTCTGTCATGTCCGCCTGCGTTTGCGTCACACTGGGAATCTTCATGAGCATCGTTCGAATATGCTCACCGTAGGATTGGATCAAGTCCGAGTTATCGCCGGTGATTCGTAATTCGATAGGTGCGTTGTAAGGGGGACCTTGTTCCAGCATGAGAAGCCGAATCTGAGCATTGGTCACTTCGCGATCGAGGGTAGCCTGCAGATCCCGAACAAGCTTAGCAGGCTCCTTAACAACCTTGGTTTGTATCAGAGCTTCACCGAAGCGAGGAGAGTCTTGGCGGGTACCAATCATGTTGTAGTAAAAGGAGGGCGCGCTCTGTCCGAGCACCCAATCGACGCGAAGAACATTTGGATCGCGTAGAAGAATCTGTTTAACTTGGTCCGCAACTGCTTTTGTTTCCCCAATCGACGCTTGTGCGGACAACTCAATTTCGCAGTGCAGCTGGTCT
>JALOQZ010000411.1 GCA_025459245.1 Pirellula sp.
GTCCGTGCAATCGATATAGCCGGCACCTTTGCTTGACTCAAAAAACAATGGATTATCTTTCTCGCAGCTGTTTTTGACCTACGTTTTGGCAATATCTCCAGGCCGAGATTGCTAAGAGCCTATCCGGAAACCGCGGCTAGCGCCAGAGCGGCTAATGGTTTTCGGATAGGCTCCAATTGTCCCCAGCTCCGCGAAAAGGTTTGCATTCGATGACGTTAACAAGTCCCGCTAGCTACTCCGTAGCTGAGTCCCAAAAGTTCGCGTTGCCTCTCCCCGCACATTCCCCCTCCGATTCGAAAGAATCGATTGTCTCCAAAGCCCACTGCATGGCAATCGATTGAACCGAAGCTACCCATGGCTTCGAGCTTGGTGGGATGCTTATAAATCGGATTATCGACTCGAAATCCTTCGTGCTCATCGCGACGGTCAGACGGTTGCTTTTCTGCCAATGGCAAGGAGAGGGAATTGGGTCCTCGGTGAAACTATTTGTTTAATGGGAAATGGAAAGGCTTGTTCGGATGACCTTGGCATCCTCGTGAGCAGCGACGATGAAGGTGAGGCTGCCCAGGCCTTTGCGGATTACTTTATCGGCGACAAAGCGCAGGCCGAACGCTGGGATCACTTCGACTTGGATGGCATTCGCAAGGGCGATCCGGCTATGGAGGCTTTTGTCCAGCGATTGCAGGATTCGGACGAGGTAAAGATCGAACGACGCGCAGGGCTCAACTGTTGGGAGGCTGCGATCGATCAAGGATGGACACCCTATGTGAAGTCGCTGTCGCGTCGAGTCCGCAAGATGCTTGAGCAAACAGAAGGCTGGCAGCAGAGTGTAAGTACTTTTCGAGTCGCACAGTCGCTTGCTGAAGCGAATGAAATGGCTCAGATTATCGCTGATCTTCATCAGGGAAGATGGGCAGAGCGAGGAATCAATGGCTGCTTTGGGACCACTAGTTTTGAGTCGTTTCTCCTCAAGGCGATGTCTTCGCTTTGGGATGAGTCGGATTCCACAAATCGTCCGTTAGTGACTTTGGTTACGGTCAACGGTGAGCCTGCAGGTGGACTAATCGGATTTCGCTACGGCGGAACTCTGTACATCTATCTGACCGGAATGAACACCAAGTTTTTTGAATTTCGGCCGGGCTGGCAGACGAGCTTTTGCTCGATACGCGAGGCTGCGGCGTTGGGATGCAAAAGTGTGGACTTCATGCGAGGCGATGAGGATTACAAGCCGCGTTTGGGGGGACTACCGCACGTACAAGAGAGATGGATTATCGGCGGTCCACGTTGGAGATCGAAGCTTCGCAATTGGGCTTACTACAGGGCAATTGATATTCGTGACCGAGTGAAAGCGTACCGAGAAGCGAAAGCGAAAAAGGGATCGACTGCCACTGCCAAGCCTTCGTCCGTAGAAGGGGAGTAAGGATCCTTTCACAGGTTCTTTCCATCGAGAAGAGGTCGGTTCTTACTCGACTGCGGGGATTGGGGTACAATCTCGTCGCCCAATAAGGAATGACCCCCGCAGCATCGATTGAGAACATGAATCGACGACCAGAACTTGACCTAAAAAGCTTCATACGAGATATCCCCGATTTCCCAAAACCTGGGATCCTCTTTAGAGACATAACCCCGCTGCTTGCCAATCCCGATGCGTTCAAAGAGACGATCGCTCGCATGGCAGATCCGTTTCGGGGACAAAGAATCGATACATTAGTCGCCGCCGAAGCACGCGGATTTATCTTTGCCGCTCCCCTCGCCTTGGAGCTTGGAGCAGCCTTCGTACCAGTCCGTAAGCCAGGAAAGCTCCCGTACGACAAGCACACCTTCAGCTACGAGTTGGAGTATGGCAGCGACACCTTGGAGATGCATAAGGACGCTGTGAAACCAGGGCAACGTGTTTTGGTTGTCGATGACTTGCTCGCGACGGGTGGTACCGTCGGTGCATGTTGCAAGCTGCTTGCTCACAATGATGTTGAAATTGCGGGCTGCCTTTTCTGCATCGAGTTGGTGGGCCTTCGCGGTCGCGACAAGCTACAACCCTACAAAGTCGTCAGCCTGCTGAGTTACTAGGTGAACACTCCGAGCCTTTCGTCGAAAGAATTCGAAAAGACACTCGAGGTGTTTCAGGACCGTTCTGCGCCAAGCGAGCTTCCTCAAACCGAATCGACTCCTGTTGCGCGCCGACAGCGAAGACCCGCTTGGGTCGTTCCTACGTTTCTCCTCGTTTCAACATTGTTGTCGATGACTTGGGCGGGAATTGTCGCCTGGTCTCCAACGTCCATCTTGATGCAAGCGACAGAGGAAGGCTCCCTGTTCGTGGTCCGTCAACATTTCTTAGCGAACTGGTACGGAGGCGTTGTATTCGCTCTTTCATTGACAGCCATTCTCGGGGCCCATGAGTTGGGGCATTATTTCGCAACCCGGTGGTACAAAATACCGTCTACTCTACCGCTGTTCATCCCGTTTCCCATCAATCCTATGGGGACTTGCGGCGCCGTCATCATGATGGATGGCGGTCAGGCGGATCGAAAGCAGATCTTTGATATTGGGATCGCTGGTCCGCTCGCCGGTTTAGTTTTCGCGGTCCCGATTGCTGTTGCGGGGCTTCTCATGGGTACGCCCCCTACGACGACCAGTAGTTCTATTCAGTTCGGCCAACCGCTGATCGTTCAAGCATTGAACTCGGCAGTCAATGGGGAAGGGAGTGTCCGCTTTGATTGGATCGCGAATTCCGCAATGAATCCTATGCTCATGGCTGCTTGGGTAGGGTTCTTGGTGACCGGGCTCAACATGATCCCGCTCAGTCAGCTTGACGGCGGACACGTGATCTTCGGTCTGCTTGGGCGACGCTCCTTGCCGGTCGCTTGGTTTGCCTACATGAGCGCAGCAGCCTTCGTAATCTACACCGGAATTCGTTACGGGCAGC
>JALOQZ010000139.1 GCA_025459245.1 Pirellula sp.
AGACCTCGAAGATCAAGCTTGCCAGTGCCGAGGATCGGGATTGCGTCGACTCGAATAAAGCTATCGGGTGATGGGATGAACAAATTCGGCAGTCCCATCGAAGAGAGCTCCTTGCAAATCTCAGATGGGGTTTTGGAAATCTCAGTGTGTAGCACAACGAGCCTTTCCCCTTTTTTCTCATCGGGAACGCCTGCGACACCGATGTTGATGACCCCTTCATTGTCTCCTACGATTTGCAAGATGGCTTCTTCAACTTGAATGTGAGGAACCATCTCGCCACCAATTTTCGAGAAGCGACTTTGCCGACCTGTGATGAAGACAAACCCATCCTCGTCGATATACCCAACGTCTCCCGTGGTATACCAACCATCTTGAATGACCTTTGCCGTTAGCTCGGGTTGATGCAAGTAGCCGCTCATGATGTTCGGTCCCTTGATCTGAATCATCCCCGTTTCCATGGTTTGGAGTGGATGTCCATCATCGAGAGAAACAACGCGTGCCGAAACACCGGGAATAGGGCGACCGACTGAGCCTTCTCGCAATCCTCCGTCCCGATCATTGCTTTGCGCTCGGCCACGGGGCAGGTTGACGCATGCGACGGGGCTGGTTTCGGTCGCACCGTAGCCCTCTGTTGGTCGCACGCCAAAGACATTCTCGAAGGCGCCAAATAGGTCGGCTGGCATTTTCTCAGCACCGACCACAACGACCTGCAACGACTTGAATTGTTCAGGTTCGACTCTTCGAATGTAGCTTCGCAGAAAAGTGGGCGTTCCCAACAATACGGTCGACTTATTGGCTTGTACAAGCTTTCCGATCTGTCGCGGTTCCAGCGGGTTGAAGTGATAAGAGGCGGAGGATGGCAACGTCATCGCCCCCCAAAGAGTTACGGTGAAACCGAACGAGTGAAAGAAAGGAAGAATGCCCAAGAAATCGTCGGTATCGAGCACTCGGATGTAGCGATCGAAGCCTTGCACATTCGAAGCTACGTTAAGCAGTGTGAGGGGAACCCCTTTCGGATTCCCGGTCGATCCTGAAGTAAAGATAACGGTAAGCAAATCTTCAGGGGTGCACTTGTCCAGTTGCAAGTTGCGATTCACCATGAACGTAGGGAGCAGTTTGGCATTGAGGAACGCAGAGAGTTTGTCCCCCATGTTTGCCTTTTCGCGAATGTCTTCTAGATAGACGAGTTTCGCGTTTGGCTTGATCCCAAACTTTTCGATAACCTTCGTGCTGGTGAGGACGGTTTTGATCCCCGATTGCTCAATGCAGTTATTGATAATCGCTTCGGAAACTGTGTAGTTCAGATTCACTGCGACGCGTCGCCCCAACCCCAGCGCTAGGTTGACGACCGCCCCTGGAACGGTCGGCGGGAACAGGACACCGACAAACTTCTCGTCGCTCGCCAAGGCCTCTCGTTCCAGAACGCGTTTGAGGACCAAGGTTCTCAGCAACAGATCGCTACCAGACAAAGAAATTCCAGTGGAATCCGAGATCTTTTTCTTGGCCCCCTTTTCGCGGCATCGACGAATAAACAGCTTGTAGAGGTTCCAATCCCAAGGTTGGTCGTTTGGAGTTACCGAGATAGCGGGCTTTGGCATAGAGGCGACTCTTCGATAGGTGAGGATGATACCGGGGGCTTGCGCCACTCCGTTGGCGGGCAATATATCGCATTTCCTGAGAGAAAATGCCAGAGGGCAATGAATTCCGACGATGGAGTTTTATTCGGAACTTCGCAGGTACTTGATCAAGTTCGCTATTTGCTGGGCATCGAGCGACTTCTCAAAACCGTCCGGCATGAGCGACAAGCTAGATTCCTTTTGCTCCGCGATCCTGTTCTTTTGAATCGACTGAATCCGGCCATCGGTTCCGACAATCTCCAAAGCATCATCCGTCTCTCGCACCTTCAGTCCTGAGATAATCTCATCATCCTCGGTGCGGTAACTGACACGTTTGAATTTGGTATCGACCGAGCGACTTGGATCGATAATGGCAGTGACCCAAGCATCATTAGTCCAATGATTAAGTCCCGTGAGAGGCGGCCCGATAGCAGGAATCTTGTCTCCGGAAATTTCTCTTTCGGCATGGCAGGCAGCGCAGTGCTGGATAAACAAGGCCTTGCCGGTATCGCGGTCTGCATCCTTTGGCCAGTTCGAAAGCACACCAGCGATGATCTCTTGTCGATTGGCCCGGTCGTCGGCACCAAATAAGGTGAGAACGCGTTTCTTGATCTCCGGGTCGGGCTGCTCACGAAGCCGTTCGATCTGGCTAGGTAGAACATCGTCGATTGAACACTCTTTTGCGATGGCTCGATCCAACCACCAAACGGCCGATTTGGGGCGAGCAAGAAATATCGCAGCTAGTCGTTTATTCCAATCGGGCTGCGAGCTCGTCTGTTGAATCATGCTACTCCAATAGCTTTCTCCCTCTTCGAGTACGAGCTTTAATATCTCATCGGCTAATTGAACATCCCCGAGAGTGGAAGCGATCGAAACAAGCGACTCTTTGTCGTCTTTCTGATTCTCCGATAGGGAGTTCCAATAGAAATCGAGAGCAGCCAGACGCGCGTTTCGTTCGACATCAGCAGCTGTCAAAGCACGCTTTGCATCCGCGACGAGGTTTGCAATCAACATAGGATCCAACGAGGATTCTTTATGGGTATTAGGCTGCTTTTGTTTGGAGAGAAGATTGCGCTGAGCGATCACATAATGCCAAGCGGGCCTTGATCCTTTGTGATCGCGCAGTGCGTTCACCAACTCGGATTGCAATCCATTCGAGATTCGAGGCATCAATCGATCGACCAATTTGGTTAAGGCGACGTCCGACCGATCGAGCAAAGCTTTGGTCAAGCCGTCCACTCGGCTTGCTGGTACGAAGAGAGCCAGCGAGTCCCATCCAGCCACGTTCGAGTGCCTAGCCAGCAACTCTGCCTGAAATGCTGCTCCCAATCCATCGCAGTGCAATGACGCTAGAAACAAGTGTTTCGTAGAGGCAGGTGAGTCTAGCAAATCACGACGTCCGACCAAAGCGTTTAGAGAAATGGCGATCTGAGGTGAATCGAGCTTTTCCCTCGCTAGAGTTCGCAATGCATAGTCGACCACCCCGAGCTCTGGATCGGCAAGAACATGCGACCAATCCTTACCATCGAGTGCACCGAGGTAGTGAAGCATGTTGAAGATACGGAGCTTGGCTTTGGGCCTCACCGGCGCGTTCAAACCACTTTTCAGCTGATTCACTAAGTCTGGACGACTGGATGCGTACCAAAGCAATTGCTGTTGAGCCATCTCCGCGACCGCTTGATTTGCATCGCCGAGCATTGCGACGAGTTCGGCTGTCGATGCGTTCGACCAGTCCCGTTTGGGCAATGGAGAAGGCTTGTAGTCGTTACGGTAAACTCGGTAGAGTCGGCCTTTGTCTTGACCCGCTCGAACATCGAGTCGAGCAAGCCATTCTTCAGGAATCCAAGTGGGGTGCTCGATCACACGGCGGTACATGTCGACCACCCAAACCGTTCCATCCGGCGCGTTCGCCACTCGAACAGGACGGAACCAGGGGTCGTCGCTCCGAATCCACTCGGACTGCGCATCCTCGGGAAATCGGGATGCTTTGAAACTGGCCCCTTCAGGCTTGATTTGAAAGCGGGCGACCAAATTGTGAACACTTTCGCAAACAATCGCAGCACCTTGCATGGCAGCCCCCGATCCGGGGCTTGAATCAAAAATGGTGCTGCAGGCCGATGTGAATCGATTCGCGGTGTAAGGGTCATTGAATCGGTCCAGGGGTTGGCTGAGGGGGAACACCTGCGGGGTGCTGGGAGGATTGGTTACATATTGATAGAGGGAGCGAGGCAGTGGGACATCATCCACTTTCCAGAATCGATCGATCGTGAAGTGGTAGATTGGGTGACTGTTGTCATTACCAAACCAGTTTCCCCAAGCATCTTGGCTTCGGATGAATTGGGTTTCCCCTGATTCCTGCGTGAGGGTTCGGCGGTCGGGATCGAGTGCCAGATCGACACCTTGCACTGAAACCTTTTCCGTCGTTCCGTCCAATTTGTGAAGCAGCACTTCGCGAGCGCCATCACCGGCGCCAAAATACAGGCGATGGTCTAGACCGTACGTGAAGCCGTAAACGCGGTGCTGCGGATTCGTCTCCGGGAATCCCGAGAGGATGGTCGTCCGTTCATCGGCTTTTCCATCGCCATCGGTGTCCCGCGCAAAGAAGACCTCGGGAGCGCAAGCAACGATAGCTCCGTCGCGCCATGCTTGAACGCCCGCTGGAAAATCCAGGTCGTCGAGAAAGACATGGCTTTCATCGAGCTTACCGTCTCCGTCGTTATCGCGAAGCCACTTGACTCGTCCACGCCGTTCTCCACCGCTCGGATAGTCTCCCATTTCGACGATCCAAACGCGTCCATCCGCGCCGAAACTGATATTCACAGGATCCTCGACCAAAGGCTCCGAAGCCACTTGGTCGACACGCCAACCAGGAGGAACCTGGACGCTTCGATAGGCATCCTCTGCATTGAGCGGCTGCTCCAAGGATCGCTTCTGTCGTTGGAGATCGAGCACCGCTCGGACCCATTTATCTTCCGTGCCCGATACCCAACGTCCGGGTTGGTTGTAATACAGCATGGAGCCATCCACCTCGTAGCCACCTTCGGATCGAACGCGTTCCGAAGCAACATAAGCGAATACGTCATCGGTATAGGCGGCAACCCAGACGTTTGCGAATTGATTCAGCTCTCGCTCCAATCGCATCTGGAAGTCGACGACAACTTCGCCGCCTAGAAAAACCCATGCCAGCTCGTCACCAAAGGTCCAAAGGTGAGCCGGTGCTGGATACGACTCGGGAATACGGTCCTTTACTTTGAGGATGTCCAACATTGTCTTTGCAAAGTTTCTCTCTTGATACACTTTGCTTTCCAGCATTTGTTGCAGTTTGTTCCGATCGGGACGCTCAAATTCCAAACCGGTGTAAGCAAACGTGACCGTGGTTGGTGCAGGAACTTGTTTCTGCTCCCCTTTCAATCCTCGTAGAACGGCAGTTGCTAGTTCCTTGCCGTGTGCGAGGGCGTTTTCATAGGATCCGCGAGGGTTCGGATTGGCATCCGCGCCGGTGCCGATGATGGGGAGAGCAATCGAACCGGACCAATCGTTTTCAATTTGCGTAGCAGCCAATCCGGCCCAATCGGCGCTGATTTGGTTTAGGTCAGGAGAGATGGTCGTGCAGTGGCAAGCGTATTGGAAAGCGGCTGCGAGGGGTTTGCCGTCTTGCTGAGTCACTTTGAGAATGCGGACCTTCTGATCGACAGGCCCATCGCTCGAGTCAGTGAAGCCAGAATACTGGGCATTGGTGACCTTGCGGCGATTCTTGGCGAATCCAGCTTGGTCTTCGGCATGAGTCACAACCGCGGGAGACTTTTGCAGCCAAGCCTTTTTCATGGCAGCCTTTGTCTTGTCGATGACCAGTGCCGTGTATCGCCGAGTTGCCTCGATTTCATCCGGCGATTGCGGGATCGAATAGAGATTGGTTAATGCACCCTCTAGGTGAGGAGCGGAGTGAGAGTGGGTAGTACAGATTGCAAGTTCAGCTCGCGAGATTTTGAACTCGCTTTCTGCATATCGAGCGAGTTGTTCCGTCATTGCCGGTGCGATACCGATAGCATCAAGCGACACCAACATCAAAGGTTTGCTGTTGGCATGTTCCAGATACAATGCGCGAACAAATAGTGGGTCCGCCACCTTGGATGTGCTTTGCGTTCGAACTGCGTAACCGCTTAACCGAACAGGTTCGACAGGAGTAATCTCTTCCTTCGCCGCGCCCGCTGTCCATCGATCTTGCGAGAACGAAGGGACAGCCAACCAAGCCAGCGCGACGAGAGGGGTCAGCGACAATACAAGCGAGGCCAAACGGAAAGGGTGGGAATGGGGGCGACGGAGTTGTCGCAGGCGGGGAATTTGCATCATGTCATCCTTAAGGAAAGGGCCGAATGCATTCTAGCGGATCGCCGCCCCGTTTGCTTTTCGTTTCTCTAAAAGGATGGTTCCCCAAGTGAACAAAAGCAATGCCGCCCAAACGAAGACGAAGCCAATCCATTTCCCGGTGCTCATCTGTTCGTCAAAGAAGAATCGTGCAATCAGAAACTGGAGTGTTGGGCCAACGTATTGAAGCATTCCCATGGCAACCAGCGGGACAGATTTCGCCGCGGATGCAAATAGGACCAGCGGCAGGGTGGTAATGGGCCCTCCGAGAACAAGCAGGATCCAATGCAAACTGGAACGCGAGGAAGCGGTTCCTTGCGACTGTTCAAAATACCCAATCAAAACCAGCGCCAGGGGAGCCAAAATCGCGGTCTCCATCCCTAACCCGGAGATAGCGGGTAATGTTGTCTTTTTCTTCACGGCCGCGTAGGACGCGAAGGAAGTGGAAAGTAGGAAGGCGACCCAGGGAAATCGGCCGCCGTCGATGGTCATGATGCCGACACCAGCGAATGCGAGGGCGATTGCACTCCATTGCAAGGGTGAGATTCGTTCGCGGAATAGGGCCACTGCCAGCAGAACAGTTAGCAACGGATTGATGAAATATCCAAGGCTGCTGTCAATGACATAGCCGTTGTTCACTGCCCAAATGAAGACAAGCCAATTGATGCTGATCAGGATGGCAGCGAGCCCACAAAGTGCGACGCGACGCGAATCCTTGATCACTTCCCGAATGCTAGGCCATTGCTTAAGCAACGTGACGAATAGGACGAGCGTCAGAAGGGACCAGACAATTCGATGGCAAATGACTTCGACCGAATTGACCTCTCGGAGCGATTTCCAGTAGAGGGGAAAGATTCCCCAGAGGGCATAAGCTGAAACAGCTTGAAAATACCCCGCTTTGATTCCGAACATTCCGACTCGCTTAAAATTTCCAACGAAACTCAGCCCGCGTGCCATAGATATTAGGCGCGTTGTCAAACCAACCGTTCATGAAGTCGACACGCCAGAGACTTCGATTGTTGATCGCTTGCTGATACCGAGTCCCCAAAGCGTATTGCGGGCCATCGAAGGAACTGATTCCAGGGTTGCCATATCGATCTGCGGCGGCGAACTCTACGATCCATTGCCGATAAAAGTCAGCAGAGAGCAGATTGAATCCGACCGCACCACCATAAGCGTTCGCTCCATCGGCGGCTAGAGTAGGGTAACCGGTCAAGGCATCGGTTTCGAAGTTGATACCGACATTTCTTAAGATTCCACCCGCATTTGCTGCGCGAGCGACGCTTTGGGGGCGTCCATTCCCGGCAAAAAAGTTCCAGTAGGGGACAAAATGGCTCGGCTGGGACGAGACAAGACTGTTTTCGAAGATGAGAAGACCACCATCGGCTGTGCGGTCGGCGACAGGGCCTGATTGCCCGGCGTTGCCAATCAATCGGACCGTGTTGGAGATGCGACCAAAGTACCGACGTGTGTAGGCGACGGCTGCGTTGTGATAAGAGCGGCCCAATCCGTCTTGGTCATTCAAATAGGCATAGTCCATTTCGATGTATCCATCGTAGGCTTCGACGAACCAAGCTGTGCCAAAGACCGACGCAGCGCTGTTGTCGTTCTGGAATGCTGGACTTGTAACTTGATTGAATCCAGCAAAGAACGTGGCATCGAAATTGGCCCAATTCAACGCACGCGAATGTCTCCAAGGGAGAGCAACTGCAACACCAGCGATCGCATCCTCCATCCAAATACCGTTCTGAAACAGGAGAGGTACAAGACCGACCGTGAAGGGAAGATCGAATGGAGCATCGTCACCGATCATGCTCCCGGTAATTGCTCCCAAATCCCCCTCGAAAAACGCAGTGTCAGGTTGGAAATCAAGCTCTTCCTCGAACTCGACGTCACCATTGCTGAAATCCAGGCGAGTGAATCGACCATTATGATCCAGAGGACCTGTGAACAGGTGAAATCGCTCGGTCCCCGTGAGTCGCAAATCCAAGTCCAGATTAAGTCGATGCGCCCAGTTTTGAACATCCTGCCCACCCACGCGGTGCATACCCACACCCGTTCGGTAATCGCCGTAAACGAGAAAGGAAGGAGTCAGCAAATTGACATCGCTAAAGACTTCGATCCCTGGGTCATACATCCCCCCGGTATAAAATGGTCGCCACCACTCCACCCATGGCCTTTGGGTTTCGACCAACGACTTCCCGTAATAGGTCTCGATTTCTCGGTGTGACTCTAGCGGTTGAGGTTCATGTCGATTTGGAGTGAAATCCCAAGGCTGGTAGGGAACAACTCGCGCTCCCTGCGACATCGACGGCAGACCTTCTTCAGAAAGGGTCAGACGCATTGGCTCATAGGGCAAGCGAACATGATGCTGCACCGAACCGACTGGAGAGGGGACACCTTGAGGAAGTACCAACGTCTGATCGGTATCATTCCTGTGAGCGGTTTGTTCTTGAAAGCGTCCGACCGGAGCCGGCATAGACTCCGTGTTACTGGGGGAGGGCAAAAGCGACGTATTGGACTGCGGAAGCAGCGATGGAAAAGCAGCGGAAGAACCAAGCGAGTTGGCTGGCTGCTTCCAAGGTAGAATTTTTTCGTTCGGTTGTTGCGTCGGCAGATCAGATTGAATGCTCGAATAAGGATCGTCGATCGATATTTGGGCATGGATCAAGCCAACATCGCAAACGCTGCATACGCAAGCCACGAATAAAGGCAGAGCACGACTCGATGCTGCTGTGAGGCACTTCTTTTTGTTCAGATGCTGGATCATCGTATCATCCTTACACTTTACCGAATGGTAAATTCCGTTGAGTAAGGATGCACGTCGAGAATAGCTTCATTGAGCGAGGTGAGCATGTCGGGAGTTCCCTCGCAAAAGAGAAGGAAGTAAGGAGGTTCAACTCGGCTTCGAAGGCGAACGCTAAGCCTGTAGGTACCTCGCTGCGTAAGCAATTCCGCGGGTATGGAGTATTTCGCCATTCTCGAATCGAGCGGCGGAATGCTGTGGGCTTCCATCCGAATAAAGGGGGGATGATTGAGCACCGAATAGGGGACTGTCCCCCGTTGGGCCCCACCAGAACGACGTTGAGCCAGAGTTGAGGCTGTGCACCGAGCGATCCGCTCGGCATGTTATGACCTTCACTCGTGTTGCAAACGAGGTAGTGGAAGTCGAGATTCCTCCCCGCAATCGGTGTATTTGCGAAGAACGGGCCGTTGATCTGCGAACCGTTTTCGAGAATTTCTACTGCGGTCTGACGCTTGTAATCGAGAAGTTTCTGGTTTTCATCGATTACCTTTCTGGCGTCGATCCGTTCTTGTGCAATTTTCCAAGCGTCAGGAAATTGGAAGGCATGGGGGTTGCGCCGTACCAGATCCTCGAATTCCGCAGTCCCCCATCCTTGACGATGATCGAACTGAAGCCATTGATCCGGCTTCCAACGGAACGATTTCTCGTTGTGCGGAAAAAGACCGGGATGGGCGAGCGGGTATGCAGGCCCGTAGAACACATGATTGGAGTGTTTTCGCTGTTGATTGACCGTCTTCTTATCGACTTCGGCAGCAGCGCCATAAGTGTACCCTAACGCTTTACCAGGGACTGCACCCATGTGGCAGTCTTGGCATGAAACCCCTTTCTTGCACGCAGGACCTTGTCTGTATTGTTGGTAGACAATTTCCAATCCAATACCAGGCTGCACTACGACTTGATGGCACCCGGCGCAGAACGAGCTATCGGAAAGTTGTTCAAATTGAATTGCTCCGTTGTGGATCGGCTGAAGGGGGCGTTTGTCATTCGGATCGATCTTCACCTTGAAATGGTCTTTATCGGCGATAGCCGCATGGACACCATCACCACCGAAGTTTCCAACGACGGGGTCGTATTCACTGCCTGTTTCAATACGGCGTTCGCCATTGACACGTCCATAACGCTCGACCACTCGGTGGCATGCAATGCAAGTGATTCCTTCACGAAAGACGGCAGGGCCATCGAAGATTGCAGCGTCGCGAGGGAAGTCGGTTTGTGTTGCGACCGGGGCATGGCATCTCAGGCAAAATGTGCCCGCGGTACCTCTCGTCAACTCGGCAACCTTTTGTTCGAAGCGGGTGAACATAGGTGAAATGGCGGCGTAAGCGTGGCCGCTCACTCGCCACTCGTCGTAGATTTTTTGATGACACTTCGCGCATTGGATCGCCGATGGATAGCGTTCTTTCGCGAACACTTCCCAGTGCGGATCTACACCAGGCGGCGTGGAGGAAGGGGAAGGGGTTGAAGCTGCGGACTGCGATCGTTCCCGTTCGCGGGCTGCATCGGGCCCCAGACCGGAAAGAGGATCCGCTTCGGCGAGTGGAGTTGGAGCAACCAGCAACTCATCGTCCTGGCCGTCCGAAGTGCGAAACGAGGCCTTCCTCGAGGGTACCGAGTGAGGTGCCCTTATAGAGTGAGGTGGGGTGATGGAGTGGGGAGTGTGAAGCTGTTGATAGGCAGGAGCTGCCGGGGGCGTTGCTTGGACGTTGATCGGGAAGGGGTTTGCATTTGCTTTCGGATCGTTCCGTTGTTCCAGCCATTGGCGGATGACTTGCTCATCCGCGTTCCAGGGCGTTCCCCCCGGTGCCGAACAAATGCCTGGTACTTGCCCGAAGCCCCCATCCACCCAAAGGATCGCGATTCCCAAGGCGATGGGCAGGAAGAGTAGATTTCTTAGCTGCAGTGGCATGATACTCAAGTGAGGGCGAGGGGCTTACGATCCTTGCAAGACGATCGACCGTTGCACTCGCTATCCGCAGAAATCAGCTCCTACGCGTGTCGAACGGAAGAATCGACACGGATGGCGCAGGCCACTTAGCCCCCCAAGGCGGCATAGATTAACGGTCTTGCTGTAGAAACTGGAGTGAATTTTTAATATCGCGCAGACGCGTCAACCAGCAAAACCCAAGGTTGAGCGGACGAGATCAAGCGAAGTTGCTTGATTCAGATTTAATAATGGAATCGAACTATGATCGATCATTCACCTGCTTATCGATGCAAGATTGCGGACTCGCAGTCATGCGCCTGGCTCAAACTGGGTTCGAAGAAGAAACAGGTTCAAGTCGTCGAGCAGAGTCGCGACACATTCACAGTACGTGTATCTCGCGCCTTGGCTCAGAAAGTGCGCGTGGGTGCAGAGTTTCGGTTCTTTTACCAAGACATGCTTTGGTCGGTGCTCTGCAAACACAAATGGATTGGACAGAACGATCTTGTTGACGTGGAGCTCGAGCCAATCAAGGAACTGATTGCACCGAAACTGCAGAAGAGTTCTTGGTTCAATCGTTCCACACCCCTGGCATCAACCACCCCCTTGGATGGTACGTTAGCAGCCGTTTTCCTGGGAACAATCGTCCTCTCCGTCTTGATCATGCCCGCTTGGGGAGGGCAGTGGGGAACATCGAAACTGATCTGCGACGGGGTAACTTCCGTGTGGAAGGCCTTGGCGAGTTTGGTAACTGGGCAATCCCCCTATTAGCCGCTCTTACTAGCAAGTCTCGGTCTCGACTGATTTCGAATGAGAGCCTATCCGAAAAACATCGGAAACCGCGGCTAGAGCCAGAGCGGCTCATGGTTCTCAGATGGGCACTGAGCCTTAGGGCTTGTTTGATTTCGATGGCGCAAGCTGGGTCGTAATCCATTCCTCAAGCTCGTTCCAATCGACGGGTGGAAGCTTGCTCAAATCGGGTCTCAGGGCCACGGCGTCGTGAATGTAGACGTGGTGGATTTCTTTCTGGGATTTTGCAGTGTTCCAGTGCAAGAGAATTCGGACGCAAGCCCCGAGGGATCCAGGAACGTCGACTTCGTAACCGCAGAGCAGAGGGATATCGATCCAGCCCATTTGCCGAGCAGCGAGAGCCGGAAATTCAGCATTCAGGTCTTTTGTGACGGTAAAGATAGCGCTCGCAACATCTTCCTGTGCTATGTCGTTTCTGCGAATCATGAGTGCCAGCAGCTGCCGTGTTCCTTTTAGAATTGCTTCTTTGGAATTGCTCTCGACAGTTGTTGCCCCGCGTACGCCGCGACAAAGCTTGCCCCCGTCCATCCGTTTGTCCTTTTCAAAACCCTGCATTTAACGAAAATCCAAAGGCGTCAAAGTACAACCTTTCAGTCGCCCTGCAAAGTCAACTTGCCATGCAAATCGACGAATCTCCGCTTTCTACGTCCACCGATACCGGAACGCCCTCTGAACTGGATCCAAAATCCTTCTCGATCCTTGTGGTCGATAACGATCCGGCGCTCGCGCAAGCAATGTTTGAAAGCCTTGAGAAAACCGGGTACCGATGCACCGTCGCGACCAGCGGTCCAGAGGGAAAGCGGCACTTAGAGCAGAACACTTTCGACGTCATTATCACCGATTTGATGATGAATGATTTCGACGGTATGCAAGTTTTGGCGATGGCTCGACAACTGCTCCCGGAAGCCCAGGTCATCATGGTTACCGGACATGCGACCGTGACCAAAGCCGTGGAGGCGATGCAATTGGGGGCCTTCAACTTTCTCGAAAAGCCCATCACCCCCAACCGGCTTCGCGCTATTGTCAGCAAGGCGATCGAGGCCGTGCAGCTCAAGCAGACGAATGTCGAGCTGCGACGTCGGTTGGACGAGAAGTTCGGCTTTGAAGGGATCGTGTATGCCGGCCCTCAAATGCAACAACTGATCGATCGGCTTAAACGCATCGCTCCGACCGACGCAACTGTTCTGATCACTGGCGAAAGCGGCACGGGAAAAGAGCTTATCGCTCGTGCGATCCATCAGAACAGTCCTCGCAAAGGAAAGCGAATGGTGGCGTTGAATGTTCGCGCGGTTTCCGAGAACCTCGTTGAAAGCGAAATGTTCGGGCACGTCAGAGGATCGTTCACCGATGCAGTAACCGACCGAGAAGGTGCGTTTCAATATGCCGACGGAGGCACGTTGTTCCTCGACGAAGTTGGCGATATGCCGATGAGTACGCAGATCAAACTGTTGCGGGTGCTCGAGGAGCACCAGATCACTCGGGTTGGCGATAACAAGCCCATCAAGGTGAATGTCCGATTGATCTCCGCAACCAACAGGCCATTGGAAGCGATGATCGACGAGGGCTTATTTCGCAACGACTTGTACTACCGATTGAAAGTTGTCACCGTTCATTTGCCGCCGCTGCGAGATCGACGCGACGACATCATTCCGCTGATGGATCATTTCCGAAAGACATTCGTTCGTCGGCACAATCACGCCCCTTGCAATTTCACACCCGCGGTCACCAAGAAGTTCTTTGCCTATTCATGGCCTGGCAATATTCGCCAATTGAGGAACTTCGTTGAAACCATGGTGGTACTCGATACGGATGGAAAATTGGACATCGACGACTTGCCACCTGAGCTGATGGATGACAGCGATTCGTCCCTCAATACATTAGGCGCTTCCTCCATCATCGAAGCCGCCCCACCACAGCTTGCTCTTGGGAATTCCGAACTCGTAGGGAAGACCATGGATGAAATCGAGCGATGGGCTATCGAAGAGACATTAAAGATAACGGCAGGAAACCGCGAGGAAGCAGCAAAGATCCTCGGTATCGGCGCCCGCACCCTTTACCGCAAACTCGATAAGTATCGAGAAGAAGGTCTATAAATGACGAGACTACTTCGGCGCATCCACGCGTTTTGCGCCTGGATCTTGATCATTCTCCCAATTGGCTCAGCAAACCTCGCAGAATCTTCGGAGGGAACTTCGCCCCGAAAGGATCTGGATACGGAGGTTTGGAAGTCGTTTGACGAGCGATGGGAGGGTTCGATCACCCAGATCAAAGTGGGATCGGATTTCATCGTCATTCAAGGGAAGATCGATAGTACGCACAAGTCAGGAACCTATGGTTTGGTTGCCTTGCCTGTGCATGCTTCGAGGCTTGCGCTTTCAACGCAATCCGCACCGGAAGCGATATCCATTAACGACGATGGCACATTTGAGCAACGATTGAATCGCTGGGAGGGCGATCGCGCCGCGAACCGAGATCGACTTTATCGCAGGTGGCATCTAGTGAAGCAACTTGAGTCGAGTTGGACAATCGCTTCCGTAGGTCGCTATGCCGACTGGATCGAGCATCGCCAACCGCAGCTAACTGAGGCAACGTTAACGACCAAGAAGGGACTTGGTGGATGGACCCCTAATCGAGGTCCTGGATTGGAAAAAGAGCTGGATGTGCTCGGAATTGGCGCTGTGACAGTCAATGTGGCAGGACTTCATCACGTACTCCTCCTCGATGCGGCGCCCGACACCGTGCCGTACGTGTGGGAAGGAACAACGTACCATTTCCGAGAGTCAGCCCTCCACGGATACGATCGAATCTTTCGCATCGCGTTAGAAAACAAGGTGATGGTCTCGGCGATCCTATTGATCAACAACATTCGGGATCCTAAACAAGCAGAGGGGAGGCTGCTAGCTCATGCGGACGCAACACCCGATGGGACCTACGCGATGCCCAATGTCGATACCGAGGAGGGAGTCCGTTATGTCAGCGCTCTCTACAACTTGATCGCCGAGAGATGGTCCCGAGCCGATGGAAAGTTTGGCCGAGTGCATCACTGGATCATGCATAACGAAGTCGACTTTGGTTGGGTCTGGACCAACGCAGGCAAGAAGTCCGACATCGATTACTTGGATCTTTATCAACGATCCATGCGATTGATGCACCTTTCCGCTCGTCAATACGATCCCAATTCAGACGTATTCATCTCGCTGACGCACCATTGGTCGATCGCGGGCGAACCCTACGCGTATGGTTCTCGGCGGTTGCTTGAATTGCTCCAGCGCTTTGCCGCTGCAGAAGGTGATTTCGAATGGGGACTCGCTTTCCATCCCTACCCGCAGGATTTGTTCGAACCAAAGACGTGGCAGGACACTCAAGCCACTTGGGATTGGGACACGGCCAAGATCACACCTCGCAATCTAGAAGTGCTCGACGCTTACATGCAACGTGAAGAGATGCGATTCCGCGGACAAGTACGAAAAGTGCACCTCAGCGAGAATGGCTTCAATTCGCGAACCTACTCCGAGACAGACTTAGCCGAACAAGCCGCAGGGATGGCCCTGGCATGGAACAAACTCAAAAGACTGCCAACGATTCAAGTTTGGCATTACCACAACTGGGTGGATCACCCAGACGAAGGGGGGCTCAAAATCGGCTTGCGAAAGTTACCGAACGACCCTAAGGATCCCTATGGAATGAAACCGATTTGGCATCTGTACAAAGCCTTTGGCACCGACACGGAAGAAAGAGTGTCGATGCCGTATCTTCAAGTACTCGGGCTCCAAAGCTGGGAAGAAGCCCTTCACCCATTCCCAACACCATAAGACGAGGAAGAGCTTCGCCCCTTACACCCGTACTTACACGAAACCGCAGTTACTCGATTTCGGTTTCTTTGTTTCCGTTTCGCAAGAAGGGCTTGCGCACTTGCTTTCCCTCTACGGGTTCTAGATTGCGAACCCAGATATTGCGAAAGCGAACGGGATTGCCGTGATCTTGAAGAGTGATTGGTCCCTTGTCCTTGTGCTTTTTGTAGGCAGGGGGGCGATTAAACGGAGTATCCCCTTTGAGTTCAAAGTGATTAAGGATAAGAACCCCGTTGTGCATCGCAGTGATGTAGGCAGGGGAGAGGAGCGATCCATCGTCCTTGAAACGGGGAGCAGTCCAGAATATGTCGTAGGTATTCCACTCACCGGGCTTGCGCATCGCGTTAGCCATAGGGGGTGTTTGCTTGTAGATCGCTCCCGCCTGCCCGTCGAAGTAGGTTTTGTTTTGGTAGGAATCCAAGACTTGCAATTCGTAGATCCCCATTAGAAAGACCCCCGAGTTTCCTCTACCTTGTCCATCCCCTTTGGGAGGCGTAGGAGCGGACCATTCGATATGGACTTGGCAATCTCCGAATTCCTCGACGCTGGTAACAGCCCCTTTGCCTGCGATCATGGCCCCGGCATCTACTTTCCAGCCGGACGCGTTCTTCCAGTGCGAGAGATCTTTACCGTCGAACAAAACAATCGCATCGGAAGGGGGCAGATCGTTCGTCGCTCCAGGGGTGATGATCGCAGGTTCTTTCCATTCGATACCGTTCAGATACTCTTGGGCGGATGCCAGCGAGCTAGAGGCCAGCAGCGAAGCTAAAAGCGCTGCACGTTTGGCTTGAAAATGAAGACGGGAAACAACGGACTGCATAGAAACCTCGCGGAGAGAAACTAGAGGAGACAGGGGACATAGGAAAGCAACAAGTAGCAAAGCCTTGCTGTGGCATTATGGTAAGTCGAAGGTTGCGGGAATGCAAAGTACTCCCAGCCGGTTGTTTTCTTTGTGGATTTGCGAAGCTCCATCGAGATTGGCCTAGGATTCGCGTAAAGGATTTGAGTAGTATCGCGCGGTTAGAGCGCAGGCAACCTGGAACGTCCCCTCGTTTGGACTCGCTAGATCCAATGGAAGATGGCAAGGAAATGGAGCGATGAGTATCACCAAAACTCGTAAAAAGAATTCCCGGTTCTACTGGGCCGAATTGGGATTCTTAGCGCTCGGGCTTGTTGGACTGAATCCAACATTGCTTACCGATCTTTTGATTGGCTCCACCGTTCCAGCCCCTTCGACCGCCCCGGTTCCGCCATTCTATGGGCACCCAACATCGGCCCCGGCGTATTCGCCCTACGGTGCCTATCCACCAAACACCTTCGCTCCAACCGGCTGGAACGGTGCCAACCAAGCCTATCCGCAATCGGCCTATTTTCAGCAAACAGGTTACGGCGCAAGCCAACCGACAGCGTCAACGCTTTCTCAGCCAGACATTCAGTTTCTTGCGTCGCGAGTTGGGGAATATCTTTCCAGCACGGCCTCGCAATGGTGGAACTCGCAAGGGGGAGCCCAGGCCCCGCAAGACGTTCGACCTTCGACGGCAGGTCTTGCACCGAATTATTCGAATGCCTTTCCTGGATATCCAGCAACCGGCGCCGGATACCAAGCACCGGGAGCAAGCGGATCCTACCTTCCCTTTACAGGATCAGGACAGTTCGGTGCATCGAATGGTTTTGGATCGAACGGTTTCGGATCGAATTGGCAGAATCAACAATTACCGACCGGGGCAGCGACCACGGTCCCACCCCCCAGCTATAACGTTCAAGGTGGCGTTCCGTTTCCGTCCACCTCGGGAGCGACCTATTCAGCACAGCTACCCAGCGGAGCGTCTGCCTACGCGGCACCTTATGGATTCAACCAGCAATCGGCACAGCAACCGAACCTCGTAAGAGGCTACTCCTCGAATTACCAAACGCTGGCGAACCCGGGGGCGTACGTACCCGCTGGAAGCACTGCCAACGTAATGCAACAGCGACAAACCCAAGCAGGTTCTCCCGTCGCATCTCCATCGACACAAAACGGATGGGCCACCCCAAACCCTTCGTCAACACTTTACCCGGCCTATCCATCCCAGTCAGTTGGAATGCCGACGGGGACTGCACCGACCGCAGCTGGTTACTACGGCCGGTATTGATGGCAGGATTGCAACGATCGACGGCGGAGCGCTGTCGGTGTTAAGAAGCAAAGCCGCGGCAACTACACCAGCGACTTGAGAGCTTCGAGTGCGGGTGCGTAGTTTGGCTCTTGAGCAACCTCTGGGACGATTTCTGCGTAGACGACTTTCCCGTTAGCATCGAGGACGTAGACGGCTCGAGCGAGCAGCTTGAGTTCGTCGATAGTCAAGCCAAATTTCAAGCCAAAGTCGCCGGTTTGGTAATCGCTACCGACCTTCATCGATTTGATATCTTCAGCGCCGCAGAAGCGATTCATCGCAAACGGCAGATCGCGGCTGACAGTGACCGCATTGATCTTGTCGCCGAGAGCGGCGAGTTCGGTATTGAATCGCTTGGTTTGCAATTGGCAGATACCGGTGTCGAGCGAAGGAACGACGCTCAGGATGGTTGGCTTCCCTTTGAGGTCAGCCAGGGTGATTGTCTTCAATCCACCTTCGAAATAGTGAAGCGTGAATTCGGGAGCGTTGCTACCCGCTTTGAGTTCGTCACCGAGCAAGGTCATCGGTGAACCCTTGAACGTCACTGCGCCGCTGCGTGCCATAGTATCGATCCTAGCGTAGGGAAACTTTTCGGAAGGAGGCCTATCATCGGGCCCCTCGGTAAATGCAGCCTGGTGGAAAAAACCAGGCGGATGGCGAGGGTATCGCAAATCGGCGCAGCGTCAATAGAGCGAGCTGGCCCGTCAAAACCCTTACAACCGTCTCAATTGGTGAGATTTCCCCAACCGGACCGCCAAAATCGCCAGGAATTGGAAAGCTAGGGGGGATAGGGCAAGTTTGCAACGGAGCTTTGGTCAAGTAGGATAGAGGAGGTTGTGGCCCCTCCTCTAATTCACTGCGGATACTTCTATGCGAATGAAAACTTGGTCCATCGTCGCGCTCGTTTCAGTTAGCTTGTGCAATGCAGCACGGGCACAAGATCCACTCGACGAAATCTACGGGCGTGCAGTGCATCACTATTTCCGCGGTGACACGATTTCTGCAGAGGCGATGTTGAACGAAGTCATCGCAGCAGGCAGCCAAGATCCCCGCGTTTACTTCTTTCGCGGCTTGGTCATGGCCCGCAACGGTCAAGCCGATGCCGCTTCAACCGATTTCAGCAAGGGAGCCGAGCTCGAGATCGCTGGCAAGAAAGTAGTCAATGTTGGCAAAGCGTTGGAGCGTATTCAAGGACCGCATCGCGTGGAGCTTGAAAAGGCTCGCACCCATGCGCGTCTAGCGTCCCGGTCCAAAGTCATGGAAATGAACCGAGCTCGCTATGACGCCATGCAGCAGCAAGGTGGCGCGGCAGCCGGTGGATTGGTTGTTCCTCCGCGAGTTGGAGTACAACCAGCTCCGTTGGCACCGAACGATCCGTTTGTCACAGGCATGACGCGAGGAGAACCGACGCCTGTGCAGATTCCAGGAGCATCGGATCCAGCTGTCACTGCACCTGCGGGCACCACACCAGCCACCGAAGCAACTCCTCCGGCCGGAGATGATCCGTTCGGCACCCCTGCCCCAGCGACTACGCCTGCATCAGACGATCCTTTTGGCACAGGCAATTAGGCTTGGGTTATTGGGCCATCTAACGGCAAACATCCATCCTGCGAGCAGGTCGACGCCTCTGTTGACCTGCTCGCTTTCCGTTTGAGATCCTGCCGGGTCGCCTCTCTTACTTCTGCTTTTTCGTATTCTTCAACAGAATGAGAGAGCGATCGAGTCCATTTCTTCTGTCTCGCTCGAAGGTCGGCAGCGTTCTAGCCAGAAAGCCAGCGATGTCAGAGCATCTTTGGGTGCTCATATCGCGAACGATCTGTAGAAGCGAGTTCTGATTTAGATTCGAATAAGGCATCGTGCGACGTGCCCGTCCGCGTCCTGCAATACGAATCGCTGCGGGACGAACACGGGCTCAGGGGAGGCGCCGATCGGATGGCAATTTGCAGCGATCGGTCGAAAGCCTCGTTCCGACACAACGAAGGCTTGGACGTTTCCAGCGTTGCAAAGCGAACCGTAGCCCGTTTCTGGATTGATATAGAACAGGGCCATCGACGCCTTCCAGTCGGCGTCTTGCATACTCCAGTGCAGATCGTTGATCGACTGCATGATGGATGCCACGGAAGCTTGTTGATTCCATTGCATTCGGGTGATGGATTGGATGCTTGTCGCAACGAGAGCCCCCTCGGGTCCTTGCTGATTTGCGTTGCCCACCAACAGTCCGAGCATCCGATTAGGTGTTGCGTCCCATTGATGGAACCCTCCACCCAAACATCCGTTTTGGAAAGTCCAACCGTGAACGTCAAAGTTTTCATGAAGGCGCTGTGCATCTGGCAACATGCTGGCTTGCGTCACACTGGCGGTATCGATTTGCTTTCGAATCTCCCTCGACTCTTGAATCTCTTCACCGAGCAGCGAGTGTTCAATTTCGTTCATGATCCTGCCAGCGGCCAGATTGACGATCTCCACTTGGGTCGCGGTATAGCCTCGGTTCTTCTCGGACCAAAACCAAACGGTACCATAGGGCATGCTTTGCGATCCGATCGGCGCAACAATCGCTGCACCGAAGTCTTCTGGGCTGGGCCATTCCGGCATCATTTCGATATCGGTCAGCAGAACAGCATTTCCGAGCAGCGCTTCCAGATCTCCTAAGGAGCCTTTGAGCGGCCGAGGAGGTAGCGTCAGGCGGCTCTTCGGTAGTCCGATACAGGATCGCATCTTCAGGGAGGTCGTATCTTCATCGAGAAGATAGATGGCTGCTGCTGTCGCCCCGATCGACTTGGCGGCGCTCTCAAGTATCGATTCCAAACGGTCCGCCGTTTCGCGATTTCGGTCTTGGTGCGAACTCATCCCGACGGTGGTGGCGAGTTCGGCTTCTTGTCGGCGGACCGTTTCCTCCGCGCTCTCCAAGCGATCGACGAGGCTCTCGATAGCTTGGAGGAGCGATTGTGCTCGATCCATCGACACGGATGGGAGGTCGGATAGATCGCTTGGATCGAGCAACCCGTCTTGAACGAGCGATTCCACGAGCCGCCAGCGTTGCCCTCGTAGACCGGTCATGACGTGGGGCATCGGGGCAGAGCCGGAAGCATCTTGGGGGAGCGAACGGGAGGTGACGGACCACCCGGTTGCATCCGAAAAGGACTTGAGGACGCTGCGAATCTCGTCTTGCTCAAGTCCGGCGTAGCTGCGGGACCGTTGGACGGCAAGGGTGTCTCGCGATGGCGAATCTTCTGTATGAATTTTCAAATGCGACGGATACCTTCGTTTCACGGTGGGCTCGCTCAGGGAAATCGGACAAGGAAGACGGAGAGCCACAGCCTCAACAGATTTGGAGCGGTGGGACGGGGGCTCTTGGATAATCTTTACCGAGGGTCTATCGTAAAACTGGGGGGTTGGGAGTGATGCGAAAGCAGCGCCGCTTGGGCAAAGATTCGGATTCCAAGGGGACTTTGCAGAATGTATGGAATTTGCGGAGGCTCGGTGCCGACGTTGACCGTGGAGTTCCCGAACAGGTAAAATCTGGCGACCCCTTATCAGTAGGAAAACGAATGAGAGCTCCCCGTATTTGCATGTTTGCCCTTTCCCTAGCACTGGTTGTGCTTGCAGGGACCCCGAGCGCGATGGCTCAATCGAGCTTGTCCAAAAAGGGATTAAAGGGATTTGCATTACCCACGGCAGGTGCGATCCCCTGCACTTTTCGGGCAAGCTACGAGCTAGAGGAAGGGGCACCGCGCGGTGTGATCCGAGTGACTGCAACTCCCGACCCCGGTTACCACATTTTCTCGGTAACCCAACCCGACGGGGGCCCAGCGCGGACGATCATTACGTCGACCGATAGTTCGATCAAGCTGGGAACTTTCGAGCCGGACGCACCGCCGCACATTTCCCTAGAGGAGCCAGGTTTTGAGGGATTGCAAGTGGAATCCCATGAAGGCGAGATCACTTGGGCGGCGTCCCTGGAACTTGGTTCCGTTCCCGACAAACCCGGGCCTATCGAATTGTCGATCAAAGCGCAGGTCTGCATCGAAGGGAAGTGCATTCCGATCCTTGGCGAAAAGGTGACTGCGGAGTTCGAAAGTTACTACGCATCTTCCAAGAGTTCGGAAGCCAAGGGGCCTTATAGAGAAAGCGATTCTCTTTCGGCTTGGACGGTTTCCCTTTCGCACGAGAAAGCCAAACGTGGAGACAAGGTCGAGTTGATTCTCAAAGGGACGCCGGATCCGACGTTCCATTTTTACAAGTACGACTCCATGGATCCGGCTGTTGAATCCAGAACGCTGATCGTATTGAAGCAGAAAGCAGGGATGAAGGCGGGTGCGCCTCTCGCGAGCAAACCGGTTTTGCACAAGGATATGGGAGCCGGTCTTGAAGTGGATTATTACGAGGGGGAAGTCGAGTGGCGTATTCCTCTCCAAGTCCCCGTCGACGCGATCCCCAACCGGTACCCGATCAGTGGGCTCGTTGGCTACCAAGCGTGCAACGAGGGGTCTTGCGATCAACCTCGAGGATTGGAGTTCCGCGTCGATTTGCAGATAACCGAAAATGAATCGGTTGTTAGTCCCGTGTATGCATCGATCAAACCGGTTTCGTACAAAACGATTGCTGAGCTACCCAAAAGAAGCCAGTGGATCGATGAAAGACGGGTCGCGCTGACGCTTACTTTGAGCGAGGTTCTGACCAAGTTCTGCTTGGCGATGCTCGGCGGTTTGATCCTCAACGTGATGCCTTGTGTTCTGCCGGTGATTGGGTTGAAGATACTGGGGTTTGTGAGCGAAGCAGCAGGTGACAGAAAGGCGGCTAGCCGACTGACGTTTGTTTATGCGTTAGGAATCATCTCTTTGATTTTTGGCTTGGGTCTGCTTAGCGTGATTGTTCGGCAAGTGACAGGGCAAGCGTACGGATGGGGTGAGCAGTTTGGTTCGGTAGCTTTCCGAATTGCATCGACTTCTTTCATGTTTGCGTTGGCATTGAGTTTCTTGGGTGTGTGGGACATTCCGATCCCTGGATTCGCTACGGGGGGCAAAAGTGCTGAGCTCGCGGGACGCGAAGGATATTTGGGTGCCTTTTTTAAAGGGTTGATCACTACCATTTTGGCGACGCCGTGCAGCGCACCGTTTCTCGGAGGCGTTTTCGTGGTGGCCCTCAATCAGCCTTCTTGGGTTGTGCTGCTCATTTTCACCGGAGTCGGTTTAGGGATGGCGCTTCCCTATCTGCTGATCAGCCTACAACCGAGTTTGCTCGGTTTTATCCCCAAGCCCGGACCTTGGATGGAGACATTCAAGGAGTTTTTGGCTTTCCCGATGCTGCTTGCGGTCGTCATGTTTGTGGACGGCTTCACCGGCGACCAAAAGATCGCGATGCTGGCATCGCTGATCTTCGTGTGGTTCGCATGTTGGCTGATCGGCCGAGTGCCTGCTTGGGCGAGCCTTGGACCGAAGCTTCGTAACTGGGGCATAGGAGGAGCGGTTGCCGTAGCGGGTTCGATCGGTTCCTTTTACTTCATGAGTCCGTCTCCTTACACGTTGGCATGGAAGTCCTACAACGAGGAGACTCTCGATCGATTGGTTTCCGAGGGAAAGACCGTCCTTATCGACTTCACCGCGGAATGGTGCCAGAACTGCAAATTGAATCTCAACCAAGCGATTCACACCAAGAAGGTGAAGGAGTGGGTTGAAAAGAATGGCGTCGTCGCGATGGAAGCGGACATGACCGAGTACCCACCGCACATCAAAGACAAACTAAATGAGCTAGAGAGCATTTCTATCCCGGTTTTAGCGATCTATAAGCCCGGAGATACCGAAACACCTATTGTGCTTCGGGACCTTCTCAGCGAAAACGACGTCTTGGAAGCTTTAAAAGAGGCGGGGCCGAGCCGAGCTTTAGAAGCGAGTGCCACATCGGTACCGACTTCCACGCCAGCAACCGCAACTCCCCACAGTCTCGAAGCGGTCAACTAAGCGCCGATTCGAAAACCATCGGAACCCGCGGCAAACGCCAGAGCGTCTGATGGTTTCCGGATAGGCTCTAAGCTTCAACATCCACCCGAAATAGACTCCTCCAGGAAGGATTGAAATGGATAACTCGTCGCAGCTTGCAGGTCTTGAGGCTGCGGAGTCGAAGATCATTGAATATCTCAAGAAGATAGTCGGTGGGGCTCCGAAACCAGATGATTCGCTCGCCGTGCTCGGAGTGGATTCGGTTGCGATGGCCGAGCTTACATTTGAATTGGAAAAGCAGTTTTCTATTCAGATCGACGACGACATTCTCGACGTCGATACAATCCGAGAGCTGACTCATTACGTTCTGTTAAGACAAAAGCAGTAGTCGATGATTGCGAAGCAACAGGACGTGTCGAGCGACGTCATCACCATCTCACCGAATTGCGTCGCTTTGACGATTGCAGGCTCGGACCCCAGTGGCGGCGCTGGCCTCCAAGCGGACTTGAAGACGTTTCAACAACTCGGTGTTTACGGAATGGCTGCCGTAACACTGATCACGGTTCAAAACACGCTAGGAGTGCGGAGACTCGAGCTTCTCACTCCCGATCTGGTCGTCGACCAAATCCGAGCCGTCCGAGAGGATATCGAACCTCTCGCTGTCAAGACAGGCGCTTTGGGAAGCGCCGGGATTGTCGAGGCTGTGTCGGCCGAGATGGCGACAGTTCCGGTCCCGGTCGTTGTCGATCCTGTTTTAGTTAGCAAACATGGCGCTGCGTTGGCCGATGAATCGGTGATGAACGCTTATAGAAAATCGCTTTTGCCGCATGCGACACTCGTAACACCCAACCGGTTTGAAGCAGAAAAGCTGACGGGCCTGCAGGTCAATAGCGAAGAGAGCGGTATCAAAGCAGCCCGCGCGCTCAGGAGTCTTGGGGCCGAATGCGTGCTCATCAAGATGGGCGAATACGCAGGCAAGTCGCTTCATTTGCTGGCGATGGGGGATCAAGTCTTATCGTTATGGATGCCTCGATTGGCTGCCAACAACACACACGGTACGGGCTGCATTTTATCCGCTGCAATCACTTCTGCGTTTGCCAAAGGAAATGGAAACGTCCAAGAGGTGGTTGAATTTGGGCTGCAGGAAGTATTCAAGGCGATCCACGTCAACACCGAGCTCGGGCGCGGTATTCATCCCGCGGAAGTTCGCGCGTTGGGTCACTAAAAGTTTGCCCGGCCAGTCACCATTCGCTAGAATCGTCGTCGCCCCTGTATCTTGATTTTGCTCCGATTGAATCCGCGTAGGGATGGGGCTTCGAGAACCAGCCTATTAAGGAGGCGAGCGATGACGAACGGCGTTCCAGCGAGAATTGTCAATTACGCGTTCTTGCAAGAGCTCAAAGAGGAAAACACTTCCCTTTGGGACGACGTGGTGCTGTTAGGCTCTTATGGCGACGAGCCTTTCAGCGGCGATTGGATCGAGCAGAATGCAGGTGGTTTACTCCGCCGCTTGCGAGATAAGCTAGCCGGTCAATTCAGGATGGAAGAGTGTCTCGCCTATATTCCAGCCCCAGGAGCTCGACAATCCGAACAGGTCACGGCTGCATTGGATCAGCACTTGAAGATTCTTTTGCATTGCGTTTCCTTGAGCGAGCAATGCGATGATTTCGAGTATGCCGGCAAGCTTGCTAGCGAGACGCTTGAAATATGGAAGCAGATGCGTGTTCTCTACGACGAGATTATGGAACACGAAGCCTTGGAGAGACGGCTGATTCCAGGAGACCGCATGTTTGATGAAGCTCAGCAGGGAGCATCGCATTCGCCCCGCACCAATTTTTGGACGAGCGTTTCGCTTCGCCGCTAGCGAGAGGGGAGCTTCCATCAAAGCTTTAACATGGGGAACCAAAAGACTTACGCAATGTACAACTCATCGCCCCCCATCGCACGGATTATGGCTAAGCCTATACGTATGGCAACAGCGGATTGCTAATCCAAAAGTACTACCCAGACAGCACCACGGAGCAAACGCTTTACGGGCCGATTCCCATGCGAATAAGGGCAGAGTTCTCAAGAAGAAGGACCGTATGGGTGTCGTCGATACCTTCGAGAATTACGTCAAAGACGTTATGCTCTTAGTCCCGGTAGGGACTGCAGACACTATCCCAGCCTTTCAAGGCTGGGTATGCGTTTAATCATTGCCTCTGTCCCGGTAGAGACGAAAAAAATTGCTGCGAAGTAGAGTAGCTCAACATTGCAATGCACCGAAGTCCAGCATCCTCGCCGCTTCGATCCGTCGAATGTGTCGATCCATGCGGGATCGTTCTCGAATCCCACCGATGGAACGCCCCTTTCGGGGTCGACAACGTTCAGAGTCGACGACCAAGCATTACAGAACGGCTGCCAACAGCCCCTCGGGAACGATCGCCGATTACGGATACGGGGACGCTCCTAGCTCGCCAACGCATCGCTATGTGTACGCTAGCTACATCGACGAACCGGTGGTGCGCAAGGCAGCTGGAACCAGTGGAACGATTCATTACTACCACCGCAACCAATGATGCCATGAAAAGAATGCGCTGGTCCGTAGTCCGCACCCTACTAGCCTCTGTTTTGTTTGGTTCGATTGCCGCGATCGTCGTAGCGGCAGTTCTACTTTCTTCAAATATAAAGTCTAAAGAGCAAGTCTACAGTGTCAAAGTTGGAATGACGCAAGCAGACGTACTGAAAGAGCTAGGGCAACCTCGATTTAGATCAAGTGGGAACGTTTGGCACTACGAAGTATGGGGTGCAAGCGATTTGTACTGCATTTGCTTTGACGAAAGTAACAAAGTTTGCGCTGTAAGCTATTAATTGTTACAGGCTGGATTGTGGTCGGTTTTTGATGGAGGTCCGCCAATGCGGGGGCACAGGGATCGCCGAAGTTGGCTTTCCCTGCATTTTCTCTATGGTTTTTTGTGAGGGTAATTCCCCCGAGTCTATCGCTCGAGGGGTCGCAAGATGGCGGCCAACGAGCCGCTTGCGATCAAGATGATGCACCGAGTGCATGGAACCGTCGATTTTCGATCAGGTAACGACGGACCTTCTGACAGCTCGCTTCTTTTCATTGCGTGATGCTCTGCGAAAGGGTGCTGCTGCGAGCAGTTCGAACGTGGTGGATTGGGAACGATGTCTTTCATCGCTAGATGTTCGTCCCAACCCGACGCGTGAGCGAGGGATCGTCTTTTTGAGGACATCGCGCCTCGGTGTCTTTGTGGCTCGCTTGGTAGCTCACTGTCCTTCGCTCACGCCACGGGTTGGGATAGCGCTCGTGCCAGCGCCCGTTTCCAGTTGGCAAGCACCCCTTGTGTCGGTGCAAGGCTATCCAGTCGAGCCTTAGATCGGATCAATTGATCGAGTGTGGTAGGTGCCTTCGAATATTGCGTCAAAGACGCTGTGCTCTTAGTCCCGGTAGGGACGAAAGAAGACGTAGCGAATTGGATGGGCTCAACGTTGCTATATACCGTAGCTTGAGGAAGACACCGCATCGCTTTTCTTCCAGTACAGAGTATCGATCCAAGCGTACGACATTGCACATTCTCCCCCTCACCCCAAGCCCTTCTTCCCCGCAAAGCCGGGGGCGAGGGGAGCCAGATTTTTTGTCTGCGACACATTCGACCTAGGTGAAGGGACGCAAGCTGCCGCGGCTTCGTTTTTGCTTGCTTCTCTTGGAGGTTGCTCCCGACATTCGCTCTTGTCCCAAAGACCATCTCGTCGGGTGTCTGAGCTTGAGAAGCAAAGATGGGAAACGACTTCTTGACTCCGCCTTCGGCGGCGCGTGTACGCCTGCCGGCTGACCGTTAAACGATTTGTCCTGCAAGGACTTCAGCTATTAGCCCGAGACACACCGGTGATGTCGATTGCGCTCCATCTCCGGCTACAAGCTTCCATGCCTACGGCATACAGAACACAATCGCCTCTCGAGGCGCTCGACATAATCACCATTTGCAATCAGTGTCACGACCGGACGAGGTCGAGCCTTCGTCCAGCCATGGACCGTGGATCGAGGCACACCGATTCGTCGTGCGGCCTCCGTTCTTCCGGATTGGAAGACCAACTCTCGCAAACGGTGATCATACGAGTTCTGTCGGCGTTTAGGTGCGATCAA
>JALOQZ010000412.1 GCA_025459245.1 Pirellula sp.
CACTCAACCCGGCTCATCGATCATCATTGCTTCGGGCGGTATGTGCGACAGCGGTAGAATCCTGGATCATTTGCGTTATCACATCGATGATCCTCGCAGCAGTTTGGTATTGGTTAGTTATCAAGCTCCTGATTCGTTGGGCGCAAAGCTGCTTTCCCCGTCTCCAATCGTTCGATTCAAAGGACGGGTTTGGAACAAATGGATCGATATCCATCAGATAAGCGGATTCTCAGCGCACGCGGATCAGAACGATCTTCTTCGAGTGCTTTCGCCCGCCGCATCGGAGGCGAAGCATCTGTTTTTGATCCACGGTGAGTCGGAACAAAAGGCCGCACTTCAAGAACGTTGCCGGGAGATCGGTTTCCAAAACGTGTTGATTCCAACGTTTGGTCAATCATTTCCTATTTAGGGAATCACGATTCTCGATGCGTCGAGGAGGGGTAATTCGATTTTCGCAACTTGTCTTGCGCGACAAAGGGTAAGTGAGGTACCAGCGACAGAATGATCATCGCAAAGACTGTACTGATGATTGCTGTCAGTTCTCTCCCTAACCCGGCAGAAACTCCGATCGCGGCTGTCAGCCAGATGCCGGCAGCGGTGGTCAATCCGCGAACATCTTCTCCTTGGTTCTTCACGATCGTACCCGCCCCGAGGAAGCCAACACCCGCAATTACACCTTGCAGGACACGGCTCAGTTCGGCGTCCTCTAGGCCCCCCAACTGCGGGATCATGACAAACATCGCTGCCCCCATTGAAATGAGCATGTGGGTTCGAATCCCCGCGGACTTGCCATGCTGCTCTCTTTCGAATCCAAGGATTCCGCCGAGGACCGCAGCCACGGTCAGCCGAACAGCCACTCGAACGAACTCAAGGAGATCCAAGTCAGAGAACTCTTTCACCAGCAACTCATAAAGCTCGATTCCCACGCTTCACCTGACTTTCCGCTTTGGATCGGAACGAATAACCGCAAACTCGACACGGACTTCATCCTGTAGGAAATCAAGCCGTTGGGCAAGACGGCTCGACCGCTTGTGGCAGAATCCATCCAACTACCTACAACTAGAGACTCTTGCGGACTTTATATTGAAAACGGCTCCCGAGGAACCATAATGATCGACGCTCGAAACGAAATCTGGGGTCGGCTTGCGGGATGGCGATGGATTTCTGGTCCATGCCAAAGATGATTAGCAACAATGAACATTTTGAGTTTCTTACCGAGGTTCCGAGCCGCAGAAAAAGCCCTTGCTGAGCTTGAAACGCGCGAAGCTTGGACACGCGAGCAGATTAGCGCCTTTCAGCTTTTCAGGCTGAATCAACTCTGGAGCGACGCGATTCTGCATACCGCTCATTATCGCAACCTGGCGAAGTCTCGCTCTCTGCCGGGCCAGTTCACTTCTCTAGAGCACTTTCAAGCGACTTGCCCAATCCTCGATAAGAACCTTGTTCGAACTGGGCAGCGAGATTTTTTGTCAGAGAAAGCGGGGGCTGGCGATTGGTACCACTCGGGAGGATCGACCGGTAAACCTGCATCCTACTTCCGATCGAAGGAAGCCCACTTGGAGATACTAAGGGGTCGTTATTGTGGCCACGCTCGATGGGGAATTGGGATCTTTGATCGATGGGCGTTTCTATGGGGCCATGCCGAGTCCTTCTCCCCAGGACTAAAGGGGGCCATTGCCCGATGCAAACAGCCCATACTCGATCACCTCCGAAGCAGATTGCGAATATCCGCTTACGATTTATCCTCGAGCTCACGTCGAAGTGACCTTGAGCTTATTGCCAAGTTCAAACCAGCTGCCATCTACGCATACAGCACCGCCGGCTACCTTTTGGCAAAAGAAGCGAAAGCGACTGGCTTTCAATGCCCATCCCTGAAGCTGATAGTGCTCACGGCAGAGCCAGTCTTTCCGCATATAGTGAAGGAATGCGAAGAAGCGTTTGGCGTCCCAACCATTGCAGAGTATGGTTCTGCGGAAACGGGTAATCTTGCAATCGAGTGGCCGGACAGAACGCTCCGAATTCAGGAGGACATTTTCTTTGTCGAGACTCCGAAGCGGGAAGATGGTCGCTACGACATTGTCGTCACCATTCTCAACAGCAACGCATTCCCTCTGATCCGATATGCGATCGGTGATGTTACCGATCATCCGATTGAACTCCACAACATAGGCTTCGCTTCCTTGCGAAACATTGCGGGTCGACATCAGGACTTGATCATCGGTAAATCGGGTGAACCTCTCTATGCAAGCTGGTTTGAAGATCTGCTGGAGCACGATGATGCGATTCGTTGCTATCAAGTTCACCAGACCAAGTCCGGCGATTTGCTCGTCAGCTTAGAAACAAAACGATCAGATGTTCTACCGGACGTTACGAAAATTCAAAAACGATTTGCTGAACGCGTCGGATATGGAGTGTCTGTTTCACTCGTCGAAAAGCTCCCGTCCACTCCTGCTGGCAAACATCGTTGGATCACTTCTGAACTCGCAAACGAAAAAATACTACCGACTCCTAATTAGTACGCTCACAGCGTCCCCCCAACCACCTCAGACTCACCGTCCTCCCTCCCTCGAGCAAATCGGTGCAATGGAGCACCCTCTATGAAAATTGTTTATTGCCATAACTACTATCGTCTTCGAGGGGGGGAAGACATTTCGTTTGAAAGTGATCTGCAGCTTTTGCGAGAGCGGGGTCATACGGTGATTCCGTTCATCCGAGAGAATGCGAATATCAACGATAACAAGCCTTTATCCATGGCTGCCAAT
>JALOQZ010000413.1 GCA_025459245.1 Pirellula sp.
TGGTTTCGAAGGTCGTGGCACGGGCCAATTGGGCTATGTGCGAGCTGCTCATTGGGTAGCTGGCAAGGCGGCTGAGTTCGGGCTTGAGCCGATGGGCGAGGGGGGCACCTATTTTCAAATGCTCCCTATGACCCGTCTCTTCGTCGATGGTCCGCAATCCAAAGCGATGGGACCCAACGGATTGGCGATCCCCTTTGAAAAGAACATCGGTTTGGATCGTTTACCATCGCAAGCGGAGCTGACTGGCAAGTTGGCATTTGTTCGCTTGGTTGGAGATAATCCTCGCATCGAAGATCGGAGTCTTTCCGGTCGCATTGTTCTCTACGTTGCTGATTCCAAGAATGAGGGACGCGCTGGAGCGTTATTCGCTCGTCAAGGAGCCGTAGGGATTCTCCAAGTAATTGAAAAGGAACCGGTCTCGACTCCCCAACTGAAGCGGGGCGGTCGAGGTTCTAACAGCGCCGCGGGAACCATATCCCGTGTAGCTGCTTCCATCGTCTCCAATGCAGCAGGGGTCCCATTGAGCTGGATGGAGTTGGGTGAGGATGCCGCCTTGGAGTCGCGAACGACCGAGGATTCCCTCACGCTCCAAATCCGCGTTCGCGAAGAGCCGGTCGCAGTCCCCAACGTGATCGCTTGGCAAAAAGGCTCGGATCCAGCTTTGAACAGCGAGTATGTCGTCATCGGTGCTCACTTGGATCACTTGGGTTTAAGTCGAGGTGAGATCCATCCTGGCGCAGACGATAATGGCTCGGGTTCCACCGCATTGCTCAACATTGCCAAGGCGATGGCAGCCAATCCGATCAAGCCAAAGCGCAGTGTGTTGTTCCTCTGGTTTGCGGCTGAAGAGATCGGACTGGTCGGCTCCGCTCATTACTGCAACAACCCGGTATTGCCAATCGACAAGATGGTCTGCATGCTCAACATCGACATGGTGGGACGCAACGAAGAGAAGCCAGACGAAAAGGCAGAAGACAATATTCGGTCCCTTCATTTGGTAGGTAGCCAGAAAGGGGACAAGGCTCTGCATGACGTGATCATGGAAGCGAACAAGCATGTGAATTTGGCGTTCGAGTACGACGAGGAAGGTGTCTTTGGACGCAGCGATCAAGCCAACTTTTTCAAGAAAGGAATTTCCGTCGCGTTCTTGTTCGGAGGATTCCATCCCGATTACCATCGGCCCACCGATCTTCCATCGCGAATCAACTACGACAAGATCGCTGCGGCAGCGAAGCTATTCTACTTGACCGCGCACATGGCAGCGGAGAAGGGCCCTTTCAAGGTGCCCACCGAGTCGGCGCCGAGCGCCACGGCTCAAGGTGAAACTCCCAAAGCAGCACCGCCAAAACCAGAACCAGCGAAAGTGGAAGCATCCGCGACAGCGCCTGCACCGGTCGCTACTCCCGCAGCACCTGCTACTCCAGCAGTACCAGTTGCCCCGGCTGCACCTGTCGCCAGCGAGCCGAAGTCCTAGGATCGCGATACGACTAGTTTTGCAATACGTTCAGCGTGTTGTTGAATGCCTATCTCCGTCAGCAAGCTTGACGGAGGTTCGCAGTGTGCGACTTCCTCGCGGATGAGTTGTTTCAATGCGTTTTGGAAATCGCCCGCCTCATCCGGGTTGAAGAGCCTGCCTCGGACCGGTGAGTCAGAGGAAGGATGGACTCTGGCGTGAATCTCAGGGAACGCACCGTGAGAAGGCTGCAGGTATGGAGTGCCGCACGCAATCGCTTCGAGCAAAAAAAGTCCCTTGGGCTCTTCATAAACCGTCGGTACACAGAACAAGTCGATGCTCCTGAGGAAGGCCTTCTTTTCGGACCGATCGATGGAGCCGACGTATTCCCATCGCCCGTTCAGTTCGGGGATACTAAGCTTTGCTCTTTGTTCGTTCCAGAATGATTCATGCTGAGGTCCCATCCATCCAGCCATCTTGAGCCGGACATGGGCAAACTCGGGATCCTTTCCAATTTCGACAAACGCATCTACCAAGCGGTGCAGCCCCTTCTCCGGGGCCATTCTCGCAAAGTAGCCGATGGTGTATGTGTTCGTCCGCGAGTGCGATTCCTTGTTTTGGTTCGGCGGGTTGCTCGAGCCAAAGTCGCGGGTTGGGATTCCAAGCGGTACGACATGGATTTTCTCCGGTGGAATAGCTAGCAACTCCTGCATCTTACGGCCATAGAACTGAGAATGGACAAGGAATCCGTCTACAAGCGGGACCAAGTCACGCATGGCATCGATAACCTTTTGTTTGTCCCGTGGGAGCAGCGAGTCAAGGAATATGTCATCACCCTGCAGGGTCACCCAGACGCGGGAGTGAAGGCGTCGTCTTAGATCAGGGATGCATCCTCCAATCAGCAGGTTGGTGAGAATGACGGTATCCGGTTGGATATCTGTCTCGAGCCAATCGAGCATGCGAAGGAATTCTTTGCGTTGCCGTCCTTTGGTACCTTGGAGCATTGAGACAGTGAGGGGGCCAAGCAATTTGGGGGATGTCTTCCCTGCGTTCTTTGTCAACGCGCGAATGATCCAAGGTTGATTGAGGAAGCTATCAAGCCATTTGGGCGTGTAGGCAAGCCATGGGAGTTTTTGTTGAAGGTAGACATTCACTCCTCCCATAAAGACCCGATCGATACTCACGTCGGATTCATCGGTGCGAATCGGGGTGTAAACCGGGATAAGCAAGCAATCGTGGCCGAGTGATATCAATTCCTTTGCGAGGGAATTGTCGTGCAAGCAAGAGCCACAGAACATTCCAGCGGCGCGGCTCCAGCCGTGAGGTAAGCGATCTTAGGTGGATGAGAACTCATAGGTTAAGTCAGGTGGACTTTGTGGATTGCGAAATGTTTGCGGTGTTGATTTGAGAAGATAGGCAAAGCTTAGGGCCTTGCAAACCGGTTGCTCGGCAAGGTTTCAGCAGGCGTCAAATTTTACGTAAGTTCTTGTGTGGCGTCATTTTTCGAAAAATGAACTCGCCACCTCAAGGGTGTTTCCAAGTCTGACCGATATCTTCCCACGGCTTCGCATCTTAACTCGCCTGAGCGTTCTGGTGAGGTTGAAAGATGCGGTCAGAGAATTGCCGGTGACCCAGTACTGAACGGGCCTAGGACGGCCCGACCGGCAGCTGTTACATGTCCAACTTGGCGGAGGGGCCAAGGCGGACGCAGATTTGTGTGGGGGGATGGTTGGCCAACAGGAGGCTTGCCATCTCGGATACGAGGCTAACGAAGTCATTGTGGCGGCAACGCTGCATAGAAGCCACGCCAGTTGAGGGCGATTTCGGCGGCGACTTCGTGCGCCGAAATCGGTCTCCGCTCAACCGCACATTTCTGGCCTGTGAGTGACGGTCAGTGACCATATACGTAGGGAGATTTGGCTCAGATGAAATGGAATATCGTTGTCGGTTCAATGGTTATTGGAGCTACCCTTAGCGGACAAAGCTTCGGTGGCGACCTTCTGAACCGTTTGCTCGGAGGTAAAGGCTGCGGCGCGTCGAGCTCTTGCTGCGATACCTCGGTTGTTGATCCATCCTGCGGCGTTGAAACCGCTTGTGCTCCTGCTTGCGGACCTACATGCGGCGCTGAAATCGCTGCTTGTGATCCTTGCAA
>JALOQZ010000414.1 GCA_025459245.1 Pirellula sp.
CTTGTTTTTTGATAAGCAGCAGAATCGGCCACAGCAGACATGTCTTGTGGTTGGGCCTGAGTTGCTAGCGGGGAATCTGGATGATCTAAGATTGGAGGTCCTCGTTCAGCCATTGAATGGTTCAGAATGGATCCGCTGTTCGATAACGCCGGAGATTGCTAGTAACGGCGCCCTCAATGCTGACAAAGCGATCTTGAGACTTAGAATCGATGACAAAAAGGCTTTTGAAGGGCTTGATTCCTGGAAAATTCGCATTGTCGATCGAAGTCAGCCAGGACGATTTGTTGATGTAGATTGCAAATGGCGGGGTTCGAGTAAATAGTTTTTGATTTTTCCTGCCTATCACACCGCTGGAGGATGAACTTATGATCACGCGAACTTTAGTAATTTTATTATTTATGATCTTCTTTGGGCCTGACGTATCTATACAGGCACAAACCACGGTCATTGAAGTCAATCTGAAAGACTGCCTGGATGATGACCCAGAATCGGCAGAACAAGATAATTGTCCTCCGGGAAATCCATCACCTTGGACAAGTTGCCCTTCCGGTGAATGCCTCCCATTCGAAGGAGACGCTTGCGTCATACCGTCCGGAAATATTAATTTTTCTCAGTGGACACACTTCACTAATGGGTACTACTTCAACCCGCCGGTTGTCGCTCCTGGTGATAATGGCAGGACCGCCGTTGAAGTAGACCGAATGCTATGCTCCTTCTTCAGGGCATGTCCTTGTAAGCGTGCCGAAGGCGGAGGGCGGGTATGCATTATGGTTGAGTACACAGAGGAATGGCTGATAAAATACGAACGCTCTAATGATGAAGTGTGCGTCGGTGGTGGAATTGTTCCCTGACTCTTCTCAAGCGAACTTTGAAGTGAGTCCTTGTAGTTGGCTCATTGAGCGGGTTCTCTGAATAATAGTTCGGATGAAACGTTGTCTGCGCTGTGCTGCGGTACGTCTAATATAGATCATCATGATTAAATCGATAGGAGAGCCAACGCGATGAATATGCTTATCCGCTGCAGTGCTTGGTTAATCGTAATACTGGGGTTTCATTGTCCGTCGCGATTGACTGGACAAGGTAATGAGCTGGAAGACCGCCTTGCGTACTTACAATTCGAGCGAGACGACTTGGATCGAAAAGGAATGTCGGTTCTTATAGAAAAGTATCGAGTTGTGGAATCAACCGAGCTCACGGGCTCTCGCTTGTCCGCCGAAAGAATACTTCAGAGGTACATGTGTGACGGGCGAACAAAGGTGCGTATTGACGCTATCAAGCTCGACGCATTGGGTGAAGAAGATATACGGAAGTCACTTACTGAGGCCCAAATCGTTACACATGTGAAAGGGCAGCATTACCGTGGAAAGTATCCGATAGATCAACGTTTCATTGCATTCGAAGTGCGAGCGGGCGCCACGCCGATTACCACCTTTTCCTGTCGAAAACACCCTTTTGAGATTGCGACAACCACAGCGACCGGAAATAGAATAGATGGAGACAATCATTCTATGCTAGAAATCGCACCTAAGAGCAATAAAATCATCGAAGATAAAGTACTTCCGGATGGTCGACGCTATTGGAAATTCCTCGTCTCCAATGATGCGGCCATCGGACTGACGTTCAACAAGGACGAGAATTGGTGCATTGAGATGATGGAATGCTTTGCCGACGATTCCAATCCATCGAAAACGATAGAATCGGACATCAAAAACCTGAAGTTGTATGCCAGCAACAGGACTCAATGGAAGAAGAGTTTAGAGAATGACCAATTGTTACCATCGCGAGTACATATCGAGTCTGACAATCACGGAAAGGAGTCCTGGGAGATTCGGTTTGCGGATTGGAAATTTGGGGATCAAGTTGATAAGTCTCTATTTGACGAATCTAATTTCACGGAAGAAAAGATCAAAAAGTCGATCGACTTTCGAAAGATCAAAAAGACGTTCGATGAATTGCCTAAATAGTCACGGGCAATATAAGATCCATCCTGCTTTACCGTGGGTAGAGATCGAGTCTGCACTGTAGAATAGGATCGCTTTTTTCAAGTTTTCTATGTTTCGATAGCCGCCTGCTTGACGCTTGATCGATAGAGTATCATGCTATTGATTCCTTCGGCGACAGCATGCGTGATCTCGTGCGTACAGAAGGGCACGATGTTGTCCATAGGCACTGCTAAACGGTTGAGGACAACCGTTAGACAATGCATCGTCTAGCTGTCGCCCTCGACAGCTTCAGCTTGCAGGTCGTTTTACAGCCAGGATCGTCATCCGGTATGCTGGGAGAGTCCCCTCCTCTCGATTGACAGCATCGACTCCGTTTTGCGTGAACAGAACTACACCTATGCTCCGACTTCCTTCGTTCCGCCGGTCCTTGTCCTTTGTGTTGGCACTCCAAGTCTTCTGTATCGGATGCGCACTTCAGCCCGAGCTTATTGCGGCCGACACGTCGCAAGCCCAGACGAGTAAATCGCTTTCTGAGTGCAGTGCCGAAGAACAAGCCGCGAGACTTGATCGCCGCGAGACTTGATCAATTCCGCGACTACGCGAAGCAATCGCTTGCATCATGGCCTGTCCCAGGTTTTTCCATCGCGATCGTTCAAGACGGGAAGGTTCTTCTCAGCGAAGGATTTGGGGTTCGGTCGCTTTCCAGTAGCGAGCCGGTCGACGGTGATACTCTTTTTGCGATCGCATCCAACAGCAAGGCATTTACGGCTGACAGCAAGGCATTTACGGCTGCGGCGCTGGCCATGTTGGTCGAAGAGAAGAAGTTGAACTGGAACGATCGCGTTCAAGATCACTTGCCCTCTTTCCGATTGTATGATCCTTACGTCAGCAGTGATATGCGCGTGGTCGATTTGCTTTGCCACCGAAGCGGTCTCGGTACCTTTAGCGGTGATTTGCTTTGGTATGGGACACCCTATACACCGGAAGAGATCCTGACTCGATGCAGGCATCTACCGCAAGCTGGATCGTTTCGCTCTCACTATGGCTACTCCAACGTGATGTACTTGGCCGCTGGATTGATTGTGGAGAAAGCGTCCCAAAAGTCGTGGAGCGATTTCGTGCATCAACGAATTCTTCAGCCGCTGGACATGAAGCGGAGCGTGACATCTACAAGGGCTCTTGCGGGGCAAAGCAACGTGGCAGCGCCTCACAAGAATACAGAAACTGGCATCGATGAATTGGCTTGGATGAACTGGGATTCGATGGCTGCAGCAGGTGGGATCATTTCATCCGCGTCTGACATGTCTCAATGGATGCGATTGCAATTGCAGCAAGGGGAGTGGGAGGGCAAGTCTCTTTTCTCGAAGGAATCTTCCCACGAGATGTGGCAACCCCGAACGATCATTCCCGTTTCTGCGGCCGCGAAAAAGCGGATCCCTCAGACCCACTTTCGAGCGTATGGGCTTGGCTGGGGGCTCGCCGATTACCACGGTCGGCAGTTGATTAGTCACGGTGGCGGGTATGATGGTATGTACTCCCACCAGATCCTCGTTCCTGAGGAGAGGTTTGGAGTGGTCGTCCTCACCAATAGCATGACCTCCCTGCCCGATTCACTGGCCTACCGCGCTGTCGATATGGCGATCGGTGCTCCTGATCGAGATTGGAGCGGCGAGAATCTCAAGAGGTACAACGATTCCCGCAAAGAGTTTTACGATCGGATTCGGGAAGCGGTGACACCCAAAATGGCGGGTGCCAGCCCCACGCGCAAGCTTGATGCCTACACCGGAAAATTTCGCTGTCCTTTGATGGGGGATGCCACCGTCAGCCTGGAGTCTGACAAGCTGGTGCTTCGCATTCTCGCCAACACCGATATGGTCGCCGACTTGGAACCGATCCACTTCGATACGTTCCGAATCCGTTGGCGGAAGAAGTTCGCTTGGTATGACGACGGTTCAATTCTCTTCCTCCCGGACGCATCAGGGGACTTCGTCGAGTTGAAGCTGGATGTTCCCAACGACGATCTTTGGTTTCATGAACTTCAATTCCGCCGAATCAAAGATTGATCGGGAGTTTGGAGGAATCGGAAATTCGGGTATTCTCTACAGTTATGAATACACGCAATGCGACTGTTCGATGCCCCACGTGCAACAAGCCGTTTCCGGCAGACCCACAATCTGCAGCAATGCCCTTTTGCTCGGAACGCTGCAAACTGGCGGATTTGCATCGCTGGATGTCGGAAGACATCGGAATCCCACACGGGAGCTCAGAGCCGGAGGATCAAGAGGATGAGGCACCTGCTCCGCCAGCCGCTCCGCGCGAGTGGCGATTCGATTGATTCGCTAGAATCTGTTCTAAGAAACCGGACGGAACCCCACCATGAATTCGACATCTCAGGCCAACGACCCTAATTCCCCAGAACACATTCGCGTCCCCAGCGTCGGCATCGACTGGTACCGAGCTGCGCCATGGTGGCGACCGTTGGTCGCGACTCTCGCAATGTCGTGGCGGTTATCGCATTTGCTCCTTTGCATGGTCGGACTATTGGCCACGCAAGCGTACGCATACACTGCGCAGTTTCTGTTCGCCCCAGAACAGATCGAAGGGAGCAAATGGATCATCGGTAAACTTCCGTCAATAGAACCATCGGCGACGGACGGTTTCTTTTTGCTCCGTCCTAGCATGAGCTACCTTGAGGTCTGGTCTGGCTATTTAATGCCTTTGGCGACTTGGATCGCCTCACCCACTCTACGAGGCACTGCCTATGCTGCCGCTATGCTTCTCGGCATTGCGATTGTCTGGTCCTTTGTTGGCGGTTGCATCTTGAGGCGTGCGATCGTCGAAGCAGGTGTCCGTATCCCTGCTCCTTGGAAGGATACGATTCGAATGATTCGGCAACGATGGCAATCGATGGTATGGGCCGTCACGATGCCATTCACCGCTGCCTTGATGCTCCTGATTCTTCCGTGGGGGCTCGGTTGGATCGCCAACATCCCGGTAGCGGGGCCTTGGATCGCAGGAATTCTCATGTTGCCCTTTTCCCTGTTGTCGCTTGCCATCGGTTGGATTTGCGCCATCTCCATCCTCGGTTTCCCACTGGCGCTTGCAGCCATTGTGACCGAGAAAAAGGCGGATGCATTCGATGGTGTTTCTCGTTCTGCCGCCTATGTTTTTCAAAGGCCCGTTCTGCTCATTCTGCTCGTTGCGGTCTTTGAACTGATCCATTTCGGAGGTGGCGGAGTCTTTTCCATGTTGATGACCACAGGGCATCAGCTTGTTACCAATGCGTTGGAGTCAGGGGCTGGTCAAACGCTTCGGCCGTCTGATGGGGGAACCACTTGGGTGTTCCATATTGTTCTGCCCCTCCTGCTCACCTCGTTTAGCGTCAGTTTTTTCTGGTGTTCACAAGCCATCGCGTATCTGATTATCCGGAAAGACGATATGGACACCGAGCCGACGGTTCGCACGACTGCCGAATCGTAGTTTTAAACACCTGCGTGCACCGGAGTGAGGCGGCTAGAGCGTATTGGGGCCTATCCTAACGCCATGAGCTGCACTGGCGCGAGCCGCGGCTTCCGATGGTTTTTGGCTAGGCACTTACTTGGCCAAGGTTTCGCATGACCTCGAGGTAGAACTGGTATGCATTCTCGACTTGGGATAGTTCGACATACTCGACGGCTGCGTGCGCTTGGTCGATCGATCCAGGTCCAAAAATGATGGTTGGGATTCCAATGCGTCCCAGCTTGCTGGCGTCGCTCCCAAATGGAACGCCCATCGGGTTGTCATCCAGTCCCAACGACCTTGCTGCTTGCTGGCATCCCATGACAAAA
>JALOQZ010000415.1 GCA_025459245.1 Pirellula sp.
TACACTTCTTGGCGTAGCCAAAAGTAAATGCTAGTCCAAGTCCCGGCAGGGACGAAAGAAATCCCTGCGCGGTAGACCGGCGTCGCGATGAAATGCGTGTTACCGACACGAGCGCTCTGATCAACTTCTTAGTGCACGATCAGCTTCATGTACTCTCCCAACGGATGGAATTTGATTTACTTTCTCCCCTCTACTCTCTATTGCCAAAGGCAATCGGGGCGACTGGATTCGAACCAGCGACCTCTGCGTCCCGAACGCAGCGCTCTACCAGGCTGAGCCACGCCCCGTACACTAAAATGATCAATGGTTTTTTGATTTTTTCAAGTGGGGAATGCGAGCCAGCGCTCAATATGCTGATCGATCTTGGCATCCTCTTCATTGAGGACTTCGTGTAAGAGTGTCTCGGAAGCGTAAGACTCAACGACTCCACGCGGCGTATTCACACAGAACCGCTCTGCTCCCGCCGGATCAACACAACGATCCCGTTTGGAATAAAGACACAATGTCCTCTTTGTCCATCGAGACTCCATCTCTTGGACAACCTTCGCACTCGATAGCATGAATCTTGCTAAGTAACCACAAATCCTTGAATGGACATTAGGATCCCTTCGATACGCCTCGACTACCTCAGGTCTCGAACAAATCCATTCGGTGTTCAATCCATTGGAAACAGTAAATCGAGGGTGAACCCGCCCCAATGTCCTTATCAGAAAACGTTCGAAGGAACTCAAATGGATCTGGAACGCAGGGGACGAAAGAATGGCTGAATCAATTCGGGAAACCAACTCTCCCGCAGAACAATCGGCGTTGCGAACTCCCTCAGCCAATAATCTTGCTACAAGCAACCCACCGAGACTATGCCCTAACAACACCGCCTTACCAGGAACGGCTCGCAATAGTGTCGCCTGAAGCACTTCAACCAAGTCATTCAACAGCTGATCTTCGCTATCGATCACCCCTCGCTTGCCACTAGACAACCCATGGCCTCGATGGTCCCACGCGGTCACTTGCCAACCGACGGACGCCCAACGTTTTGCCAAGGCATCGTACCGGCCGCTATGCTCGCCCAATCCATGCACTACCAGCAAGCTCCCCGGAAATTCTCGACGCAACTCCATCGACTCCGCTTGCCACAGTCTGCGATGGATGACCGCTCCATCGCGTAGCGTTAGCTTGTCTTCGGTGCATCGAACCGTTTCACAAGAATCCATTCCACGCTTTCCTCAGTGAATGAACTAGCGAGCTTGATGAATCAGCTGCTGTATAACCATCACTTTTTGTCCTTCAACTCCTCGGTAGCATAGCGAGGCTTCGGATGTGGCTTCACTGCAGCAACTTCCTCGAGGAGAACTTCAACGCCCTTCTCCAGTTGCTTGTCGACACCAGCAGGCAACTCGCCCGGTTGAGGCCATACGACGATATCCGGCATGGCGCCGTTCAGTTCCATATCCAGGCCAGTCTCGATCGAGAACCAACCGCGGAACGGCGCTCGGAGGACTCCCACGTCGGTAACCCGAGCAACCCCCGTGCTTACCACTCCTCCAGCGGTTTGCACCCCAACCACCTTACCTCGTTTCAATGCTTTGATGGCATGGCTAAAGATTTCAGCGTTGCTGTAGCTGTTCTGATTGCACAGGACCACAATTGGTTTCGACCAAGTCGCGTAGATCATGCGGTCATGCGGATAACCTTCACCTCCACTGCGAGGAATCGTGATGGCATGCTTGGGCTGTGTCAGTGCCGTCAACAAATGATCCGTCGTGGATCCACCCCCGTTGTCGCGAACATCGATTACCAGTCCATCGCGTCCATAACCTACATTGTAGAGCTGCCGCTCGAATTCGAGGAAACTGGATGCATCCATAGCCCGAATGTGCAAATATCCAAGCTTTCCGTTCGAAAGTTTGTCGACCATCTGGCGATTGTGTTCCAACCACTGATCGTACAACAGAGAGCGAACCTGCCGGTAGGTCGTGGGTCGGAGTCGAATCGAAAGCGTCTCGGCCGATTCCTTGTCGCCCTTGCGCTCGACCGTCAATTCGATATCGCGATCAACCAGGCCGTTGAGTACGAGCGTGAGATCCATGGAAGGATCCACTTTCTGGCCATCGATCATGGTGATCACATCGCCCGCTTTGAGTTTGCTCGTTTCCAAGTCCGCCGGACCGCCTGGCAAGACATCCCGAACGCGGAGGCCAGGGCCCTTGAAGCCATCCTCAAAGCGAACACCTAGGTGCACCGTCACAATAGGGGATCGCTCGGTTGGTTCTGCATCCGCTCCGGGCTCCCCGACTCCTGTTCCAGGAGTAAACCCAAGGTGAGAGCCATTGAGCTCGCCAAGCATTAGTTCCACAATCTCCGCCAACCCCGATTCGTCATAGGCTTGGCTTGCAGCTTTTTCATATTTGCGGCGGATCTCATCCCAATTCTTGTTCCCCATCGCTGGGTCATACCAAAGCTCTCCCATGGTTTGCCATGCGACGTTGAATCCTTCCCGGAGTCGTCCCGAGCGGGAGCGTTGATGGCGAGCCGTGAATGCGTAGTCGGTCAATCGCTCGCCACCATCAAGTTTGGCAGGCACTCCGCGATTGTGACCGAGAATCGCATTGGAAGCTTTCGTCCATCGGGCGCTGGCAAGCGTTGTCGCGCTCATCAGCTTAGGTTGAAGCTTGTCTGGAAACTCGACGCTATACCACCCCGGTTTGTTCTCAACCGAAGCGGGTGAAAAGATCAAATTGCCCTCGGAAGTGTCTGGTAGATTGATACGACGTACCCGCTCGTGGATCTTGTCGAAATCGATGCGTACCTCCTTGGAGACTCCCTCCTCCTTCGGTTTCGACGGACCTTTGGTCTCAGCGGCGGCAGTCTTTGCATCGTCAGATTTCGTATCCTCCGACTTGGATTCCGAAGGCTTAGGATCTGCACTCTTTCGCTTCTTCATCGCTTCCAAAGCTTTCTCAAGACGTCTATCACGGGATGTTTTCTCATCCAATTCTTCTTGCAGATAGACATAGAAGACGTCTGTCTCCTCAGCGTAGCGACGTCCCGTAAACGCCAAAATTTTGCCGTCGGGTGAGAATACTGGGTTCCGATCGTTGTCGGGATGTCGTGAAACGTTCACGGGGGCAGAGGATTTGTCGAGCGGC
>JALOQZ010000140.1 GCA_025459245.1 Pirellula sp.
GACTAGCGTGAGCTACCATACAGCCGACGCAGTTGCGTCCCCTCCCTTCCAACTCCCCACCCCAAAACGAAGTCGTATGACTTCAACTGGCTCGGTGACTCTCAATGACCGCGCACCTTTCATACCTTCGCAAGAGCCATTATCTCCTAGGTTCGTTAGTCCTTCTTTCCACGTTCGCGGACTTACCCCTTCTCGACGCAGAGGAGAGACCTTGCCCTGCCAGCCAACAATCAAGTGGGTTGGATCGCTACTTCGAAAGGGAAGTTTGGCCCAAAGTCGTTGAGGCCGAGTGCTTAAAATGCCACAACATGGTAGGAGATGCGAAAGACACACGATTAGTTTTTCGTGATTTGCTGCAGGCTTCTCCGAAGGAAAGTCAGGATTGGCTTCGCTGCAACGGAGAACTTTTGAAACAAGCGGCCGACTGGGAATCCGACGAAGGCTCCATGCTGCTCGCCAAAGTAACTGGTGGACTTTCCCATGGTGGAGAGGTTGTACTCAAACCGGATTCGACCGCTTATCGAATTCTTGAACAGTTCGTTCGCCGAGTAAAGGATCCAACCTCGCAACCATTAACCGACACGGTCGAGACGGACCCGCAGCGTCCCTTCTTCGAGGGAGTGGAGATGCTGGATGATCGCCGTCTGCTAAGACGCGCCGTTCTCTCCTTGGCTGGTAGATTGCCAACGGAGGCTGAGGTCGCAGCAGTAAAAGATCAAGGTCTAGGCGCCATGCATTCGATTCTCGACGGTGTCATGCAGGAGGAAGCGTTTTACGAACGGATTCGAGAGGCATTTAACGACATCTTTTTGACCGAAGGTATCGATGGAAATGCCGACTCAACAGTTCTGTCGTACGAACACTTTGAGAAGTCGCGACTTTGGTATCAGAAGCATGACCTTAGTCATATCGAGGACGCGAAGGAACGGCAGCAAGCTGGCTACAAGTTGGCGAATGAATACCGCGCGGCACTGCTAGGCGAACCGATGAAGCTCATCGAACATATCATTCGTCATGATCGACCATTCACAGAAATCGTGACGGCAGACTACATCATGGTTTCCCCGTACTCGGCGAGGGGGTACGGAATCTATGATGAAGTCAAGGAACGGTTTGCCGATCCCGACGATCCTTTCGAGTACATACCGGTCAAACTCAAAGCTTTGGTCGGACGTAATAAGTCCGAGAATCAAGAATCCGCGTCTGGCTTTTATCCTCACGCGGGCATACTGAGCACGTTTCAATATCTGAGTCGGTATCCTACAACGGAAACGAATCGAAATCGGCTCCGAGCTCGCATGTTTTATCAACACTTCCTGGGAGTTGATGTACTGGAGCTTGCTGCGCGAGGATCGGACGCGGCAGCCGTCACGGCGAAGTTCGAAGTCCCGACGATGCAAGCCGCGGAATGCGTCGTTTGCCATAAGACTCTGGATCCCGTCGCTGGGTTGTTTCAAGACTATTGGCGGTTCGATGCGAACTTTGCCATCTATGGTCGGAGAAAAGATGGATGGTTCACCGACATGTTCGGTGCTGGATTTGAAGGGGAAGGGCTACCATCAGATGAACGATGGCGAGCATTGGCTTGGCTCGGTGAAAAAACCGCTAAAGACCCGCGTTTCGCAATCGCCATGTCGGAACACGCGTATTACGTATTAACGGGTCGACGACTACTGCAACCACCCAAGGATATTGACGACCCGATGTTTGCCTCCCGTCGTCGTGCTTATCAAGTGCAACGCAAGGTGGTTCAAGCCATCGCGGCGAAGTTTATCGACTCAGGATTCAGCTTCAAGCAGCTTATTAAAGATTGGGTCGTGTCTGATTTCTATCGCGCGGACGGTGTTAAAGCATCGGAGATATCGCCCGAGAGATTGACGGAATTGGAGGACGTCGGCGTTGTCCGTTTACTCTCACCGGAGCAAGTTGAACGCAAGATTAAAGCAGTGTTTGGAAAGCATTGGGGGCGGCTCAACGAGCAGACGGCCATGCTCTACGGGGGTATCGATTCCAAAGAGGTAACGGAACGAGCGACGGATCCCAGCGGTGCGATGGGGGCGATTCAAAGGACGCTCGCAAATGATGTTGCTTGCCGAAATGTTGCCTTGGATTTCAGTCGGTCTGCGTCGGAGAGGGTTCTATTCCCGACAATCGAGCCTGATGTTACCCCTGGCATTTCCGAGGACTTGGATCGTCGAATTCGACTTGCGATCGTTCATCTCCACGAAAGGATTCTAGGGCAATACGACCAAATTGATTCACCGGAAGTGGATCGCACGTTTGCGTTGTTCTCTGGAATCATGGAAGACGCCAAGAAGCAAAGTTCTGTAGAACCGCAAGAAATATGGAGTTGTAGGCAAGGGTTAGAGAAGCCCGTACCAGATCCGCACTACACCGTTCGCGCTTGGCGTGCTGTGGTCACATACTTGCTCCGGCGGCGAGAATTCTTATACGAGTAAGGGGGCTTGTTCATGCGTCGAGATTTTCTCAAGTGGTGTGCGATGTCCGGCTTGGGATTGGCTGCGCCGATTTCGTTTCCACATTTTGCTCAAGCTGAGCAGAAGGGGGAGTTGCCTCCTTATGAAGGCCCCTACTACATGGTATTCAACGCGTCCGGCGGCTGGGATACCACCTATTTGATGGACCCAAAGGGAGTTGATGGAATCAATAAGCTCTATTCGAAAGGGGATATTCTCACACAAGGGGAGCATCGATTTGCTCCCACTGCCAAGCATAAAAAGGGAGGGGTTAGCAACGAAGAGTTTTATGCAGAATTTGGAAAGGAGTTGCTGGTCTTTAATGGATTGGACTATTCGGTCAACAATCACTCACCTTGCTCGCGTTATATGGCAACGGGGAAATTGGACAGCTTGGCTTATCCCACCTTCGCTGCGCTCGTAGCGGCTTGCCAAGGCCCCGCCTGTCCACTTTCGTTTCTCACCTTCGGCAACTATTCGGCTACCGGCAATCTAGTCGCGATGTCCCGTGTTCCGTATCTTCCGTCGCTTCAGAGAATTGCTAACGCAGACGCGATCGATGGCAATATACGTTCTCCCTATCATTCCGATTTCGCCCTGGATCGAATCGAATTGGCATTGTCGGACCAGCACCATTCCCGCGATGCTCTTCCCGCCCTGCCGCGAGAGAAGAGGGCTGAGAATATGCTTTATGCTGCTCAAGTGAACTCGAAGGCCCTCGCTCGCGTGACACCGCACATTCCCAAAGACGTGCCCAAGCAGAGGCTGGCGCAGCAGGCGGAGATTGCCTTATCATCGTTTAAAGCCGGAGTATGCGTTTCCGCTAACTTGTCGATCGGGCAATTCGACAGTCATGCAAACAACGACGAAGATCAGATGAAGCTCATTCCCGAATTTCTGGAGGGGATCGCGTATGTGCTTCGCCGAGCAGAAGAGTTGCAGATTCGAGAAAAGCTTGTTGTCATCGCTCAGAGCGAGATGGGACGCACGCCTACTTACAACAAAGGGAACGGCAAGGATCATTGGTCGATCGGTTCGATATTGTTTATCGGCCCAGGGATGAAAGGTAACCGAGTCTTGGGAGAGACCGATGATGGGCAGTTTGCGATTCCACTGGATCCCAAGACGTTGTTGGCCAACAGAGAGAAAGGAATTCGCGTTCGACCTGAGCATATTCACGAAGTACTGAGGCAGTATGCAGGTATCTCATCCCACGCCTACAGCGAGAAATTTCCGCTTGGCGTGAAGGGGGACGAGCAATTGCAGGGCTTCTGGGGATAAAGCACTCAACAGAATTAGGTAAGACCATGTTGGAAGATTGGATAACTCGTCCCCGTAGCCGAGCGCGTTCTCGTGTAATGGGATCAGCGGATAGTGCAACCGATCGAACTTGGGATCTCCCCAAAAGTCCATGGATCATGCGGATGACTTGGTCTGACTTGCTCTTTGCTCACTGGCCTGTGGAACCAGAGCTTTTGCGTCCCCATTTACCGATAGGGATGGAACTGGATACGCGAGATGGGGCGGCATGGATTGGTGTCGTGCCGTTTCTTATGTCAGGCGTAGCTCCTCGGTGCATCCCTTCCATTCCAGGAGTGAGTCGCTTTCTTGAACTGAACGTTCGAACTTATGTCACGCGGGACGGTAAACCGGGTGTATGGTTCTTCTCGCTCGATGCTGCTAGCCGACTTGCAGTGCGCGTGGCTAGAGCAACCTATCATCTTCCCTACATGGATGCCTCGATGTCGATGTCGAGTGTCGAGGCAAAGAAGACTCGATATCAAAGTCATCGCACGCATCGTGGGGAGCCGGGAGCGGATTTCGATGCTACCTATTGGCAGACGGGGGAGCCATTTCGAGCGGAACCAGGAACGCTAGAGCATTGGCTAACTGCTCGCTACTGTTTGTATTGCGGAAATAATCGCGGCGGGCTTTTCCGCGGCGAGATCGATCACCCCCCGTGGGAGCTTTCCCAGGCAGCTTGCACAATCGAAACGAACACGATGGGCAAGCCGTTAGGACTCGAGCTTGACGATACCCCGCATTTATTGCTCGCCCGACCCATCCTTGTACAAGCTTGGAGTATAGTGCGATGCAATTGATATCATGGGTTGCAAAGGATTCTGAATTGCTCACACATTCGAAAGTGAACATCAACAAATGATTCGCATCTTCGCCGCGATCGTTGCCGGACTTGTTTTTTCGTCAGCTGCCGCCTGGTCGCAGCAACCTGTAGCCGTATCGAGCAAGACGGTCGACGTTTATTTGCTGGGTGGTCAATCCAATATGCAAGGAGTCGGGAAGATCAAAGATCTACCTGCAGGCGTACCTAAAGAGATCCCCTTCGCTTACTTTTGGAGCAACCGTCAATTCGAACCGCTTGTTCTAGGAAAGACAAAGACATCCGCAAGGGTGACTGAGTTCGGACCAGAGATCGGATTTGCATTGCGAATGGCTGCACCCGAGCGACCTGTGTACTTGGCAAAGTACTACGCCAGCGGCATGCCGTTGCATCATGGTTGGGACGGAAACCGTTGGGTTGGTGGGGAGCCTCTGCCAGGGCGGAGGAATTTCTATCCGGGTGAGCACATGAATGATAGGAATACCGGAACGCTTTATATCGAGATGCGCTCTACGTTTCGTCAAGCGATAAGCAATCTCGTAGAGGCTGGAATGACTCCCAACGTTCGAGGATTCGTTTGGATGCAAGGCGAACAAGATTCGAAAAGGGATACTTCGGCAAACGCCTATGCCACTAGCTTAAGTCGCTTGCGCAAGCGGCTGGCTGAGGATTTGGAATTACCCGAAGACTTGCCGATCGTGTTTGGACAAGTGCTTCCTCACGAGCCACCGCTTGATAGGTTTACCCATCGCACTGAAATACGAGCTAAGATGGCGGGTTGCGATAGAAAATCGGGCAAACCAGAATCGATGACGAATGGTGCGATGGTATCGACCGATGGCTTCTCGCTGGAATCCGACACGGTTCACTACGACGCAAAGGGGCAACTCAAGTTGGGATACGCGTTCGCGGAAGCGATGCAAAGCATCCATTCCGACGCGAGACGAGAATGAGGGACAAGTTTTGGATCGGTTCGCATTGTCAAAACGAATCCGTTTGATGCGACAATCCTTTCAGCACCACCTAATCGCGACGTCCGATTCAACCCAAGCGATCCTAGTCTCGCATCAACGCCTACAAGAAACCTCCGAAACTATGGTCGTACAAAAGGCCGACAACAACTAGGTAAGGTCTCGCGCAGCGTGCATGGCGTTTTTGACGCGAATTGGATAGACATTATGTCAAGAATTCAGATGAAGGCAGAGACATACATTCGGAAGCAAAATTTTCGAAAGTTACGATCCCTTTTGAAGAAGCATCCTCGATTAAAGGTTCAGGAATTCAACTCGCTGTTGCTATTTGCCCACGCATTCAACCGAGGGTTTTTGCAGCGTCTGATCAATTTGGGTGTTCGTACTTCATGGCACGATGGAAACAATTTGCTAATGCACGCTGCGTTCACCGGCGATCAGAGTTTATTGAGGCTCGCATTTGAGAATGGCATCGACGTAAACGAGAGGAATCATCATGGCGAAACAGCGCTAGGCTATGCAATCTCGTACAACCAAATAGATTGTGCTAAGCAGCTTGTGGCTTGGGGGGCGGATCTTCATTCTGGTCAAAAGGAGTTTCGTGGCGGATATATTGGCGAAGCTCAGAGGCTGGGACTTGGAGAGTTAGCGGCGACCTCGAAGGAACTTGAATAGTACCATTCTGTTTGGCCTCTCTAGACAATAGCATTCTTCTGATGAAGGATTCTGAAATTGCAACGCATGCCGAACCGGCTTACCTACATAACGTCGACCAAGCACTCTCGCAAAGGCGCTAAGTCGCAAAGAAGAGATTGGGAGTCGAAGGTGGGTGAATCCAAAGATGTCTACTATCTTTTTGCCCCTCATTTTTTTGCCAATCCGTCTTCTTATTCCTGCAGTGGCAAGCGAGGGCAGAAAAATGGGAGGCAGAAAAATGAAAAGCAAGAGCAGCCATCAAGTTTTCCGGGATGCGACATAGAACAGCCTTGTACCCTAATGTACGCTTGGATTCACGAATGCTGTCGCCGAAGTGATCAACATTAGGAACAGATCCATCAAACGAAGAACGGGTGTTTATCGAAACTTCCAGAACTTCAAAAATTCCATATTGTTCCACTGTACGGGACTCGATCCCTACCGACAGTGATGCCGGATGGACCATTTATTCCTGTGCGAGCATTGTGCAAAATGAACGGTGTATATCGGCAATTCAGTCTAGGAAAGATGTTCTGCGTGATGTCCCTTGTCGCGCTGCCTTGCATTGCTACTTATCAGTATCAGGTTTTTCGTTCTGATGTCTTAAAGTTCAAAGCGAATGTGTCTTACTTGGTGATCGGGAAAACTAGAGAAGAGATTTTACGAGAAGTAATCGGGAGAAATCCCCAAGTGGCAATGGATGAGTCTTCGGTTCTGTTGCAGGACACCTGGCGCATCTATTTGTTTCATGAGATGAGTATCATCTACGGAGCAGTTGACGGAGACGCCCGTGCTCAAATGGTCATCTTTGATGATGAATTCCTCCCGTAGAGATCGTCAAGACGGTCATTGTACTAGATCAAAACTGAGTCCAACTGATGGAGAGAGTTTTACGATGCGAATGGCAATCGAAGGTTGTTTTCCGATTACCAGGATTCTGATTGCGTATTCACTCACGGTTGATGCGGTAGTGGATGTGGCAATTTGGCCGTGTTAGGAAAATACACTGGCTAAACTGCGATGTTTCCAGGGCCATTAATCGCATCGCGATTGTAGTCGATGTAGTTGTGGGCTAGGTCGGAGATTTCCAGAAAACACAGATCGCTGCTGGTAGCAACGCGGTTTGGGTTACCGCCCGATACCGCTACCGCTTCCCTCGCCGTCCTGTTGGCAAGCAACGATTGCTAAGGTGCAAGACAATTAAGACGAGCCTGCGATCGGATCAACTGATCAAGCCTTGTGGGTGACTTCGAATATTGCCTCAAAGACACAGTTTTTTTAAGTCCCGGTAGGGACGGCAGGCAATAGCCCAGCCTTTCAAGGCTGGGTATGCATGTAATCATCATCCCAGTCCCGGTAGGGACGAAAGAAAACGCGGCTAAATAGAGGGGCACAACCCTGGAATGCACCGAAGCGTGAGGAAGACACACGATCGCTTTTCTTAAAGTACAGCGAATCGAATCAAGCTCATGACGTTGCGCATGTTACCCCCTCACCCCCAGCTCTTCTCCCCCGATTCCGGGGGCGAAGGAAGCCTGTGCTTATTTGCTCGCTCGGCGATTGAAACCAACGAGAAAAAATCCTCGATTCGAAACGCTGCGGGAGGCATTGTCGTCCGTTACAATAGCTTTGATGCATACCCAATACGCCAATACTGAACCTGCCCGCGAGCTCTGCTCCCCGCACCCCGAACGGGGGAGCCAATTACAACATTCGGTTGCACCGAAGCTTCTATGTCTTCTTGGCGTCGCTTTGAAGTCCACTTCATCCACGCCAGCGTTGGCTTGTCCCCTTATGAAGCCACGAGTGCCACTTGGCACTACCAAGGAATCTAGCAGCAAAGCATCGCGGGCATAACCACTTCTTCGAGTTTCGTACCCGGTACTAGAATGTAAGGTTAGTCTATGGACCGAATGTTGCGGGATCAAGCGAGGACCAGGTTTTCGTTGAGCACAATGCTCTTGGTTACAGCATTGATTTCAACTGTCCTGGCTGGCTGGTTAGCCGTTCATCGTGAGTCGTCACTTCGCACGGAACTTGTGAAAGAAACATCTGGCCTTTTACCTCCCGATTGCGGTGATGACCGATTGTCAGCAAAGTACATTCAGAGGGTTGGTGATTGTTGGATTTGGAACCTGAAACTACCGAGACACACAATCGCCACTCTTCGTGTAGAGGTTCTGCAGAATACGAGTGTTGTTGATTCATTGAGGGACGATGTTTTTCTTCGAGGGTTCGACAACGGTGTATTCGCATTTCGACGCTCGAATTACACCCCAGCTTGCGTATCCTTTTCATCGTCCGATGCCGAAGTGCATTTAGGGGGAGGAAGCATTTCCACGAGGCACACCATAACCAACGCATATACTAAGTTCTTGGATGGAAATCGTTTTACACCCATCTACCTTCCAAACGGTGACACCGGAACCGAGGAATTGGAGCTTCTTCGCTTCATCAGTATTAGCGGTTCGAGTGAGTCGATGCGATTAGTTTTGACTACCGTTCACCAATAAGAGCTAATCAAATCGGTAAACAGCTCCGCCGATGCAGGCGAATGACCGAAGTTGGGATGAAGCGTGCAATTTAAACGTGATGGATTGAGAACGAAGTAGTTCATCTGTTCTAATCTCTCCCAATCCGACGCGTGAGCGAGGGGGCGTCTTCTTGAGAGCGTCGAGTTCCGCTTCTCTGTGGCTAACATCGTGGCGGTCTGTCCCTCGCTAACGCCACGGGTTAGGATGGCGTTCGCTACCGCTCCGGCCAGTGCCCACCTCCAATTGACACGCGACCCTTGCTTCAGTGCAAGGCTCTCTAAGCGAGCTTTCGATCGGATCAATTGATCGAGCGTGGTCGGTTCCTTCGAATACTGCGTCAAAGACGCTGTACTCTTAGTCCCGGTAGGGACGGCAGACAATAGCCCAGCCTTTCAAGGCTGGGTATGCGTATCATCATCGCCCTAGTCCCGGTAGGGACGAAAGAAGACGTGGTGAATGGGATGGGCTCAACTCAACGTTGCGATACACCGTAGCTTGAGGAAGACACCGGATCGCTTTCCTTCCAGTACATAGTATCGATCCAAGCGTACGACATTGCACCTACTCCCCCTCATCCCCAGCCCTTCTCCCCCAAGCCGGGGGCGAAGGGAGCCAGATTTTTTGTCTGCGATGCATTCGACCAAGATGAAGGGACGCAAGCTGCCGCGGCTTCGTTTTTGCTTGCTTCTATTGGAGGTCGATCCCGACATCCGCTCCGGTCCCAAAGACCATATCGTCGGGTGTCTGAGCTTGAGAAGCAAAAATTGGGAACGACTTCTTGACTCCGCCTTCGGCGGTGCGTGTATGCCTGCCGGCTGACTGTTAAACGATTTGTCCTGAAAGGACTTTAGCTATTAGCCCGGGGTAAGCCCTGCGCCACCACGGGTTGGTTGCAGAGGAAGACACACCGGTGATGTCGCTTGCGCTCCATCACCGGCTACAAGCTTCCATGACTTCTGCATACAGAACATAACCGCCTTTCGAGGCTCTCGACATAATCACCAACTGCTGTCAGTGTCACGACCGGTCGAGGTCGAGCCTTCGTCCAGCCATGGATCGTGGATCGAGGCACACCGATTTGTCTCGCGGTCTCCGATATTCCAGATTGAAAGGCCAATGTTCGCTGACGGTGATCACACGAGTTCTGTTGGCTGAAGGCCATGAACATCGATGCCTGGCGTAACACGCCAAGTTACCAAGCCCATCAAGGCTGGTTTGGCTGTAAGACTTAAAACAAACAGAGGCTTGCTCATCGCGAAGCGTTGAACAAGCCGAAAACTCTGGTACACCTAAAACGGCGTCCAGCGTGGAAAATCAAAGAGAAAATCGACTCAAAGCGGGTGAAGGGATTCGAACCCTCGACTTTCAGCTTGGGAAGCTAACACTCTAGCCACTGAGTTACACCCGCATAATCGCCAATATAGCTAGTCCGTG
>JALOQZ010000141.1 GCA_025459245.1 Pirellula sp.
TGACGGACTCGTTCCCTACCCACGGTAATCGCGGATGAACCTATTTTTGTGCGCTTACTTGCACTCCTGCAAAACGCGACCAATTCCGAATCGCCCGGGCCAGTTCCCGCGGAGTTTCTTTATGTTCGCTCGTATACCAAGTCTCTTCAATGTGAAGGAGGAATTCCAATATCAGAGCCGTTTGTTCTGGATTGAGAGAACCAAATTTCGGATGTTGGATTGGGAATGAACTGCGTGGTAGAGGTAGTCCTAGTACGGAATTGATGAAGTGATTACACGCTTCCCAAGCATTGTCACCACCTCGCGTTAAGCAAAGGCGAACTAATGCTGGAGTCCAATACGCAAGGCCTTCGGGAGACATCAGGCAGAGCGACATGCCAATGTCGGCTTCCGTGATGGTGTGGTAATTGCGAGTCTGAAGCAACGCGTCAAATGCAGCGCATTCGTCGCAATGGCAATTTGTGAATGCTCCAGGCCGACGGACCTTCTCGAACGCTTTCTCAAACTTGGGTTGCAATTCTGTAGCATCCATTGGCGACTTTGTTTTTGATGGCGAAGATGACGATTCCCGATCCTGAGCCGTTGACTCAGTTCAATTTAAGATGGCCGCTCGAGGGCTTCGAATGCCTCGTTTGGATCGCAGCCAAACAAACTATGGATCAAATATATCGCCGATCAGGGACTTGGGTGTATCGCTTGGGTTGTCTGAAGATGACGATTCGCCTTCGCCCATGAACTCTCAAATGAAAATAGCACCCAACCCGTACGAGCCGCCCATCGCACCGAACGAGGATCGAGACGTACTTGCACGCTTTCGCGACTGGTATCGATTACCTTTCCCCGTTCGGGTCGGCGAGGAGAATCCATTCCAATGGATTGCTGACACAGTTGTTGCATTGATACTCTTGCTTGTTGGTTGCGGAATTGCTGATTTCTTTCATCAATCATCGTCGTTCCTCGAACCGATTGCCTACTCGGTTGGATTGATGCTCGGATGTTTCCCAATCGGGATGTGGATGCACTATTGCCGAGTGTCACAATTCACGCCATTATCAGCGACTCTCCTCATTTCCCTAGTACTCGCGGTTAGAGCGGGAGCCGCGGGGTTGCATGGCCTTCATTCATTGCCACTAGCCTTCGCTGTCCTATTGGTAGTACTTCCATGTCAACATCTGTTGGGTAAACTGGTTCTCGGTTGGCTGCCTCTAAGCAGTACAAGAAACCATCGAGAGAACAAACCACTGGACACGGAGCCCTAGATCAGTCCCTTTGATTTTTGAAACGTCAGCCGATCGAGATTGGTCGAGTTCGCCGTTTTGTCCCTAAAGTCAGAATCCACGATGGACTCACTACATATTGGCGTCAGCTCATGGATCAATCAGGACGCCAACTACCCTGACTTTCGAATCGGCGACGCCCTTAACATCACTTTGCAATTCCATCCGTACCGAATTTGCGAATCAAAGAACAGTTTGGCTTCGATCCATGGAATCCCCGAATTACGATATGCCTTTCGTGTTCGAGGAATCGAGCTTGAAACTACCCCGTGGTTGACGACTATCGATTCACAAAAACGTACCATGAAGACTCGTGACAATTCGCAAATCTCGTTTTTACCGGTGGCAGAAACCGATGCTTGGTCGGATGACAATGGCAACGCGCACTACGTTCTTGAACTTGAACGAATTGGTAACGGCGCAGAACAGAGCGGTGCACGCAAGTAGCCGATCATCGTGTCCGCACGGTTCTCGCTGATAGCATACAGGAGTGCAAGCATGTGTACTTGCTAGTTGACACCTCCCACACAGTTGTACCAACGCCGTCGCTTTTGCTCTCGGCGCTTTGATATTCCCGCTTGGCTACAACTCGGCCATCTGCCAAGATGGCCATCACCGAGGACCCGAGAGGATGTCAATTATCGAGCTAAGCCAGATTCTGAAAACAGACTTTCCTAAAAAGGAAATATTCATGACCCGCGACTACTCACACTATTTGGACTTGCTGAAAACCGGGACACTAAGACAAAAGTCCACTGCAATCATGGCCGTTGCAGGGTTTGCAGATGAAAACAAGATAGATATCGCAATTGAGGCTCTAGAGGCTGCTTTTACGTCATTACTTGACGCTCCAGATGTAAGCGAACTATTTTGGCGAAAAACAATCGAGGGCGGTGTGCGTGGCTACAGTCGGTTAGTTGCTATTGCGTTTGAGAAGGACTTGACAAGTCGTTTCGGGAATCAATTTCTCGCGATCATGCGTAGGATACTTTCCATCGAGGATGAGGAAATAATTGGATGCGCATTGACGGCCATGTATCAGGACGCACCCGTTCAATCTTTGCAGCTGCTCGACGACCTTCGAAAGCTTAGAGCTGCAAATCCGAGCCATGTTCAGAGAATTGGCTTTCTATTCGATCGTTGTGAGACGAAGCTTGTGGAGGTAAGAGCCTAACAAGTGACAAAGAGAGGTCTCACCGGTCACTTGGCGTAGTAGGGGGAAATCATGAGGTAAGCCAAGACCCCGGTTACCGACACATACAACCAAATCGGAAATGCCCATTTTGCCACTTTTCGGTGTCTCGCAATCTGATTCGTGATCGCGAATAGAAACGCTCGCAGCACGAGCGGCAAAACGACGAGCGATAAAAGGATGTGGGAAATCAACACGGAATAATAAATCGTCCTCCAAACACCTTCGCCACCGTAGCGAGTCGATTCGTTGGACAAATGATAGGTCACATAGCAAACCAAAAAGACTGCTCCAAGCGAAAATGCGGTTGTCATCATCGCCCGGTGGATCCCAACCTTGCCAACTTTCTGTGCGACTAAACCAGCCACCAGGCAAATCGAAGTCAATGTGTTGATCGCGCCGATGCAATGTGGCAGTACCTTCGTCCAGTCCCCTAAATCGACTTTCGTGCGAATCCCCAGCAGCAACGCGACGACCAATGGGATAACGACGGACAAGACATTCACAACAAGTGTCGTTTTCTTTTCGAGCTGGTCGGTGACTGGCTGAGTGGCTGACGTTTCGGTCATGTGCTTTTCTGTCAAATGATTTCGTTAGGGTTCATGAACACGCGGACTTAAATGCCTAAGAATGATCCGAAGGCTCCGATTCCGAATTCACTTCCTCGGGGCTCATTTCTTGAGAAACACCGTTCGGTGACTCCTCTTCGCTGTCGTTTTCACTCTCGTCCCAGTCGGGTACCGACATTTGATCGGTAGCGATCGCCCGTACCACCATAGTGGCATAGCAACCCTTCGGTAACTCAAATGCTAAGCGAACGGCCAGCTTTCGATTGTTGAGTTCGTCGTTCTCCCATTTGGATTGAAAACCAACGGGCCTCAACCAAGCTTGCCGCGTCCCTTTGGAAAAGAATGTGTCTCGCGGATACTTTAATCGCATCTCTCGCCTTTCCATCCCAAGCTCCGCGAGAATCTTGTCCAAGCTCGGTAAGGTCGCTGGATCCCAATCCTTTTGTCTCGCGGATGGCAACGGTAGTTCCATCCGTTGCAATTCTCGGACGGAGCTTGGTATGGATCCGGACGGGCCTGCCACGCAAGGAATCGAGAGGGGGCCGCACTTCGAAGGAATCGAAATGCGGGAATCGCTGGCCAACGACTCGTCGATCAATGCGGATAACCAACGATTCCAAACCCAACTTTGAAAAGCGGCCAGATAGATGCTTCGCATGTCTTGGCGAATCAATGCGACCGCTCGCTTGAAGTCGGTCGGATGATCGCACAGATAAGTCACCACGCTTCTTCGGTGGGAGCGATCAAGCACTTGTTTCAGATGGATCCACTCCCCCCAATGCTTCCGCATCAACTCCTTTTGCTCTCGCTCTCGCCCCCGATCGTGCGGATTCTCCTCCGCCATCGCGAGAAACAACGTTCTCTCATAGTCTCCTTTGCACCACGATGCACCGATGAGATCGCCCGAATAACCGATCGAGCCAAATCTTTGGTCATCAAAATAGTTGACGACTCCGACGCTACCGACACTCTCACAACGCCTCTCGATCGCTTTATTTTCTTCCGGGCTTAGATTCCGAAGACAAATCTGGAATCGATTGGCTTGAATATCTCTAGCATGATAAGGGTGAGGTATCTGTCCCAGATATTGAAGCCGATACGATCGATCCTCATGACTCAGGCTGGGGCCCTTGTGAATGCTCAAGTATTGCGAGGTGACTGCATGACGATCTTTAAGCCCGCCATAACTGAGGCTATTGCGAGGGAGATTCCAATCTCGAAGAATAGCGCTCACCGCCTCCGGTGTCCCGATCCCTCGTTTTTCCAGTCGATAAAAGGCGAAGGGACCTCGCGAAGGACGAACGGAGGTTAGCTCCTCGACTTGGAAGTCGTCCGGCTGACTCTTGAGCTTCATGGATTCTTAGGATTTGTGTTTCCGAAAGAGTTCAATCTCGTAGGGGCCAAGGAACATCAGCAACAAAGCTTGATCCCCCGCATACTCTCGGAAAACCTCTTGCAGATATCGGTGCTCCCCAGGCCAGGGATAAGCAAATACTAATGCAAAGTCATCGCATTGTAAGTCGATATGCTCATAGGCCGATGGAACTTGGTGAAATAGCGACGCGTGGTTGGCTTGATGCCCGGCCAATCGCTCGGCACCACGGGGCAAAAAGTTCCCGCAAACGATCTCCGCCTTCATCTTCGTCTTTCGAAGAAATCCCATCGCCTGTTCAACTAAGAACGGCTCCGCTTCGATTCCGACCGCTTCCCAACCTAGATAAGACGCAAGAGCCGTTACGACTCCAAAACCACACCCCCATTCCAGGAACGTATTGCCGGTAGCAAGCTTTTGTTCGGTTACCGACGAGAGTGCTCGCCAAACATCGCGGAAATCGCAAGCGACGTACTGCTCAATCGGCTTCCGGTGCCACTGATCCCAATATCGCTGCAGCATTGCATCCGCCTCCAGCAGCATGGATGAAACCTCAGCAGGAATCTCTGCCTCACTGTCCCACTCCCAATCGAGGGGCTCAAGCCTCCCCGATGTTCGATCCATTGGACCTCGCCTCATGCTATGTCTCAGAAAGTATTGAAAAGGAAGAAAGACCCCTTAGGGCGTTTCGGGAACGGCCCCCTCGGGCAGTTCCTGATGCTCGCCGTGCCCCCGCTTGCCCCCCCTCGATGGAATCCCGCGGACAACTAGCTTCAACTCCGACGTCCCGTCCTCGGGAATATCGATCGCCAGTCCAGAGGTAGCATAGCTGGCGTGGACAGAATTGACGACTCCTTGTGTGCTCGGTTTGAAACCGGGTACATCCTCCACCATCACGAATTGAACGACGACGCAGCGATGCTTTCCCACAGCCGCTCCATCCACTTCGCTAAAGGTGCCCAATACGAATGTCCCATCCTCTTGAATAGAACCGCGAGCTTGCACGCCTTCCAATTCGGTATGCTTGGTCTCCACGGTTCCTACTTTGACAGGCGTGCCGTCTTCAAACACGACGATGCCGCGAGCAGGGACAATCTTCGGCCCCCGATTGCAACCTGCTGCACCGATGCTGAGGATCGCCGCAACGAGAACGAGTAGGAATCGGCCATCCATGGGAAACGCCTGGCGATCAATCGACATAGTTGCTCGCTTGACCATCTTTTCGATTGGAGAGCATTCCGAGCGTATCTGTGTCAATCGTTTTATTGATCGATCGAACACTACCATCAGCGAACGCGAAATTACAAACGCCAGCATGCCAGCTTCCCCATCGCACGAGATCGTCAGACTCGCCTTTCAGATTGGTTGCAATCGGCATGGTCGGGCCACCGAGCCGGCCGGTATTGAACACGTGGTCACCGTTGAAGATAAACGCGTCATAGGGCGACTGTTTTAGTCGGCCCAAGGGAACGTGCATCTCGCCCGCAAGAATCGTATTGCTCAATCCGTCCGTCACCATCGCTTGGGTAACTCGATCCTCGAAAGTCCTCGGTTTTCCATCAAAGCATCGTGCTCGGGCCGAGATGATGATTCCAGTTCCGTTCCCGCCATAAAGGAAGTCGGTTGGCAATCCGCTGTTTCCAGGCGAAAGGTCTCCATGGTTGCCACCATAATCACCAACGGCCCCAGCCAGATTCGCATCTTCTCCACCGATAGGGATCCAACATCCGCACGGAATACGTACCCATCGTGTCCCGCCCCCTACGATTAGCCCAGAGCCTATAGCATCCCCAGCGGTCCGTCTCGATGGGCAACAGAACGTTGCCAAGGTCGTGGTTCGTGTGTTTTCTGCGTGGCTAGCGTAAGGTTGCGAGTAATCCCATTCTCGCTCTAAATTTCCAGCCTCCATGTAGGGCATGATTCGAACAAGCCAAGTCGTCTCTTTGCCACCGCAGTTCAAGGCCTCTGGATCTCCAGGGCGGGGCTGATACCTAGCGGGCGGGTACGATTTTCGAGTGTCGTGAAACATCTCGACCGCCAGCGAGATCTGATGCAAATTGTTTTTACATTGCATTGCTCGCGCAGCCTCTCTCGCTGCTTGCACGGCCGGCAGTAGCAATCCAACCAGCAATCCGATAATGGCAATCACTACAAGCAACTCCACCAAAGTGAAGCCGGATCGATACGCGCGTGATGGAATCATGGATCTCGTCGAAGAAACGCCTCGGTGCAAATACGGAAGTCGAGAGGACACCCCAGTATAGATCGGATCCAGCCAAGGTCCAAACCATTCACCAAGCCAAACCCCCTCAAGGACGGCTGGTTTCAAGCGATTTCCAGAGCAAATGGGCTGGAAAACCGTGGGATCGAGAGAGCTGGCCGTCACTTTCAACCCGATCAAGGTCCTTTTTTAGGACGATAAATTTCGAACCCATATTCCGATTCCGCCGCCACAAACTCCCATTTCGCCAGCTCCCGTCGCAAGTTTTGGACGTTTTCGCGAGACTGCTGAAACTCCTCTTTGGTGTCCAAAAAGACGACATCGTACGCTAAAAGCGGGTCTCGCAAAGCCGAATGATGGCGAGCTAGGTCGGCTCGCCTTTGCCAGTATTGACCAACCGTTTCCACATCTCTGCTCCCGACGAAATGCATTGCAACTCGCCCCGTCGCGAGGACCCGCAACTCGGGCGTCTTTCGAAGTTCGGCAATCTTTTCTAAAGCCCACTGAGAGTCGGCACTACCGGCTTTCCTCAACGCAGTATCCTCCGTCCCATACGTTCTGGCTTGCACATCCAAAAGTGTCTCTTGGCTCCAAGGTAACTGTCCGAGGAATAGGGTGAGCATCAAACTGCACATTGCTGCCGCCGTCGCAGAACCAATTGATGCACCCACTGCATCGCGATGGATTGATCCGCTCATGGAGCCGAGGAACAAAAGGGGCAAAAGGCATACTGTGTACTGAAAGGCAATCGATTGAGCTGGGAGGTGTTCCCAAACAAGGAGCACCAACAATGGCATCACCATTGCGAGCCACACCCAAGGTGCGCGCCAACCTCGCGATATCACCCCTGGTAAAAACCATACGGCCAAGAATGGAAGATTGCGAGGACGGAAGAGCAGCCCGAAGAATTCTGAAGGCTTCCTAAAGGGAGATGCAACGATCTCCCATGTTGAATCACCGAGCCGGGCAAATCGCGCTGACTGAAACTCCGCCAGACCACTATATTTGTATACCAACAGAAAACCGATTACGGATAGCAACCAAATAGACCACCACTGCCAGGCAGTGAGGCTGTCACAAATTCGCATCCCACTGTCTTCATGCGAGGTCATCTTGCCCATCCAGGCTTGCAAGCCCATCGCCGCAGCGAAACACCCGACAACCACAATAACACCTTCTTCGAAACTGCATGCCACCAAAGTGCAAACAAGGGCCCCCATTCGGTGGTAGCCTTTTTTCTCAGGAGCTACGAGAAGCAGGATCGCGGCCAAAAGAAATGGGACGGCAAAGACAATCGGATGCCAGCTGTAGGTGTACGCCAGATTCATTTGTCCGACGGATGGATGGAGTATCCAGGCAAAACACCACAACGCCCCAACGCCGCGCGTTGCACCTAAGCGCAAGCCAATGCGATACACCAGCCAGCCAGCGAAAGCGAATGCAAGTGGTTGAGCAACAAAGAAAAGCCGTAGGTCGGGCCAAGCAATCCAAAAAGGTACAAAGAGAAGCAAACCTGGATTGAAATGGTCCCAAAAGGGAGGCAAAACCGGGCTCTCCAAAAGAAATCCATGACCTGACGCTGTGCTCGCAACGCGTTGGGCAAAGTGGCCTCCATCATTGAAACCGACCATAAACGATCGATACTTCTCCTCCGATTGCCAAACCCACCAACCTGCCAAAAGTGCGAGGATGGCAATCGCGACGAACTCCCAAGCCAACCAACGGCGAAAGCGATTCGGCAATGCTCCGTCGTGATCGGACTCCTCTGTTGAACGTGCTACAAAGAGCTCAAGACGCAGGGCTTGATAAGACCAAGCCAATCCTGTTCCTGCACAGAACCAAATCGGCTCCCAAATTGTTGCCGGTGTCGACTCCGGTGCAACCATTCGCACTATCGAGAGGACGGTTGGAGCAGAGGAGCCGAGTAGCAGCAAGTCACCGCTGTTGAAAAAAGCTTTGTGGTGAAGTCGACCGACGGGGTGAGGACCGACGGGGTGACGGTCGGAGGAGTGGCGATCGAGCAAGAAATAGCTGATCGCCAACAACAAGCAGAGGAGTAACCCAAGGGTCGGTGCACCGAATGGTTCAAGAAAGGTTGGGAGCGTGGCGATTGTCTCATAGGAGAAGACAAGATGGATTCGGCCGAGAAGACTGCAAGCCGTCCAGAACCAAAGTCCAATAAGCAAAAGACGAATGACCGAAATGGGGGCACGCGTCTTCGTAGGTGGATAGTGCAAGAGTCGTTCGCCCCTAGAATTGAAACCGTACTCGAAACCGGTCATCGTAACGGTTCTTTATTCGGCAAAAAGTGTCGAGCCCAGCCGAACCATCGTTGCTCCCTCTTCGATCGCCCATTCAAAATCGTTGCTCATTCCCATCGACAATTCTGGGAGCGACATGCCGAGTTCCGATTCGCAAACATCCCGAAAGAGTCGCAAGGATTCGAACTCCTTCCGAGTCTGAACTTCGTCACCCTCCAAACTCCCCATGCCCATCAATCCGGTGACTTGCAGCTTGCAAAGTTCGCTAGCGGCAATCTGCTGCTGACAAGATGAGAGCAGTTTCTTAGCCTCCTCGTAGGAAAGACCCGTCTTCGAGGTATCGTTCGATATGTTCACTTCGATGAGCAAGCGGATCGGCTGCCGACTGGGTAGCTGGAGCGAATCCGTGACGATTTGTTTGAAAAGTCGCTCGGAATCAACGGAGTGGATGCAGCTTAAGTAAGGCAACGTGCGTGACACCTTGTTTCTCTGCAAATGCCCAATGAGATGCCATCGGACAGGCAGATCCCGCAACTGCTCCCCTTTGTCCCAAATCATTTGTGGGCGGCTTTCCCCCAGCTCCAAGCAACCAGCCTCCGCGAGCCAGCGTGTTTCTTCCGAGCCAACGTATTTCGTAACACCGACAATGGTCACGGCATCCGCGGGTCTCCCCGAGCGCTTACACGCCTCCGAAACCCTGGAAAGCGCAACGTGTAAACGATCGGCGACTTGTTGGCGGGTGATAGGCAACGACACAACCCCTACTCAAGCGGGAAAATCTGCTACGAAAAACTTCTTGCAATCGTATTGCAACAGCGACTCTTTCCGATAAACTTGGGGACATCGGAAGTTAAGCCTCTCTCACGTATTGCGAGCTAAATTATGGAGAAAAGCGGAAGCCAATGGAAGGATCGAATGGGAATAGCGGCATCCGCTCTTTGTGCGGTGCATTGTGCTGCCACCCCCATTTTGCTCGCATTCCTTCCGACACTCCAGTTCACAGAGTGGATGGCGAGTCCCCTTTTTCATCAAATCGCCGCAATCGTTTGCGTTTCGATTGTTTCGGTCTCGATTATCCCAGCGTTTCGGCGCCATGGTGACATGCGGGTGTTGGGGCTTTCGGGGACCGGATTGGCGATGATCTTGGGGGCCGCGTTTATTCTCCCAGATCACTGTTGTTCGCCATCGAGTTTAGCAAGCGGCAAAGAAGCGCATTCGCACCAAAGCGGTCATGACGAAGAGAATTGCCCCTATCACGACCACAGCACGGACTCAGCAGACTCTGGAACTTTCGTGGCAGCTGCAGGCTTCTCAGGGCCCTTTTGGGAGACGATTCAG
>JALOQZ010000416.1 GCA_025459245.1 Pirellula sp.
AACAAGCAGATGGGATGAAGGGGGACATCGCGGCGAAGCAAGCAAGTCTCCAAGACGCCAGAATCTCCGATAAACAGCGACAAAATCTAGATAGCGAGATCGCAGACCTTCAGAACAGCTTGAAATCCAAAGAATGTCAATTGGGATGGGCCAACGCCGTCCTCCCGAACGATCCCTTTCTTACGATCTGCTCCATTATGGGAGTCTTGGTTGTCACCACACTTTTGAAGCATGTATTGATGCTCACGAGCGATATGCTCCTAGGCTACGCATCGACATCGATCGTTCGCGATCTACGCAGACGCATCTTTGCAAAGTCCTTACAAATGGACAAAGCTCAGCACCAAGGCGTCGGCAACAGCACTTTGCTCGCCTCGATCACTTCCGCTCGCCTCGATCACTTCCGCGACAGACGGACTTTCCGCGGGCCTGCTCGCTTGCTTTGGAATCTTAATCCGCGAACCACTTCGCGTCATCTCGTGCTTGGTACTTGCCTGTTTTATCTCGTGGAGATTGTTGTTCCTTTCGATCATTCTCGCCCCGGCGCTCGTTGCTGTAATCGTTTATTTCAACAAGAAAATTCGGTCCATTGCAGCCTCAATACTAGGTCGCAACGCTGGGTTTCACGAAGTCCTTTTGGAAGCCCTCAACAACATCTTTACTGTCCAAGCATTCACGATGGAACCATCCGAGAAGCGCCGGTTCGAAGAATGCACGCGCGACATGCAGCGGGTTGGACTGCGCATGACGTTTTACTCAGGATTGAGCAAACCGTTCACTGAACTCGTGGGAGTAGGGATGGTGGCGATTACCGTTTGCGCCGGGGCTTACCTCGTCGTCAATCAAGAAACACACATTTTCTTTCTGAAGATTCGGGACACTCCCCTTTCCGTCACGGAACTCCTCATTTTCTTTGGATTGTTGATCGGTGCGAGCGACCCGCTAAGGAAACTATCGGGTGTGTCCATCATGATCTACAGCGGTGCCATGGCCGCGAATATGATCTACGGTATTCTCGAGTCGAAACCGAATGTGCGGGATCCTGAGAACCCAACTCCATTGGAGGGCAGTGGACATTCCCTCCAGATCCGAGACCTTTCATTCCACTACAACGCTTCGCACCCAATCCTGAGCGATATTCATCTCGACATTCCCTTTGGTAGAACGGTCGCATTGCTAGGGCACAACGGCAGCGGGAAATCGACGATGATCCAATTGCTTTGCCGATACTACGATCCCACCGAAGGCTCGATAAGCCTGGGAGGTATCGATATTCGGAATCTGGCCTTGCGCGATCTTCGAGGTCGCATTGCGCTTGTGAGCCAAAGTACCGAACTCTTCAATCGCACCGTGATGGAGAACATCCAATACGGTTCTCCAGATGCAACCCAGGAAGAGGTCATCGAAGCCGCCAAGCTAGCCCATGCTCACGAATTCATAACCCATGCCCTCAGCGACGGATACCAAACCGTAGTCGGTCAAGGTGGACAAAAACTCAGTGGTGGCCAACGGCAACGGATCGCTTTGGCCAGGGCGATTCTTCGGAAGCCCGAAATTCTCATTCTCGACGAATCGACCAGCCAGATCGACATGGCCAGCGAAATCCAGATCCGCGAAACTCTGCAAACGATGAAGGGACAGATGACCATCATCATTATCACCCACCGCGAAGCGTTAATCGCGCTCGCAGATGAGGTATACACCTTGCACAAGGGAAAACTGGAATCGACACCTCACTCGCTTCAAGCGGCCGCTTAACGTTGAGTACCCGATCGGCCCGCAATTCCAATCGGTATGGATACTTGGTCCAGCCGATCAGCGGACTGGATAAGCATCATTCCGAGCTGTTTAAGCTTCCTCGACACGATGCGGGTTGACTGTACACTCATCTCGTGTGCGGCCGGCTCCAAGTCACTCCATCGCTCTTGAATACCCGAAAGCATCGAAGCCCAAGCAGTCGAGAGCCAAGCCTCCAATTCGTTTGACTCCGCTACAGCCACCTCTTCCGTCACAGCCACCTCTGCGACCGTTTCGAAGTGTGACACTTCCTCATCTTGTTTTGAGGGCGGCATGGAATCTTCAGGCACCATGGATTCCTCTGGCAACAACAAGCTGCTTTGTGTCAGATCGACGATAAGCCCTCCCGGGGGGAACATCGGTTTTGCAGCAAACCCCTCCAGAGTGTATTCGTAGCGCGGAGCATGGGTATGAATCTCCCAGTGCTGAATGTTCCAGTCTGGCGAAACCCATTCCTCAAAGAGAGAGTGTTCGAGCGACTCCGAAGGTACCGAAGCGATCACCATGTCACCATGGGCTTCCGAGGGAGCCACCACCTCCGAGCTTGGAACCGAGCAATGCCCGACGCCACTATCGTCCGTCGCGGCCACTGCATCGGAAACGTAGGCTTGCTTATCTCCTTCGAGGACCGGAGGACGCCCCCCCACTGTCTCTGCAAAGCACGAATCGAAGTTCGAGACAGAGTCCGACTCTTCGCGGAAAACGTAGACAAACAAATTGCCATCCACTTCCCGTGCAGGTAACGAGTTATCGACGACATCCTCTACAACCTTTTCGATAACAGGGGAGTCATTCAGTTGGCCTAAAGCTAAAGCCAACTCGACCAGATGACCACGCGACGAACGCCCGTATTGGAATTGCTTCGCTAGAAATCCACCGAGCTCTTGTCCGGTTGTTCTGAAGCCATGGATCCAGGAGGAACAATGGATTCTGGGCAGATGGTGGTGCAAGAGGGAGAAGGCAACCTGCCGATCGAAATGGAAGCGATTCGCTTCGATGCAATCATCCAGATCGCTTTCCGCCGCCGATCCCTTGAGGAGACATTCACCCTCGAGGACAGATTCTAAAGGCTCGTAACGACTGCCTGCATCCCACGGATCGTACTCGCGATCGTTGAGCAGGCAAATCTGACTCCACCGCGTGCTTTGAATCCCAGCAGATGCAATATCCGCTTGGGTACCAGCAATGGCAAGGCTCGCAGCAATG
>JALOQZ010000142.1 GCA_025459245.1 Pirellula sp.
TCCAAGATAGCTACCGCGGATCGGCAGCCGTGCCGTTGAGCATGCCGCCTCTCGGCACGTAATGGCAAAGGGCAATGCCGAGGAAGTAGAGGAAAATAAGCGGGAGTGCCATCGCAATCATGCTCGTGACATCGGCTGGAGTGAGGATCATGGCAACCACCGCGATAACAAAAATCGCCATGCGCCATTGTTGCAAGTAGGTCTTTACGGACATGATCCCCAATCGTTCAACGACAAGCATCACCAACGGCAACTGAAAGGAAACACCGAATCCGAGTGGCAAGAGCAGCGCAAAGGACATGTAGTCATTCAATCTCGGCGATGTCCCAACCCCCATCATGGCATTGAAGTTGAGAAGGAACGAAATGACCAACTGAAAGACAACGAAGAATGCGAAGAGAGCGCCGATCCAAAAGAGACCGAGGCTAGCGGGTAGGAAGTAATAAACATAGCGACGCTCGTGCGGATAAAGCCCTGCCGCAACGAATCCCCAAACGTGATAAAAGATACCGGGGCTCGCAACGATCGCGGCGACAACAAGTGCCGCCTTGAACCAGATCATCATCCCTTCTTGCATATTGAATGTTTCCGCTTGCGATTTGATCGAAGAGAAGATTCGCAGCGGAACGAGCCGGTCGGGAGTCGGAAGGCCTTCGGAGTCCGCAGCGGTAACGGGAAAACGCTCGACGACTGCAGGGTTCTCTTCGACCGAAGGTTTGGCATCCTCCGTTGATGCGACACTTGTTGCCGTTGGGTTCGGACCGGCTTCGGTATCAACAGCTGGATTGGGCTGGGAAGAGGGAATGGGCTGGGACTGAAGTAAAGCCCCCAGCCTGTTTTTGTCGACGAAGATCACTTCGGAACGCTTTTGATTGGCCTGCATCCATTCCTTCAAGACGGGATCAACGGCTCCGTTCGACGACTTCTCCATCTCGCGAATGCTTTGTTCCCGGTAAAACTGGTCTAAAGCCGCTTCAAGAGGACGCTGCATGTAAGCGACTACGCTCGTGGCCATCGGGACGCCGATACAGAGTCCTCCCATCAGCCAGATGGAAGCCCTGATCAAGGCTTGCCGCAGCTCCTCCAAGTGATCGCCGAAGCTCATCGAGCTTTTTTCAAACAGATCGTCAGATTTCTTTAGGGCAAGGGTGCTTTTCAGCATCAATCAACTCTCCGATAACATAGGGGTTCCTCTAGCTTTGTTCGCCCTAGGACTTTTGGCAATCCATGATTTACCCAGATCAGCCGCTTCGATTTTCTCCAATTCTTCGTTCTTACCTATGGGGTGGCGAGCGACTCGAGACACAACTTGGCAAAAAACCGCCGGAAAATGGGGTTTGGGCTGAGAGCTGGGAGCTGGTCGACCATCGCGAAGCGGAGTCGGTCGTCTGCGAGGGGGTTTGGCGAGGAAAGACGCTGCGAGAACTAATCGAGTCCTATTCTGCCGAGATTATGGGTTATGAAGCCCCAAAGGATCGATTTCCTCTCCTCTTAAAATACCTCGATTGCCAGCGCGTCCTGAGTGTCCAAGTTCACCCAGACGACGCGTACGGGGCGACCATGCCGGTCCCCGATCGCGGAAAGACGGAGGCTTGGTATGTCATCGACGCAGAGCCTGGGGCCAAAATCTATGCGGGTCTTCTACCCGGTGTATCGAAAGCTCAATTATCAGCCGCCATCGAATCAGGCACAACAGAATCTTGCTTGCATGCGTTCGAGCCGAAAGCGGGCGATTGTGTCTTTATCCCAGCCGGGACCGTCCATGCTCTCGGTGCTGGCCTGCTGATCGCGGAAATTCAACAAGCCAGTGACTGCACCTTCCGTCTATTCGATTGGAATCGTGTTGACCAAGATGGAAAACCAAGGGCTTTGCACATTCAGCAAGCGCTGGAAGTCATTGACTTCGAGGCTGGACCGACCTCCGCAGTTCGACGTGAAGCGCTGGTGAGCGATGAGAGTGGTTGGCGTACTCTGGTTGACTGCGATAAGTTTCAGTTGCGTGAATCCAGTGGCGTTGAGAAACCGCAGAGCTTAATGCTCGATGACTCCGGCCCGGTGATTTTGACGATCCCGATCGGTTCGGCACAGCTGAGCTGGGGTTCGGAGTCGATAACTCTAGAGCGTGCTACGACCCTTCTCATCCCTGCAGCTTGCCCCCCCTGCCGACTAGAACTAAACTCGGAGACTGTTGCTCTCGCGTGCCACCTGCCCAAGTCAAAATGATAAATCGATTCACGACGAAGCATGTTCAAGTCTGGCAGCTGGTCGGTCTTCATGTTTGGCATCGAACCCTTATCCAACAACAGGTCGAATGGATACGTCGCACAGCCACCCGAGACGCAGCCTTCTATCCGCGTGTGGAATGGCTCCACCGTGATAGCGTCATCAAGAATTTCGGATCCAGCGAATCCCTTGACAAGACATCGGATTGGGATGTTCTTATCGTGTCCATAGACCTCATCGAACCGCTCGCGATCGCGCAGCCCGTTTCCATCGATGCGAGCTACGAGCCAATTCCACGGACGGACGCACACGATGGGTTTGTCGGCAATCGTCTTCGAAGCGTCCAAGCTGGAGTTCTTTGGGACTGGACATCTCAGCCCCGCTCCTCTTTAGCCTTGGCTACGGAATTGGGGCTATCCGGTGTGATAAGCAACCCCGAGTCCCTTCGTCATTGGCTGCAAGTCTTCATGACGAGAGGAGCCGTGCGAGTACAGCCAGCTCACCCCCTTTTACAAAAGATCACGATCCCGTCTTTTTCTCCTTCTTCTTTTTCTCCTTTGGAACGTTAGGCCCTCATGTCTCGCTTCATTCTCGTAACGGGAGCAGCCGGGTTTATCGGCTTCCATACGTGCCAGCACCTGTTGTCAGCTGGTTGTACCGTGATCGGATTGGACAATGTCAACGACTACTACGATGTACGCTTGAAAGAAGCCAGACTCCAAGAGCTTCAGAAGCATCCATCGTTCCGATTCGTTCGCTGCAGCTTGGAAGATAGACCTGCTATCGAAAAAGTGTTTTCACAAGATCGATTTGATCGCGTAATTCATTTGGGTGCCCAAGCGGGAGTTCGCTATTCGCTAACCAATCCCTACAGTTACATCGACTCAAATCTGCAAGGGACGATGACCATCCTGGAAGGTTGCCGTCATCAGCGGGTGGAGCATCTCGTCTATGCGAGCAGCTCGAGCGTTTACGGAAAGAACGTGAAACAGCCATTCTCTGTAGACGATAGCGTGGACCATCCAATCAGCTTGTATGCAGCCACGAAGAAGGCAAATGAATTAATGGCCCACACGTATTCGCACCTCTACCGTCTACCGACGACCGGGCTGCGATTCTTCACGGTGTATGGACCTTGGGGGCGTCCCGATATGGCGCTCTACAAGTTCACCGAGGCAATCTTTCAAGGTCGACCGATCGACGTGTACAACCATGGAAAGATGAGCCGTGACTTTACCTATGTTGACGATATCGTCACTGCGATCATCAAGGTTATGGACTGCATTCCGGAATCGGATCCTCACTGGTCTGCAGAATCTCCCTCCCCGGCCAGCAGCGATGCCCCCTATCGCGTTTACAACATCGGAAATCACCAACCGACCGAACTGCTTCGGTTTATCGAAGTGCTCGAAGCAGAAATCGGAAAGAAGGCAATCATGAATCTTCTTCCGATGCAACCAGGCGATGTTCCTTCGACTTACGCGGACGTCGAGGCACTGCAGCAAGCCGTCGGGTTTGCTCCGTCGACGCCCATCGAAGAAGGTATTCGAAAGTTTGTCGCTTGGTATCGCGAGTACCACCAGCTCTAGCCTACGCCGCGCAGCTCTAGCCTACGCCGCGTCCTCGAATTGATGGGTTGATACGTGATCCATCCTCCATTGATCCATCGCGAATCGCACTACCTCTTCCATCGAACTAGATTTCTGGAATTCGTGAACCAAACGTTCTGCGTCCGTTGCTCCTTGTGCAGCGGCATGCAGTTCACGGAATAGAATCATCCGCTCTTCGCTCATGTCGACGCAGTTTCTGAGCCATTGAAGCGTCGAGTTGAGATGGCTGCGGATACTGGTGTGGTTCTGACTCGTTGGATCGATGTAGTTCCCATCCAAGCCGAATCGGCATGCTTGAAACCGATTGTAAGAATAGACCATGTACTCAGAATCGCGGAACCCTCGAGGATCCCTTTCCAGACCTTCGCAAAGCATCTGCATGTACCCCGCCAACAGCGAAGCTCGATCGACATGGAGCGGTGTGTCGCAGACTCGCAACTCAATCGTTCCAAACTCGGGCTTGGGACGGATATCCCAGTAAAAATCCTTCATTCCCGAGATCACCCCGTTCTCGACCATCGGCTGATAGTAGTCGCGGACAAACTCATCCCAACTCTCGATGCTTGGGACTCGTCCGCTAAAAGGAAACGCATCGATTGTATTCAATCGCGACGAATGAAAGCGGGTGTCCTCTCCTTGGAAGAACGGCGATGAAGCCGCCAGCGCAATGAAGTGGGGTACAAAACGATTGAGCTGATGGATACGTTCCATGGCTTGATCGCCGCTCGCACAGCCGACATGGATGTGTTGGCCAAAAACCGTAAACTGCTTCGCTAGGTAGCCATACAAAGCGGATAGGTTCTGAAAACGTTGCTTGTCAAAAATCTGGCGATCTTGCCACTGCTGAAACGGGTGTGCACCGCCACCCGTCAATCCGATGTTTAAACAATCAGCCGCGTCAACCAGTTGATCTTTGACCGATCGCAAACGATCTCGCAAATCGAGCCAGGAATCGAATACCCCGACCGACAACTCGATCATGCTCTCGGTCAACTCAGGGGAGATGGTCGCTGGAATCGTCTGAGATTCCAAGTGACTAATCAAGTCTGATGCTGACGAGGACAAGTCATAGGATTGAAGATCGATGATCTGTAGTTCTAACTCAACACCGAGGGTGCATCCTCTTGTTCGTCGAAAAGCTATAGGTGGCTTTCGCATGTCGAGCTCCCTTGTTCGTGGAATGTGTGACTTAGACGCGTATTCGCGAGCAAGATCAAAACGGTTCAAGTGTCGAACGAATGGTAGCAATCCATTCACTCGCAGCCTCGTTCAGAGAAGCAAGTCGCGTGCCACAGTGGGGCACAATCTGCGTTAAGTGCCTATCGCCTTGATCCTGGAGATCACAGAACGCCGCAGAATACCGGCCTTATCAAACTTAAATCTCGCAACTGCGACACATCTCGTCCTGCATACGATCTTGCTGCGTCAATCTGACGTATCCCCTTCCCACTGCTTCAGTTTCCGCTGCAAGGTTCGAACCGAGATCCCGAGCTTCTGTGCCGCATGAGTTCGATTTCCCATCGAGTGTGAAAGCGCGCTTTGAATTGCCTCTCTCTCCAAGTCATTGAGGTTCATCGTTGATGGAGCGACGCGCGAAGGATTGGTTGTCGCGTTGCTGCTGAGAAACTTTGGGAGGTCTTGCATGCCGAGCAGCTCGCGTCCCCCCATCACCAGCATGTTCTCAATGGTATTGCGCAGCTGGCGCACGTTGCCAGGCCAGTCGTACGAGCGGAGAAATGCCATCAAGTCGCTGGCGACCTCAGGCGGTTTGCGAACGTGTCTTGCAGCGCAATCCTTGATGAAGAAGTCGACCAACGGTTCAATGTCTTCAGGCCGATCGCGCAGCGGTGGCAAATCGACGTTGAGAACATTCAGTCGATGATAAAGGTCCGCGCGATATTGATTTGTTTCGGTCAGCTCCGCGATGTTGCGACTTGTCGCTGCAATCAAACGCACATCGACTTTCAACTCTTCGTTACTTCCGACAGGGGAAAACGTAAAGCTTTCGAGAACACGCAACAGCTTGGGCTGAAGCGAAAGAGGGAAATCTCCGATCTCATCCATAAACAACGTGCCACCTTGCGCGGCTTGAAAACGCCCTTGCCTGGATTCATTGGCCCCTGTGAAAGCACCGCGTACGTATCCGAATAACTCCGCTTCGATCAGCGATTCAGGCAACGCAGCGATATTGACCGCAACATACGAATTCTCCTTGCGTAAACTCAATTGGTGAATGGCGGCTGCAACAAGCTCTTTTCCTGTTCCGCTTTCACCGGTGATCAAAACGATGCTGTCCGACTCCGCAACCCGCTTGATCGATTCGAAGACACGCCGCATGGCCGGTGAGTTGCCGATCATCTTGCCCAACACGCCGGCTTGTTCTTCATCTTCGATAGATGGCTGCGGACGCATCGGCAAGTAGCGATTGAGGAGAACCAGCAATTCGTCTGGCTTGAGGGGCTTCATCAAGTAATCGATTGCCCCTAACTTCATCGCTGCGACGGCCGTGTCTACATCGCCATAGGCAGTAACTACAATGATGGGGGTCGAAGGACGATTCTCGTGCCAATACTGCAGCAAATCCAAACCAGAAAGCCGACCCAACCGCAAATCCGTGATAACCAAATCGACTGCTTGCGACAAATGCGCTTTGGCCTCGGCAACTCCTGCTGCCGCAAAAACTGAGTAGCCTTCCGTTCGGAGAAGACGAGTCATCGCCTCTCGCTCGCTCGCTTGATCCTCGACCACTAAAATGGTTTGCTTACTGGACATCGATGGGCTCCTCGTTGCAGCGAAGGATGGGCAGGGAAACGACGAAATCCATTCCACCTAGCGCCGTGCTTCGGCGGCACTCAATGCGTCCGTTCGCTCCCTCAACAATGCTATTCACGACTGCTAATCCCATCCCGACTCCGTCATCCCGTGTGGTGTAAAAGGGCTCAAAGATTTGCTCGAATTGATCGGCTGCAATCCCCGGTCCGCTGTCTTGGACCTGAATCATCACTTGCGAGTTAGCAACAGCAACGACGATCTCAATCCGCCCAGATTTACCGATCGCTTCCCTCGCGTTGTTCAAAAGATTGAGAAGCACTTGTCGGAATAATCTTGCATCGAGGCCAATACATGCCGTGGGCGCTTCGTTGTTGTAAAGAATCTGAATGCCTTCCTTTTCATGCAATTGCTTCAGAAACTGAAGAATGGAATAGATTTCTTCATGCACTTTGCACTCCCCCTTGGCTTGGGTATTCACCCTCGCATAGCCGAGCAATTGCCCGATCAAATCGTCGACTCGCTCGACTTCGCGAACCGACTCTTCGATCATCGCCGCTGCTTCCTCGGATGAAATCTGTGCTGTCCCTGCAAAGACTTTCTGAGACGTAAACAAATTGAGCCGAACTGCATTGAGCGGATTGCGGAGCTCATGAGCCATTCCAACGATCAGTCTGCTTAGACCCGCCAAACGCCTCGTCTCCGCTTGATCTAATGCTTGCTCCATTCGCTTGGCTCGGACCCCCAATCGGTAGAGAAGAATGGAGGATCCCAACACGATGGTGCCAATGGCAGTGATCACGATCGCCCAAACGCGGACCGCTTCTCGTTGCCCCTCCCAAACCCGGCGGTTGAGCCAGGCCAAATCGAGCCCGGTATGGTAGGAACCCATATTCTGATTCTGATAGATGACTTGCGCACTGATGTCGATGGCATCCCCCCGATGCGACAAAGGGCCATTCGAGATCTGCGTGACACCAGGACCAAACCCCTCCAACCTGCCAACCTCCCAACCCTCCGGTAAACGCTCATGTTCGGGCTTCTCGTCGTCCAAGAAATCGCTATGGGCTAGGATCAAACCTTCGGCATCCACGATGGCCGCGTAAAGGCGATCCGGCTTCCCGGGAATCGTACGACGCCAGTGGTCTACGAGCCAACGTGGTTTCTTCTCCAGCTGGTATGCGGCCATCGATAACCCCTCCAGCAAATCGGACTCGATTCGCCCGACAGTTCGCTCGACATGCGATCTCGCTTGATTGATCTCCGCGTCGAAAATCGAATGCCGAATCGATTGCAGGTCGCGAGCCAAACCGAGAAGCCCAACGGCCGCAGCAAGCATTATGGCAACGAAAATAGAAAGCGCGGGTACCCAGGTAAACGCCCGCGGTGATTGCATCATCCTTGTAAAAACCATACTACGTTTTACCTCAATTCGTTGGCATACGCACTGCGAAAATCTGTCGTAGGTACCCGTTCAGTAATGCGAATCCCGCGATTGCTTTATAATGCGTTCCAGAGTCTTGTCGCATTGCTCCCCGTCTGACGATCTCTCACCTTCCCCACTCCTATCCCCCCAGGCACCATGGCATCCCACATTTCATCGGCCGCCCGCATTATTTTCCCATTTTTCGCCCTCCTCGTTGCGGTCCTTACCCTCGCGACCAAATCCATGGCCCAATTTTCTACCAATGCAAATGGGAACCAAGCTCTGGAATCAGGAGAGATCTTCTTGATCGGTGGCTATGGGGAAAGCATCTTCGCAAGCCGGTTGAACTCGGATGGCTCGATGGAGCCACCCGTCGCTGCCGGGTCGCTCCTGCGTCCAAACTTCTTTGTGCAGCATCCTCGTGCGAATTTGATTTATGCTGTCGGTAGTTCTGTCCCGACCGAAAGCGAAAATCCGGGATTGGTGACTGCATTTCAATGGGACTGGAAACAGTTGCGGCAGCTTAGGCCCGATTCCTTGGTTCTCTTGAATCAACAACCCATTCCCTTCGATACCGCGTGTCACGTGTCGGTCGATCCGAAAGCAGAGTATTTGGTTGTCGCCAACTATGGAAAGGGAAGCATCGTTCTCTATCCGCTCGAGGCAAACGGTGCCATCGGCCCAATGCTCCAGCGAGTCGTTCACGTTGGCAGCAGCCAACATCCTTCACGTCAATCCAGCCCCCATGCCCATTGCAGCGCATGGACCAGTGGTGGTGACTTCTTGCTGGTGGCAGATCTCGGACTAGACAAAGTGCTGGTCTATGGGTTGGATCGAAAGAAACGAACCCTCAACGCACGCAACGATCTAGATCTTTCACTTGCACCCGGCGCTGGCCCACGGCATATCACCTTCGATCCCAATCAAAAATTTCTATACGTCATCAACGAGCTCAACATGACCATCTCCGTCTTTCAATGGAACCCTGAGGGACCGTCAAAGCTCATCCAAACCATTTCGACACTTCCGGAGGGCGTATCCGATCCTGGCTTTTCAACCGCGGAAATCCTTTTCCACCCTACCGGGAAATTCCTTTACGGAAGCAACCGGGGGCACAACACGATCGCATCGTTTACGGTCGACATCCTATCCGGAAAACTCGAGGCTACGGGGCATGTGTCGACCTTGGGCAAAACACCTCGAAACTTCCGATTGTCTCTCAACGGACAATTTCTACTGGCTGAGAATCAACAATCAAACGATATCTTTTCGTTTCGAATCAACCCCGACTCGGGAACCTTGATGCCGACCGGATTTCGAATCGAAGCTCCCGCGCCGGCGTGTATCAAGTTCATTAAATAGAGTGCACAAAGCGAACGTTTGCGACTACACTTTTCGCTTCGCCATTTCCCAGTCTCTTTGATTTACGGCCACAGCTCCATGACACGACACGACCACTTTTTCCGCGGCTGCATGCCTGCCCTAATGACCCCATGCAAATCGGACCGGACGCCGGATTACGACGCATTGGTTCGAAAGGGTGTGGAACTGATTCAACTCGGAATGAAGGCGGTTATTTATTGTGGTTCGATGGGAGATTGGCCGCTCTTAACAGAATCGCAGCGGCAGGAGGGAGTGCGGCTGTTAGCAGAGGCTGGAGTACCTGTCGTCGTTGGGACCGGCGCACAAAATACGAGCTTGGCGGTAGCCCATGCCGCTCATGGTCAGAAGGTGGGAGCAAAAGGCCTCATGGTGATTCCGCGAGTGCTCTCGCGTGGAACCTCACCCGCTGCCCAGTTTCAGCATTTCTCGAAGATCCTCAGCGCTGCCCCCGCGCTGCCGTCCGTGATCTACAACAGCCCTTACTACGGCTACCAAACCAAAGCGGATTTATTTTTCCAGTTGCGTCAGCAACATAAGAACTTGGTCGGTTTCAAAGAGTTCGGCGGTGCAGCCTCGTTGGATTATGCTGCAGAGCACATTACCAGCGGAGATCCCGAACTGTCTTTGATGGTGGGCGTGGATACGCAAGTCGTCCATGGCTTCCTGTACTGCGGAGCTGCGGGAGCGATTACCGGTGTTGGGAACGCGATTCCACGCGAAGTCTTGCGACTGGTCGAGTTATGCGAAAAGGGAGTGCAAGGAGACTCGCAAGCCAAGCAGT
>JALOQZ010000417.1 GCA_025459245.1 Pirellula sp.
GTCCTCGCAACTCTCCCTCGCAGGTGCGAAAAACGACTAGGGCTTGCTTCTTACTTCAATCATCACACTTCCCGAATGGCTGTTAAACTCGGGGGCATACATGCATTCGATACTAGCCAAGCCGCTGGGGTATTTACCCGCATGCTGGACTCGTAGCGAATACTCGAACACGTACGTCCCTTTTTGGAGATAGTCGATGAAGAAGTGCGATGCGGTATCGCGCGTGCTTTCGTAATACCCCAATCCATCTTGGTATTTGTACTGGCTGAGAACATTCACCGGCTCCGTACCGCTGCCTCGATGATCCTTCAAGTGGACGTACTCCATGTCGCGGTCCACTCTCAACACGACTCGGCAAACCAATTCATCGCCTATATCCACCGGCCCTTCCACCAAGACCAGCTTGGGCCCCTCTTTGGTCATGGTCTTCTTGTAGAGCTGTTTCTCCAGCTTGAGCGGAGTCCCTTCCCAAGGTGTCACCTTGCTGATGTCTTCGAGATATTGCCAGTGAACACTTCCCCAGCTAACCCCCTCATCCTTCTTGGTTACGCGAATCTTGCCAAAGTCCGGTTTCACTTCTCGACGCACAAACTTTTCTTCGTAGAAGCCTGTTCCAGCCTCTACATTCTCAGGTTCAATTTTCTCTCCACCCAATTCAACTTCGACCAACGCGTCGGATGCAAGGAGGTCGGTCCCTCGAAGCAACAGAGCATAGACTGCGTCTGCCGTCGACTTGGTCGTTTTCCAGTTCTGGGTCTGCTTTTGCTTCAGTAACCACACCTTGCATTCCTCGACTGATTTTGCATCCTTCGCGACTTCATCGTAGGCTTCAACCATCAACGCTTGGGTCTCGATCGGAGCTTGGTACCACCACCAAGTTTGTTCTTGATCGCGCCAAAACATCCCCATCTCTTCACTCTGGCTCGAGAATTCGGAGATACTCTTGAGGATCGCCTTCGGTGTTTCGCGGTCGCCCAATCGATGCAATCCAATGGCAACATGCCCTTGCGATTGGCGCGGTTGTGACAACCAATACTTGCGAGCTTGCTCTTGCCAGTATTGGAATGCCTTTTGATTTTCCTCTGCGACAGGCAACTCGTTCATAAAGAAGCTACGACCGTAGAGGTACAAGCATACGGTGGAACTCAAGTGATCTTTCGACGGATCCTGCGAGTGGGTCAAAATCCAATCGTGCTTCTTCTTAAGCCAGCTATCCAGTCCGTGGAGAGCTCGCACTGCAGGGCTTATGTCCGCTGCCGTCCCAAGATGCTTGAGTCTTCCGAATCCGGTGACGATGTAAAGAGAAAGGTACTCGTTGTCCGGACCGCCTGGGAACCATGGCCACATGCCGTTCTCTTTCTGCATCTCCACAAGCTGCTTCATGGCTCGTGCATTCTCACTAGCGAGTCTTGCTTCATCGAATAAGAGACCGACGTTTCGGCGTGCTTCTGACTCTTTCTGTGCATCGCGTAGCCAAGGCGTTTCTTGAATGAGAATCGATTTAAGATCCTCGTTCTTCTCTAATGGCGATTGCAGTGCGCTCGGTTGCAGATTCTTCCAAACATCGAGCACACGGCGAATCTTGGGATGACTGGTCGCAATGTGACTGGCCAAAGTATTGGCATAAAGTCGATTGAATGTCTGCTCGCTGCACTGATGTGGATATTCCATCAAGTAAGGAAGTGCGAGAACTGCATACCAAGCAGGTTGAGATACCATTTGAACGGTATACGACTGATGCTTGATCGAATCCGAGTTCGCCGATTCCAGCAGCTTCTTCAGTTCGAATTCTTTCGATGTCTTGCCTCGGATGGGGAGTGGCAAGGACTCGGTAACCAACACGCGATTGGAAAGAACTGGCAGCATCCCTTCTTCTCCATCGGAGGTCATGCCCGTGCTACCGATCGCACGATAGATGACAGGAGCCGCTTCGTCAGGCACGGTGAGTCGCCAAGTAAAACTCTTCGACTCGTTGGGCTTTAACGTAAAGCTCTTTTCGTTTTGATCGTTACCAAACACAGCGTCGACGGATTCGTCTTTCAAGGCGCTCGAAAGCTTTAAACCGACTTTGCCCGTTTTCTCTTCTTCAGACGTGTTCGACACTTTGACGCTGAATTCGAGGATATCACCCTCTCGCAAGAACCGAGGTGGATTCGGTTCCACCATCAGGTCTTTCGTGGTTACCACTTTGGACTCCAAGTATCCACTCTTCAGCTCACGATCATGGGAGAACGCTATGACTCGCCACGATGTCAGGGCTTCAGGAACCGTGAACTCAAGTTCATAGCTTCCTTCTGCATTTGCTGTGACATGAGGGAAGAAGAACGCAGTTTCCGCCAGATTTTTGCGAGGCGAAACATTGTCCAAGTCCACTTTGGGTGTGCTGGCTTCGTTAGTTGGGACAGCTCCACCATAGCCACCCTCTGCACCTGCGGCGAGCGAGCTCTTGGCTACCGCTCCATCCATTGCGGCACCTTCGGATTCAGCAAGAGCGAAACCAGCTGCAGGTGCGAGAGCACCAAATCGGGCCTCCTCTGCCCCCATACCGTATCCACCCATTCCGCCCATACCTGGTGGCATCGCCCTACCCCGGAACATCGGCCCACCTCCCGCTCTCCCAAGCAGTAGGACGTCCGTGGGGAAGCTGCGATAGGTGGCAACGACAGATTGGATTCGGTTTGCAAACACACTGAACCTTTGCATCCATTGATGCGGATAGTAAGCGTCTAGAGAAGCGTCGTACATCGCTGCAACAAGCTCCGTAATTGCCCTGGAAGCCTTCGGTCCTTCGACAATCAATTTGAATTTCTCTTTCTTGCCAGGCTCCAATTTCGAGACCAATCGCTCCCAACGCAGCTTGAGATCTTTATTGGTCCAGGGAACGCCGATGGCTCGAGCTTCGAGGTAGCTCCTATTCTCGCGAACGAACATCACTCGAACTTGCAATCCACCTCGCATCGACTCGTTGATCGGCTGTTCGATTTTGACCTGGGTTGCTCCAGGCTTGGTCCAAAACCGTTGCAGGACTTCGGTATCGTTCCATACTTCTACATAGGCTTGACCATCCTCATATCCAGTTCCCCAAATGGCACGGAATGTTTCCCCGGGTTCTAGGTTCCATTTCTCGGCGCGGAACAAATGAGGAATCTTGAGCCCCAGAGTCTTGGCAGCGGGATCGATAACTTGCAAATTGGCGATCGCTTGAACAGGCTTCCCGAATCGATCCTTAGATTCCACGATAGCGCGGTAGGAACCTTTTCCTAACGCAACCTCCATCGCAGGGTGGGAATCATCGTTCCATTCAAAGCTCTTTTCCGATACGAGATCCCCCAACTCCCAATTCGCGATGTTGGACATATCTTTCGGGATATCGACTGGATTTGGAGTACCCGTTCGATTGCGACTGTTCAACGATCTTCCTCGGGCAACGGGGAAACCGGTTCCGAGTATATCTGGACGAATCACGCGTTCAGGATCGACCAAGCGATAGACTTTGAGTTGACCTGCTGCGGGAATTGCTTTGCCGTCGAGCGACGTGGTTCGAATACGAAACGGAATCGGCTTTTCCGAAGTGAGCCATTCGTCGACTTCAACGCCGATTTCCATGGCGACGTAACCCACCGAGACTGACTGCGTATCGCTACGAGTTTCCCCAGTGGAATCGGTGATATCCGCAGTGACTTCGTAATGAAAAATGGGGTTCGTATCTTCGGCGACAGTGCGATCCGGTTTCGCAACGAAGGCGATTTGAAATTTCCCATCCGCATCGGTAGTTGTGGTGCCGTGAGCGATTTCTTGTTGGGCGCCTGCATTGGGGGGAATTCGCCACGGGAAGCAGTAGGAGAACCAAATGGGCCATCGCACGGAACGCGTGACGCGATAGTTGACTTTCGCGTTTTGGATTGAAACA
>JALOQZ010000418.1 GCA_025459245.1 Pirellula sp.
GGGAGATCTTTCCATGCTTTCTTGGGCTCTTACCTTTTTCATTCTCGCTTTGATCGCGGCGTTGTTCGGTTTCAGTGGTATCGCCGCGAGTGCAGCAGGAATCGCTCAAATCCTCTTTGTTCTCTTCCTGGTCATGTTCGTTGTGAGCCTGATTATGAAGATTGTTCGGGGAAAATCGCCGATGTAGTCGCGTCGGTCAACAGCTCCGACAACATCGACCGAAGCGTCTCGGTTTGAATTGGTTTTTCTAAAAAGCGATCGCATCCCGCCGAAAGCGCTCGCGCATGATCGCCTGGCAATGGATGGGCCGTACAAAGAATAATAGGAATGCTCTTGTAAATGGGATGGGTGCGAAGAAGTGCCGTTGCCTCGCATCCGTCGACTTCTGGCATGTTCATGTCCAAGATCAGCAAATCGACGGGGTTGGCATCCAAAGCTTCTACCAAACCCTCCGCACTCTCTCGCGAGAAGACTTCAAATCCCATATCGACTAGCTTCCGGGAAACCACTCTCTCGGAATCTCTCCTATCATCGATCACCATTACAGCAGTCATACCTCAACTCCTTGAACTAAGAGCCTATCCGAAAATCATTAGCCGCTCTCGCGCTAGACGCGGTCTCCGATGGTTTTCGGATCGGCTCAAAATTTTTCAGCTTGCGACGCGTTTGTGAAAACGAGGTCAGCAAAGTCGTTGCCCCTGCATTCCTCACCGCGACCAAAAGGTCGTCGTATCGCCGAAATTTTCCGGGCCTCAGAACGAGAATCTCTTTTTCATATCCACGCTCTCGTAACGCGCGAATCCAAAACAACGTCTGTCGCATTCCGCCTGTTGGTAGCGACAGTAAGAGAACAGCTCTCGGATCGATCTTCACAATCGCTTGTGCATGAACCTCTGGAATCTCACCCGAAGACTCGAGCTGCCAATGCACCGCGACCTCCGCTTTGCTAAATGTTTCTAGTAACAAGCTTTCGATATTGGATGGGAACCACCTCTTGCTCACCCTGGAAGATAGAAGTGATGGATTGGTCTCGCAGCACCGACTGAAAGCGTTCCGTCAGTTCGCAGGGAGAAGGGCGCTCCTCCATCGGCTGTCGCAGAATCCTCTTCGATACCGGCACTAGGATTTCGTCGAACAATTCCACGTCACTCTTCTTCTTGGATTTCTCTAAGAGCATTTCTCTCAATTTATGAAGGTCACCCGCTAGCAATCTCTGGTAAGCGCGCAGCGATGGAGGTACCTGCTCTTCATCGCTCAACATCGTTACAAAGAATCTCAGTCGCGGGACGTATCGGCCTAAGACGACCAAACACACGGTGAGAGGAGTCGCAAGGAGCAACCCGACCGCACCCCATAACCAACCCCAGAAGACGGCAGCTGTGATGACGGCAATCGCCGATACACCCGTTCGCGACCCATAAAGCCAGGGCTCAAGCACGTTGTTGTAGACCAACTCCAGAACAACGATCAACGCCAGCACCGTAAAGAAAACGGTGTAACCTGGGAATAACGCAATGGAAACGAGCAGCGGCAGACCAGCGCCAATCAATGGCCCAACATAAGGTAGAAACCGAACGAGCCCTGCCATGACCCCTAAGAATATTACGTTTGGGAACCCTCTCTCCGGCTCTATCACCATTCCAATGATCCAAAGGCCCGTTCCGAAAATGACTCCGTAGGATGAATTCAATAAGAACTGTGCAATGATGTAACGGCTGATGCGCTGTGAGGCTTCTGCGATAGCCTCCGTGGTTATCACATAGTTTCCTCGGCTGACTACGGCGACAAACCGATCCCTCAAATCGTCTCGATGGACAAGCATGAAGATGGCGAACACCGAAACCAAACCTGCCGTACCAATAGGCCCAAATACATTCGCTAGATTTCCAAGCAAACTTTGCCAAGGAATCTCGGGACCTCGCTCGACCTTCTCCTCCCTATCCTTTGGCTGAGACAACGCGCCGCCAATGGGTTCCGATTCATCCCCATCCACCTGTTCGTTGGAAGCTCCCTCTCTCTCTGGTTTCAAAGGCTTTTTTGGCACCGAAATCGCGCGTTCCAACTTTTGTCCAAGCTCCTCAACAGTGGACCGCACCGATTCGATCTTCTTCTCGACCTCTCCTTTGTACTTCGGAAAGTCCGTTGCAAACTGAGCTATACTCGACCCCAAAATGACTAGCCCAACCAACAGCAAAACAAATAAACCTGCCGAGGTAACGAACACCGACGATAGATTCGAAAACCCTCTCTTTTGAAACCAGTTAACGACGGGTGACAAAAGAAAAGCGAGCAAGAGACTCAGTGCGAACGGAATGAGAACGTCGCGTCCAGCATAAAGTAGGAAAACGATCAGAACCGCCGATCCAAGGTCCGCTGCAAATTTCAGCGACCGCACCGTTGATGCGGATAACGATCGCAAACCAAGTTGACCCATCGGAGATTACCTTCGGAGACAATACACGGGAACCATGGGGAACTCAGCTTGAACAAGCCCCTGCCCCAAAAGGCTTTTTGCTGCATTTCCATTCAACTTGGCTAACGTCGAGTCAACCCGCCACTCAAAAGTTGATCCGCTAGCTGACCGGTCACCCGAATCATTTCGGGCAAATCATTCGGAGGTCGCAAACCGCGTTCCATGTTCGAAAATCAGCGATCTGTCTTTTGCAACTGATCGATCATCGACCACGTCGTCTGAAAATCGCTCGATCGCGCCGTCGAGTCTCCATTGGTCCGCCGGTTGCTTACTGGCATTTCGATGTTGAGCTCGTGTGCAGCTCGATCTCGCGGGCCCCTCAGGGCTTGCCCTCTCCAAATTCGCTTTGCTGGGTGCAAGGCCAACCAGGAACTCGTGGAAGAAAGCAGGAGTCGATTCGATGGACTCACAGCAAATCTCTCGTGCGTCGATGCACAGTGGAGAAGAAGAGCAGTTTTCTTGATCACCAGCTTGTCTTTCATCGATGTATACGCTTTTATTCAAGTTCGCGCGTTCCGTCGGTCGCTGCCTTTTACGATCGACAGGGCCAGAAACATATTCCTCACAACAAGAATAACACTCTGATGCAAACTCTCGTCTTGGCTCTCGACTGGACGCCGAATGTGCTGCATGCCGGCATCCTCTATGCCTACCACCAAGGATGGTATGCCCAGGCAGACCTACAGCTGGTGATGCGCTCCACAGAAGAAGATGACTACAAGAAAAAGCCCATACAAAAGGTCGTCGATGGCGAGGCTCACCTGTGCATAGGACCCTCGGAACACCTCATATGCCTCAACTTCGCCAATCCGCAGGCTACGCCGCTGCGCGCCGTGGCCACCGTGCTCCAGTGCGAGAAGAGCGCCTTCGCAGTGAAGAAAAACAAAAATATACGCCGCCCCGCAGAGTTCGATAAGATGCGCTACCTGGGATATGCCACGCCGCTCGAAGAAGAGATACTCAAAGCCATGATAACAGGCGACGGGGGAGAGGGTACCTTCTCGACACTGTGCCCACCCCGACTCCAAGTGTGGGATCGCTTTCTCGACGATC
>JALOQZ010000011.1 GCA_025459245.1 Pirellula sp.
GGCGGCGAGCGTCGGGATTCTTTGCGTTTGGATGGACTCTGTTGGTAGCAGATCACTTCTGAATTCACGCGGTCGTTGGATCACAACTGTGTTGTTATCGGGACCAACCGTCATTGGGCTCGCATCCTCCTTGCAACTTCACGGTGACGTAGGCTACCAGTGGTCCGAGGCGGTTTTGCGGCTGGCAGGTTTCTCATCCCTCTACTCGCTCCCATGGGCAGCGACTTGTTTCTTCGGATGCCTCGTCGCATGCACCACGCAAAATGCATCTTGGCGATGGGTTTGCGGTTCGGCTTCGCTGACGCTGTTGGCCTTCGCCATCCTCGGTGGGGGGCTTGCTCAGCCGGATCGCGTCTGGCTCCCGTTTGGTTCGCTTTTGGTCCTCTCGTTTGCATTCGGAATCGAGAGGATCCTGAAACTGCGCGGGGGATGGGGCTGGCTGTTTTTTTGGGGATTCGCAGGAGGTGTTAGCCTTCTCAATAACACCGCACAACCAGGTTGGGACAATCGAATTTTCGGCGACTTGAAAGGATCCGTCTTTGCTCAGCCAACGAGTGAGGAGCAAGCGTTTGCGTTCGGTGCGTTTCCATATCGATTTGCAGACGAGATTCAGGCCAAGACGATCGAGGGAGTGGTGCGGCTCGAAGACCGACTACTTTTGCTGGGGCATTGGGATTGCTTGGATATTCCTCAGCGAACTTCTATTCATCGGGTGGGGGCGGATCGCATCGTCCAGCTATCGAAGGAAGCGATGCGCGATCAAGGAATCACGCATATCGCGCTGGTCGATTCTTCCGAAAGAGGGTTCGTCGAATGGGATGATTCGCTGGAGCAAGACTACCGGATTCATCTTGCAAAGCTAGAAGAGCAAGGAGTCGTGACCAAGCTACCTGTTTCGGAGCGTTCGCGCGACTTGACCCTTTTTCAAGTTAATCCCTAAGGATTGATCCGAGTGAAACATCTCGCGATATAATGGGCCGCGACGTTACACCAGGGTGTTGAGCTCCAGTCCATGGTTGTTGACCATTGTCCATTGACCTCAGTTTTAAAAAGATCACGTATGGAGCCAATCGGCTTATGATCAAGTGGGTGATCCATCCGCAAAACGTTCAAAGAGACGAAAGCGCCTCCCAACGCTATATCGCTGGCTGGACCTGGAGGGCCACGCTTCAGTTTGTTTTGGTTTTCGCGATTGGTTTGGGAGTTACCGAAACTCGCGGCTATGCTCAAGTGCCAGATCGCGAGCTGGCAGATTTGGCCGGTGCCGCGTCTGTGAAGCAATCAGCGGGGAGATCGGAGGCGAATCCAGTGCGAATCGATCTCCTATCGCTTTTGATCAGTGGTGGGTTCTTGATGATTCCCATCGGCTTGGTGAGTCTGGTTGTCGTGACATTCACCGTCGATCGCATGATTGGGTTGCGTCAGGGTCGGCTTTATCCGAGAAAGCTGCGGCGTTCGGTGCGTGCATGGGCGAAACAAGTCGACTTGGATCCACGCGTTGTGTACCAATCCATTGTCAACGATTCGACGTCAGCAGGGATTGCGGTCCGAACGCTCTTGAGTCATGTCGGTCGAAATGCGACGGAGATGAAAACGAGCGTTGCGGAAACGTTGCAGCGCGAAGCGGATCGAGCGTACGGCAATGTGCGGTGGCTCAATTTGTCGGCAGGCATTGCACCTCTCTTAGGTCTGTTAGGAACGGTGTGGGGGTTGATTCGCGCTTTCCACGACACCACTCAGTTGAGCGCGGGAGAGAATCGAGCCGACTTCCTCGCGGTTGGCATCTACGAAGCTCTCGTCACAACCCTGGCAGGCTTGGTCGTCGCTATTCCTGCCGCAGTGATTTCCCATTATTTCGAGGGGCGGATCACTCGCGTCTTTGGCACGATCGAAGAAGATGTGTTGGGGCTGATTCCTCGTTTCGAGTCGTTTGAAGGTCGCATACGATTTGAAACCATTGGCAAGGAGCTTGCACCTCGCGACATCCCCCCCCATCGCTCCGTTCCGGTGGCCGCCCCTCCTAGACATTCCACCTGATTCTACAACCGGATACGCTGATGAATCCAACTCGCTACAGCGAGCAAGAAATCGCATGGCTCCAGTCGGTCGATCGGGATACCGTTTGGCATGCCTTCTCACAGATGTCGAACTACGCTGGCTTGATTATCGACCGCGGGGAGGGAAACTGGCTAATCGATATTCATGGCAAGCGTTATCTCGATGCCGCTAGCTCCCTGTGGTGCAATGTGCACGGCCATTGCCATCCGGCCATCAACCGAGCAATTGCTGATCAGCTTGAAAAGGTAGCGCATGTCACCAATCTTGGGATGAGCCATCCGGAGACGATCCGATTGGCCGAAAGATTGATTCGGCTGGCTCCCGAGTCGCTCAAGCATGTTTTCTTTTGTTCCGACGGTGCGAGCGCTGTTGAAGTCGCGATGAAAATCGCGTTTCAATTCTGGAAGCAATCCGGTGCAGCTCCGCAGGAACGCAACAAGTTCCTTGTGTTGGGAAACGCTTATCATGGCGACACGATCGGAACAGTTGCCGTCGGGGGTGTTGAGCAGTTCCATCGCCTTTTTCAGCCTTTGCTGTTTCCCGTTTTGAGAGGTCCTTGCCCCTACGGTTCTCGCATGCACTCCGAGCGAAGTGAGGCTGTTGCTCAAAAGCACTTGGATGCTTACCGTTCTTTACTGGAAGAGCATGCAAGGGAGATCGCGGCCGTACTTCTCGAACCCTTGTTGCAATGCGCCGCCGGAATGGTCTACCATCCGCCCGGATTTTTAAAGGGGATGGCGGAGTTGTGTCGTGAATTTGACACGCTTTTGATTGTTGACGAAATCGCTGTCGGCATGGGACGGTGCGGTCGAATGTTTGCTTGTGAATATGAATCGGTGCAACCGGATGTTCTTTGCATCGGAAAGGGCTTGACCGGTGGATATCTACCGATGAGTGCAACTCTTACATCGCGGCGTATCTTCGAAGCGTTTCTAGGAGATGCGTCGCAGACCCTTTACCACGGGCACACGTATGGCGGAAATCCGCTCGCTGCCGCGGCTGCAAATGCGACGTTGGAACTGACCCAATCGATGCTTGACTCCGGAACGATATCGGATCGTACAAATCAGATGAAAACCGAGCTCGAGGGGCTGCAATCGATGTCGATGGTTCGACGCGTCGATCAGCTCGGTATGCTTGGTGTTGTTGAGCTAGGGGGGCCGTCGAATGATCCCTTGCGTCGACTATCCAAACGCGTATGCGAAGAGTTGCTTTTAGAAGGCGTTTGGCTGCGCCCGCTAGGTAATGCGATTCCTATTGTCCCCCCTTTGTCCATATCCCATGCTGAATTAAAGCTGCTCTTTGATTCCCTTCGCCGCGTTATTCAACGTGTGGCTATGGAAGGGGATAACTCGGGCCGATTGGCCCATTAGGATCGGGAGCGTTTATGTTTCGCGAATTATTGCCGGAATCGATCGAGCTGGTAGAGACCTATGACATCTCATCAGAGAGAGAGTTATTCGACGAAGAGAAGTGGGCTATCGGCAATGCGGTTGCAAATCGGAGAAGAGAGTTTTCTATCGGTCGCGATTGTGCGCGGCGCGCGTTAGCACGTTTTGGGGTTCAGCCAGCTCCCATACCAATAGGCCTAGACCGTGCCCCCGTTTGGCCCATTGGTTTTGTGGGAAGCATCACCCATTGCCCAGATTTCTGCAGTGCTGCTGTTGCTAAGGCTGAGCAATTTTCGTTTCTCGGTATCGATGCTGAGCGAGTGGCTTGGCCGCACGAGATAGTTCCTTCCGATTTTTTGTCACCAAGCGAAATGGATTGGATCGCCTCCCGACAAGGGGATGAATCGCGTTGGGAGATCATCTTCTTTTCGTTGAAGGAGGCGTTATACAAGGCTTGGTATCCAGCGCATCGCTGCTACTTGGATTTTCATGATGTCGAATTGAGCTTGCTCTCGGGAGAGATTCCAGGTGTCGTGATGGGGAGACCAAGCCTGGTGGCAAGCAACAAAGTACTCTCGCAAGAAAACCTTGCCCGCTTTCTTGAAACCGTGCAGATTCGCTTCTCGGTCGAAAACGATTTGGTTTATTCCGCCGTATGGGGCTAGTTATCGCGGTTTGAGAGTCTTGGCCATCGGGAAGGGGCCGTTGGAATGGGGGCCCCAGAAGGTCCGGAATGCAAAGCTCAAGGTCAATGCGTCTTGACCGTTCATATCAGAGTATTCGACTCCGCTCATCCATTTGATTCGATGTTTGGCGATGTAGTAATTGAGTCCGACGTAGCCAGACTGGTAGCGATCACCGGTGCTCAATCCCACGTTTCGTTCGTACCTTCGTTGAGCTACCAAGCCGTTCGATTCATCGGCGTACGCGAGCTGATAACGTGTTGCCAATTGAAGCTTCTCGGTGAAGAAATAGCCAGGCTGGATATTGATTCCTATGGCGTCTCCGTTTTCGCTTCGCAAGCCCGCTAACAACTCGCTTACTAGGGAAGCGGGCCCTTCGGTTAGGATCAGGGCTGTCGAGAAGCCATCGCGAAAGCGATTGAGATTGGTCGCGTTCTCATTCGCATCGCTGTACAAGTAGCAGACGTTCACAAAAGCTTCCTCGAGTTCGATTTTCTTTTTCACATCCCAAGTCCCCGAAGCGAGGAAAGAGACTCCCGAATCGAGTTCCGTGAATGAATCCCACATGTCGGAACTCGTCGCGTTGGAAAAGAAACCGGTGTAATACGCAAACGAATCGGTTTTCCCGGAGGCCGTGATGGCGGGCGTGTAGTCGGCATTGAACATGTTCGTGAGCATGCTTCGTTCAAGCGTCTGAAGGTAGCGACTGGAAACATTTCGGTCGTGCGTGAAGCGATGCTTCTGCTGCCCTACCGTAATCGCAAACGCATCGTCAAAAGCCCATTGTGTCCAAAGCTCAGTGAATCCGTTGTAGAACGGATTCACGTCGAAGCCACTGACCATTTGCGCATGCAAAGTCATCTTTTCGAATAATTTCGCTTGTGACCCTATGCGAAATCGACGGTTTTCCCAGTCATCGAAGTGTGCGTTGTCACCATCTACATCGACCGCTTGACCATGGTACCGCCCGAGAAACCACCATTCCTGCAGGACTGGATTCTCGTCGTTCTTGTAAAGCCTTCCGAGGTTTTCGAGCTTCTCCCCCAACGAGGTTGGCCCCGAGTTTTTTGACTCGTCCTTCTTTTGAGCCGACTTTGCCGACTCTTCCGCATCCTCGCGAACCATCGCAGCGATATCTTCAGGCTCAGGCGTTCCGTCCTCGGTATTCTTCGAGCTGTCGGTTCCGAGGATGCTTTCGGGTGGTTCTGCAATGGATATGGATTGCCCCCAGGTGCTAGTCAGCGTCATGCTAGCGATAGCCCAGACAACAGCAATGGCGCGCATCAGACAGGCCCGGCCCCTTGCAGTCCAGAATGGAAGCTGCCACTTTCCTGCCAGTATCCTTCGCTCGGTCGATTCCTTGTCAACGTTTTTTAAAGTGTGCTGCGCCGCTGAAGCGAAAATCATGGTATGCAGTGGACGCAGAGGATTGGATGACGCTACCTCCTATATTCGACTTCATGTTAAGAAACCATTAATCTCTTCGAATAGACTCAAGCAAATAGAGAGGCTATTCGAGAGTGATGGGCACTCCGACCGTCGGGATGATAGCATTCGCAGTGGACGATTGCTCTACTAGCTTGGCCCAATGCGCTGGATCTTGAGCGATGGGTGGCCAAGTGTTGAAGTGGGTTGGCAAAGCGTTCTTCGCTCCGATTAACTGAACCGCTAAGGCCGCGTCTTCTGGGCCCATAGTGAATAGATCGCCGATGGGAACAATCACACTATCCACATGATTCCGCTTCATGAGTTGTAGATCGCCGAACAAGGCGGTGTCCCCGAGGTAGTAGAGGTGATGGCTCAGCGCGCCCTCTTGAAATGCCATGAACACCCCTGCTGCAACACCACCATACGAGCCGTCCGGCAAGCCAGAAGAATGAATGGCCTGTGTAAGTTGTAGGAATCCAAAATCAGTCTTGATCTTGCCGCCGATGTTCATGCCAATCGTATTTTTGACACCATGTTTCTCGGAGAGCCAAGTTGCAATCTCATAGTTGGTGTAGACAGGACATCCAACACGGTTGGCGATCGATGCAGCGTCAGCGATGTGATCGAAATGGCCATGGGAGACGCAGATATGCGTCGGGTTCAGTTCAGTATCACGCACCTTGGCAGATGGATTGTCATTGACGAAAGGGTCGATTAAGACTCGGTGCTTCCCATGCGAAATCAACCAAGTCGAATGCCCCAACCATGTTGCTTCGATTTTCATCCGTCGCTCTCTTTTGCGTTAAGTAAGGAGATTCCACTGAACGGTGCATTTCGTGGATCGGCAATCCATGGGCTAACCGATCCCAAAAGACGTTTTGATGTAAATCATGATACCTCAGCCCCATCAATGCGAAACGGGGACTTGCGTCCCCGTTTCTTGCTTCAACCTATTGAAAAGCTGATTTAGTTTTTGACCTCGAACTCAGCGTCGATGGCGTCATCGTCCGAATTCTTCCCCTCGCTGGCAGGGGCTGCGCTAGCGGCTTGAGCTCCAACGGCAGAGCGGAACGCCTGGGCGGACTGCTCCAGTTCCGCTGTTGCCGACTTGATTGCTGCTGTCTCGTTGGTAGCGATTGCGTCGCGCACCTTCTTGATCGCTGCTTGCAACGGCTCGCGGTCGCTTGCGGAAAGCTTGTCACCTTGCTCGGTCATCATTTTTTCCAACGTGTGAATCATGTTTTCGGCGAGGTTCTTCGCTTCTGCCAGCTCGACAAACTTCTTGTCTTCATCGGCGTGAAGCTCTGCCTCTCGACGCATGCGTTCGATTTCGTCTTTGCTCAATCCGCTCGACTGTTCGATCTTCACGCTTGCTTGTTTGCTCGACTTGAGATCCTTTGCAGATACATTGAGGATCCCGTTTTGGTCGATATCAAACTTGACCTCGATTTGAGGTACACCGCGAGGCTGTGGTTCGATGCCTTCCAAGTTGAATTGGCCGAGCAAGCGGTTTTGTTGAGCCATCTTGCGTTCCCCTTGGAAAACGCTGACGGTCACCGCTGTTTGTCCATCAGCCGCCGTCGAAAAGACTTGCTTCTTCTCGACGGGTACGGTCGTGTTTCGTTCGATCAAGGCGGTGAGAACTCCCCCCTCGGTTTCGATACCCAATGTGAGCGGGGTGACGTCGAGCAACAGAACGTCGCGACGGTCACCGGCCAACACGCTACCTTGAATCGCAGCGCCGACTGCGACGACTTCGTCCGGGTTAACCCCTTGGTGAGGTTCTTTGCCGAAAATGTCTTTAACAAGCTGTCGCACCTTGGGAACGCGTGTTGAACCACCGACCAAAACGACTTCATCGATATCCGACGGCTTCATCTTCGCATCGCGAAGAGCTTGCATGACAGGCTCTCGGCAGCGTTCGATCAAGGAATCGACCAAGGATTCGAACATGCTGCGGGTGATCGTCATCTGCAAGTGCTTTGGACCGGTCGCATCCGCCGTGATGAATGGCAGATTGATATCGGTTTGGGGCAACGAGCTCAGTTCTTTCTTGGCCTTCTCGCAAGCTTCTTGCAGACGCTGGAGCGACATGGGCTCTTTGCGCAAATCGATTCCATTGTCCTTCTGGAACTGATTCGCAACGTGATTCACGAGCGCTTGGTCAAAGTCATCACCACCGAGATGGGTGTCCCCGCTGGTGCTGATCACTTCAAAAACCTTGCTGGTGCTATCGTCGCCACTCATGGCCACTTCGAGAACCGACACGTCGAACGTACCACCGCCCAAGTCGAAGACAATGATCTTTTGATCCTTCTTCTTGTCCAATCCATAGGCAAGTGCCGCTGCGGTTGGCTCGTTGATGATTCGAGCTACTTCGAGACCCGCAATCTGCCCTGCGTCTTTGGTCGCTTGACGCTGAGCGTCGTTGAAGTACGCAGGAACCGTGATAACAGCCTTGGACACCCGGTGTCCGAGATAGGCCTCTGCAGCTTCCTTGAGTTTGCGCAAGACCTTGGCGGAGATTTCTTGCGGGGTGAACTGCTGATCACCGATCTGAACCTTGACGTACTCGTTGGCTCCACCGACGACTTGGTAAGGGACGATCTTTTCCTCGGACTCCACTTCGGAGTGCCGGCGTCCCATGAATCGCTTCACAGAGTAGACGGTGCGACGAGGGTTGGTGACGGCTTGCCGACGGGCTGGCTCACCAACGATCGTTTCGCTTTTGTCGGTAAACGCGACCACGCTTGGGGTCAGTCGATTTCCTTCAGCGTTCGGAATCACTTTTACTTCGGAGCCTTCCATGACCGAGACCACCGAGTTTGTGGTTCCCAAGTCGATTCCAATAATCTTTTCACCGGATGACATAAGTGATTCCTTCTAGTTACGATAAGGACGCGGTTGGTTCGGACGAGCGCCGCAGCCACGAATCTGCACGCTTCTTTTGTTGAGACCCCCTAAGAAGCAATCGTCGTGCCAAAAGGGTTTGCGACAGACGGTCTTGGTCGCAAGTCCTTTACTAGAAAGCACTTAAGAGGCCGCATTACCGGTGGGGAGCCGAGGAGTTTCTGGAATCCTTGGGCTCCAACCTCCTCGCGTACGCCAATTTGACAGAAAAGTTTGGAACATGGATTTGGACAAAGACATTGGATCGATCGACTTAGCCATCCTCGACTTGGTGGCCAAACGAATCGACCTCTTGAAGCAAAAGATGGCGGGTAAGGCCGGTGCGAACCAAGATTGGAGTTTAGCGAGCCATTGTGGCAAATCGCTCAGGGACTCAATTGAGGCGAGCGATCGTGCGATGCATTCGTTAGCTGAACGTGTCGTGCCGTTTCTAGCCGGTGTGTCGCACCAGAGCGCTCACGAGCCAGTTCGTATCGCCTACCTGGGACCCGAGTTCTCCTACTCCTACTCTGCCGCTCGCAACTATTTTGGGTCGACCGACGGGTTCCAAGCAGTTCAAACGATCGGGGCCGTTTTTGAGGAAATTGAGAGAGGTCAGTCCACCTACGGTGTTGTGCCGATCGAGAACTCAACGGATGGAAGAATCGTCGATACGTTGACCATGTTTATCCGTCACCCGGTTCGTATTTGCGGCGAAGTTTTGTTGCCGATCCATCACAACCTCTTAGCCAAATGCGATCGCTCGGAGATCAAGGAGGTTTACAGCAAACCTCAAGCTCTTTCGCAATGCAGGGCATGGTTAGCCGAGCATTTGCCAGGTGCGCGCTGGGTCGAGGTGGCGAGCACGGCCGTTGCGGCCCAAATCGCAACCCACACTGTAGGAGCAGCAGCGGTAGCATCCCGCGATGCGGGCATCGCGCTGGGGCTCGATTTGGTCGCCGAGTCGATCGAAGACAATAAAAACAACATCACTCGATTTGCAATCATCGGTGGAGACGAACCAAAGCCAACTTTAAACGATAAGACCTCGCTCATGTTCCAAGTTCCCCACAAACCGGGCGCTCTCGCGGATGTCATGCTGCTCTTTCGCGATAATGGGCTGAACTTGACCTGGATCGAATCCTTTCCCGTTCCTGGCGTCGCAAACGAATACTTCTTCTTTGTCGAATTGGATGGTCATCGCACCCAACCCAATGTGGACAAAGCAATTCGCTCTCTCGAGCAAAGCGCATTGCGACTCAATTTTCTCGGATCCTATCCCAAGGGGCGTTTGGTCGGTTAACCTTGTGCGGTCGATCGCCTCCGCTGGAACCAAGTCTCTTTCACTTTTCTCTGAACGCTCACTAAAGGATTAGCAAACGTGGATCAAGAATCCCAACTACCTATCGAACCGTCCAACGAAACGCCCAGAGAGGAACGAGCATGGAAGCCTCTTTCCGCGAAACAACGCCGGGTCCTGGGGACGTTGATGGAGAAATCCAAAACGACACCGGATGCCTATCCGATGTCCTTTACCGGGCTGGCTACAGGTTGCAACCAAAAGAGCAACCGCGAGCCTGTGACAAATTACTCAGCGGAGCAAGTCGAGACGATCGTAGACGAATTGCGAGCTCTCGGGGCTGTCACCATCGTTCAAGGTTCGGGGCGCGTAACGAAGGTTCGGCACTACGCCTATAACTGGTTGGGCTTGAACAAAGTGGAAGCAGCCGTCATGACGGAGTTGCTATTGCGAGGCGAACAGACCATTGGCGAGCTGCGGAATCGCGCTTCACGCATGGAACCAATCGCAGACCTTGCTCAAATGCAGCAAATCTTTGACGAATTGAAACGCAGAGAGTTGGTACTGGAACTCACGCCCCCAGGCAGAGGACAGCTTGTTTCGCACAATCTTTACCCCGAGTGGGAGCGAGATCAGCTGCTTGAAAAGTCGATTGGAAAAGGTGGAGAAGCGGAGGAGGACGACTCCGCGGGTACCGCCAATACGAGGATAGCCAAATCAGGATCGTCTTCTGATAATAGCAAACTCGCCGAAGAGATCGAGCAGCTCAAGGAACTTATAAGCAGTCTGACAGCTCGTCTGACGCACATCGAAAAAGAGCTTGGTATCTAATCAGCGAACTGCCCTGAAAGAGTGCCGCTTGGGTTCGATTTAGGTAAACGGAGCAGGCCTACCGTAGTAGTAACCTTGCCCAAGCTCAAATCCCATCGCCGCGCAAACTTGATGCTCTGCTTCAGTTTCCACTCCTTCGGCAAGTGGTGTTGTTCCTAGATCTCGCGCCAAACGCACGAGTGCTGCTAAAAGCTCTTGCCGAGACGACGGCGCCTTGTCGATGTCCCGTATCAACTGCATATCAAACTTGAGAACATCCGGTGGCTGTTCCCCGAGCTCCAACAATCGACCTTGGCCAGCACCGAAATCGTCATACGAAAGTTGCATCGAAAGATCGGTAAGGGCTTCTCTCAATCGACCGATCGAACGAGGGTCCGTCACAGAGGCTTCGTGGATTTCTAAAGTAATGCGGCTTTCCGGAAACTGTTGACGCAATCGAACCAAAGACTCGAGAAGCCGATCATTGACAACTTCGCAAGGGTGAGTGTTTAAGAAAAAATTCGATGTGGAATGGTTAGATCGCGATGCAACGAGCAGCCCTTCTTCGCGGATCATCTCGCTTAGTGTAGCGTTCTGTCCCAAACGATCGGCTGCGCCAAAGATATTGGCTGGAGTCGTCAGCCCTTCCAGTTTGCTGCGAACCAGTAACTCATGAGCGATTAACTTCCTTTCCTTCATGGTGATAATGGGCTGAAAGAAAGGGATGATGGCGCGCTCGGTAAGCAACTTGTCAAAATGCAAGAGTGTTTGAGCCCAAGGCAAAATTCCTTGCTCATGCGTCGCACCCGTATCTGCTCGCGCCTCTTTGCCAACACGAAAAAGCGCGTTGCCAAATTGGAGCAAGTCACCTTCTTTGACCAAGCTCCTGTGCACCGGAGTGCAATTCAAAAATGTACCGTTCGTACTGCGGAGATCTTCGACCCACATCCCTTCGTCGTCAAAGGAGATTCGTGCATGCTTCTTGGAAACCGAGACCTCGGGGATACAAACATCCGTCTCGTTTGTTCGGCCGATGACCAGAGGCCTTTGCTGCAATGCAATGGTTCTCTTTTGTTGCTCGCCAGGTCCGAATTCAACCAATGTCCAACAGCTATTAGCGCAAGCGAGAGTTTCACAGCTCATAGTTTATGCTTTCTGGTTTCTTAAATGGATCAAGTTCCACTGGCTATGGAAGCTTGCAATGTTGTTTTTGATTTGTCGGGGCTCCACTCCTGAAGCAGTATCGTTCGATCGCCCGATACCCTTCGTTCGCAGAGGGCTGTTTCCACCGCAGAATCCCTAAGGAGATGCTGGACCATCGGGTCGCTAAAAATCGATTCCGTCATCGTCACTCCCGATTGATGCGACGAAGCAAGCTGCATGACTAGACGAGCGTTGCTTCCGAAGTAGTCTAGTCGCCCGTTCTGACTCGAGATCAACAACCGTCCTCGATGGATAGCGACACCTACCTCGAGCGACTCCAGCTGATCCCCGTTTGCCATCTCCGCTTGCAATCGAATCGCCAATCGAACGGCCGATGCGCAGTCTTGAAACGATGCTAACACCCCTTCGCTTACCGTTTTGACGATCGCGCCGCGGTACTGTGAAACGAGTGTCTCTACCGCAGAGAGAAAATTCAAAGCCTTTCGATAGGCCTCGGTGTCCCCGAGACGATCGTAGAGGGATTCGACATTGTTGATCTGGATGGCGACCAAAGTGAGATCTTCAGATGTCACAGGAACATCGCTTTGGAAGACTTGGTCGGGAAAAAGTTTTCGGAATCTTGTCATCGCCGAAGCTGCCGCTGCGGTGACGATGTCATCTCGCCCAATGGTTCTTTCGATTCGGATTAGCTGCTGCTTTTCGAGGTCATTTTGGATGATCACGGACACCATTCCCTCTCGCAAATTAGGAATCGCACCTCCCTTTCCTAGTTTGCTGATGGAGAACTCCAGTTGAGACGGCGCGTGTGAACTCCTTACGACGATCGATTGCGATTCGATCGATTGCGTTGAACGCAGCAAGTAATGACCCGTTTGCATCGGCAAGTCGAGTTCGATCCGTTCTCCCGGTTGCAATCGTACTTGACCGATGACGTGTGGAGAATTGCCAGGTCCACCAATGCAGTACTTGCCCGAGTCGACATCGCGCAACTCTGGATGAACCGAAAAAACCATTTCGATGGTGTTTGCTAAGTTCGATTGAAAATCGGAGTCGCATGCCTCGCAGTTTGAATGGTTCGAGATTCGGGAGAGCAACGGCTCGGAGGATGCGGGTGCTTTGCAAGATGGGCAGAGGATATCCCAGTGCAACTGAAGCATTCCAACCGACGCGGCTACAATGCACGCATCCACCATCTTGTCTGGATCGACCCCAAGTGTTTTCGCTAGCGAGATCGGTCGAATCTTTGAGGCTGCTTGTGGAGTCGCGAATCGAATGTAGTCGGACAACATCCGGCAAAGATCGAGGTCGATTCCCAATCGACGCATTTGTTCGGTTCGTTCCTCCAGTCTCTTGAGCCTAGCCCGAGAAAGCACAGGAGCCTCTTCGAAAGGATCAGCCGCGGACTCCGAATTCGATTGGGACTGAAGGTACTCGTCGATATGTTTGTAGACTCGATCGAGTGCCCGACCACCTTTCCAACCAGCCTCGATCGTCGAAACGATTTTGCCGAGCGTGTTGCGTGGCTCGATCTTCACCGTGTGAACCAAACGAGTCCCGCCTGAGGAGAGCGGAAACAATTCGACAGAGCTCATAAACCACTTAAAGGGGCCGCTGGAAAACTCGCGCAGCACCCCCATTCGCTTTCCCTCGATCCACTCAAATGGATGCTCTTCCCAAGCGACTTGCAGGGCACCGAGTTGAAAGGAGCCGAACTTTCGAAGCCCTCGAACAGGATCTTTTTCGGTACGATACTTCACTGCCGGGAGACCTACCGCCCGATTGAGTCGATCGGTATCGCTCACCAAAGGCCATAAGTCGCGAGCCTTGCTCTGAAGGGTCCATTCGAAGGTACGGACCCAAAGCTTTTTCGAATCGTGTTCGGGCAATCGTGGGTGATCTTCAAGCTCCGAGGGCTCACCACTGAGCAATCGATTGATTTCAAGGAGCAATTGCGTCGCATCCGCAAACCGCTCCCTCGGATTCTTTGCAAGCATCCGCGTCACGAGTTGGCAAGTGCGATCGGAAATCTCGCGATTCTGTTTTTGCAGGTCAGGCACAGGATCAAAACACTGCATCGCTGCCGTTTTCATCGGATCATCCGATCGGAACGGCACGTCCCCTGTTAGCATTTCAAATAGCAAGATACCGACGGCATAAATATCGGTAGCTGGGCCTATTTCCGATTGCCCTTTGCACTGCTCCGGTGCCATGTACATAGGAGTGCCGAGCATTGTACCTGCCCGAGTCACCTCCATCGAAGCCGACTGATGCATGTGCCTCGCGATTCCAAAATCGGAGAGTTTGATCTGCCAACCATCCATCGATCTGGTCGCCGGATCCTCAGAGTGAGATCGAGACGCCAAAAGAATATTGTCCGGTTTGATATCGCGATGAACGATTTGCTGCGCATGAGCTTGCGATAACGCTTTGCACAAGTCCGCAATGAATTGCAGGGATTCTCGTTCCGCGACAGGTTTTCGATCTCGAAGCCAAGTCTTCAACGTTGGCCCGTTGACGAATTCCATTGCTAAAAAGTGAAATCCATTCGCCTGGCCTACTTCGATTAACTCGGTGACATACTCGTTCCTGACGCTAGCAAGTATCCGAGCCTCTTTCGTGAAGCGCCGAATGGCATGCGGATTATCACTATGCTGATTCAACAGAACTTTGATCGCAACGGTCTGACCACTTCGCGTGTCTTTGGCTTGAAACACCATCCCCATCCCGCCTTGCCCGAGCAAGCGTTCAAGAAGGTAGTTTCCCAACATCTCCCCTGGTCGAAGTATTCGTTGGATCGTCGTTGTGCCGGATACAGGATGATCGATTGCCGAGATAAAGGTCTTCTCGTCGGTCTCTTCATCGCGATCGCCCGGGATTGGATGCTGTAGAGCGATCGCAACTTCACAGGTGGAATCGGATTTCTCTGCGTCTTCGGCCTGGATAAGTGACGAGTCAGGATGTTTACTGGGAGCATCGTCACGCACCGATACAGCCAGTGTTCGGTCGATGGGTGCGACCCATTCCGTTCGAAATGGATTCTTAGACTCCGGCAAGCATTCCCCGAGTGTTTTACACCAAGAATCAAAGCTGGATTCCAGCTCCGCCGTGTTGATTTCTTCGCGAGCCAATCTCTTCAGCGCCGCCCAAGGACGCGCAGGAATCTTGGAATTCTCGTCCTCGTTCTCCGAAGCTTGGAGAACAATTTGTTGCACCAAATGAATCGCGTCGCGCAAATCGGATTCGTAGAGTTCAGCAGCGTTCGGAAGAATTGAGTTCCGCTCGTGAAGGAACCGCTCCGTAAAGTCGCATTGGAGTCGCACGGGATCGCAGGAAACGACCTTTATTCCTTCAGCCTTCAAAGCACCGTGGTAGAGCCCTTGGGTACAAGCGGTATGAATGGTCCACAGAATGTGTAAGGCGACCTCGAGAAAAGACTCTCGGTCTGCATGGTTCAGAAAATCGGATAGCCGTTGGCAGGATTGCGATTCCAGGACGATTCGCGGAACCCCTTCCGAGCGACCGAACTCCACGACTGGAACGGCGATTGGATAGCGCAGCTTAACGATGCGGTCGCATTGAACGGCGCACGCGTCTTCCCACGTTGAATTGGTTTGGAGCCAAGGTAGGAATCGAATCTCTACATCGCTCTGCCGCAACTGGTCCCATGCGAGATAGGTTGGTGGTAGGGTACCTGATCGAATCCTCCAGTCCGTAAAGCGTTGATCTTTCTGGCTTAATTCAGGAGTCGTCACGATCGAGAGATCGCCGCCGATGCAGGGAACAGCTGTGTTAAAGAAACCCGCAGATGAAGTGAACGTGGACATGCTTGAAACGCGGTTCGCGCGATCGCTCTCGTATAGGAATACCAAAATGGGAACTACCTACCGTAGGATTCCAATTGAGGCACAAGGCGACCTGAGGCGCGAAGCGACGGAACATTGCAGAACGAAACTTCGATTCTGCGGACATTAACGATTATGCCGGCTGGATTGAGCTGATCGGGAGAACATGGGCCGATGCCAGTCCATTCGTCTATTGCAAGAGATCCACAGAGAAAGTCGTCGGAGAAGCCAGCGACATCATAGGACTGTAGCGCCCACGGCGCGCTCTAAAGACATTTCCGCCCGGGTACCATTGAATACCTAAAAAAGCATCGACTGTGCCGGTATCACTTGGCATGATGATGTTCGTTTCACCGTAGATTGCCAAGCTTGAGGTCAACGGCATCAGGACATCCGCACCGAACAAAAATGGATTGTTCTTCGATGCAGAAGGGCCTGTGACGGCGTTGTTTTCGCTGTGTTCGTCCGCGATACCAAACCATCCGGTCGTCTGAGCGCCCGTCTTCCAATAGTGACGAAGGTAAACGGAACCTTGATCAATCGGTCGGAGCGTGACAGGTGTACTCGCGCCAAACACGCCTGTGTCGGAGTTCGAGCGAAAGGCGGCATTCACTCCGACTTCATTGCGAGGATTGAACAAATAGCTTCCTCGCACACGCCATTGCCCCAACTGGAAGGAATCAAAGGACTTCTCATACAGAAAGTCATGCACAAAGCCCCAACCGAATCCGCTATCAGTTCGTTGAAAGACACCTAGGGTAGTAAAGCTTTGCGTGCGGCCAGTTTCCTCGCCGAGAAGCTCGTATACGCGAACGGCGTTGGACGAAGCGATAATGCTTGAACCCGCTTGGACTCCAATCCCCCAAGCTTCGAAGACAGGAAAAGCTGTATTGATAGCCGCTTGCCCCCCAAGATTCGCATTAACACCGAAGTCTTGGGGCTGCTTCGAACCATCTAACGCAGCCAACAACGTAGTCTCTTCCCATCGCCAAAGACTGGGAAAGTAGCCGTTCCACTCCGACGCTTTGACCTCAGAGAAATCTTCGGGATCGACCTCTGTTATGGGGAGCCCGGGATCGTAGCTTTGATCCTGAAACATGACCTCAAAGTCAGCGGTCGCACTCTGAGCTTCGGGAAACATCGCTAACGCGAACGACAATCCGCTGCATACCAACCAGGTCGATAACTGACGAAATGAAACTCGCATGGGTCCCTCCCCCTTACGGTGAATCGAGAAGCACCGCAATTGATCAAGCTCGGAGATAAATCTTTAGAGCTGATCGGAACTGACTATTGCCTATCTTGCCATTTCTTTCTCCAGCTGCTGCATCTTAACATGTTGATGCACCGAAATAGCTAGCAATTAACAGTGTTTTGCCGCTTCGACTCGTAGAGGAGAATCGCCGTACTCACCGAGGCGTTAAGAGAATCCACAGCGCCTGACATCGGGATCGCAATCGCTTGGACATCCGGAGCTATCCAGCGATGTTGTAAGCCGCTTGCTTCGTTGCCGATGACAATTGCATGGGATCGACAGAAATTAGCCGAGGTATAGGGAACGGCACCTTCGACGCGCGCGGTGAATATCTGAATGCCAGCCTTGCGAAAATAGGCCTGGATCTCCTCTTCCGAGGAGACGGCGATTGGAACAGTAAACAGAGCGCCCAAACTGGATCGGACCGCATTCGGATTCCAAAGGTCACAAATCGGATCCGCTAAAACGACACCTGCGACTCCAGCACCATCGGCCGTTCGCAGTGCGGCTCCGAGATTGCCAGGCTTCTCCATGCGATCCAAGACTAGGTAGCAAGGGTTTGCATGCTTAAGTGCCGGACGGCCGACCAATCTCGCTTGAACACGATCCGCAAACGTACTGAGCTGAGTATCTGCGATCTTGGCCACAGTGATGATGCCGAGATCCCGATCTCCGTATTGAAGCTTTTGCATGGCCTCGGGGGCAACTCGGTAGCATTCGCAGGAAACCAGACGGGAAGCAAACTTCTCGCGGAGTGAATGGAGCTCTCGGAGCGACTCCTCATCATCTTTGACGAATATTTGCGAAAGCTCTTGGCCTCCCAAGATCGCTCGTTCGGTCAGATCGCGACCATCGATGAGAAACAAGCCTTGTTGTTTTCTAGCCTTCGCATCGCGCAGCGCGGAAGCAGATCGGATCTTTGGATTCTGGGTACTGGAAAGAAACGAGTAGGAATCCAAGCCGCGTTACCACCGTAGGCGAGGCACACCTGCAAAAAAGCAGTTCGCCGGGAGAAAAAAATACTAGCCCATCCACGACTCTACGGGGCTGTCGCACATGGGCGATTGAAAATGATGGAGTGGTCGCTCGGGGAGTCGAACCCCGACGCCTTTCGGCACAAGATCCTAAGTCTTGCGTGTCTGCCAATTTCACCAAGCGACCTTAATCGTCGAGCGGACTAGTCTACTCGCTGCACAATTGCCCGCAAGTCCCGCGGTTTCGCCTTGGAGCCCCCCTTCCTAGTGAAGAGGACTTGATGGACACTGCTGTTCGCGTTGGCGTTCGGCACTCCCCCTCGCGACAGAAAGAATCTCGGCCCCATGAAACTGCTCCTCGCCATCATTCAGCCCAACAAATTGCAAGCAGTGCGGGAAGCGCTGCAAAATGCAGGCATTCACCGGCTAACCGTTTTGGACGCTCAGGGATACGGGCGACAGAAGGGGCACTCTGCATTTTACTCTGGAGTGGAATACCAAATTCACTTGCTCCGAAAAGTCAATTTGGAGATCTTCGTGAACGACGATTTCGTCGAGAAAGCGATCGAAACGATATGTCGGATCGCTAAAACAGGCTCTCAGGGGAGTATCGGAGACGGGAAGATTTTCATTCTCCCTGCCATTGAAGCCATCACGATCGATTCCGGGGCGCGGGGGCCGAGTTCGGTCTAACCCCGCCCTCGTCCAGAAGGAGTAAGCAGAACATCTTCTCCAATCGTTAAATCAATCGCTTGATCTTGCCCCGGTTATCCAGTTTCACGTATATCGGCAGGTTGTACCGAATTACCTGGCGAGCGATAACCGATGAATCAAAACGAGTTCACTGAGTGCAGTCATGATGGTGACTGTAGTCAAATCTATATCGATGGATCGATGCTTGACTCGTTGGGTGACGAAACGTACATGGGACAGCGTTTTTTCTTCTCGGTTGGGGAGCCTAGCGGCGATCTCCATGCTGCGAACCTCATCCGCTCGCTGAAGCGACTTTCACCGACCTCCAGTTTTCGAGGATTCGGCGGCTCCCGCATGATCCAAGCCGGACTGGAGCTCGATTTCGATCTGACCAGCATGGCGGTGATGGGCTTTGCTGAAGTGTTGCCAAAGCTGCGCGAGTTTTTTCGCATCGCCAAATTAGCCGAACAATCCTTCGCACGCGGCGAAGTCGATGGTGTGGTCCTCGTCGATTTCCCCGGCTTCAACTGGCACATCGCCAAGCGTGCCAAAAAATATGGTATCCCCGTCTACTACTATCTGCCTCCGCAACTATGGGCTTGGGGCGGTTGGCGGATCTCGAAGATGCGCAGGTACGTTGATCACGTTCTGTGCAACCTCCCGTTTGAGACGACATGGTTCGAGAATAAAAACATGCCTGCGACCTACGTCGGCCATCCCTTCTTCGATCACATTGCCCAGCAGCCCCTTGACACCAAGTTCATCGATCGATGGCGTTGCAACCATAAGATCCAAGTCTCCGTCCTACCGGGTTCGCGAGATCATGAAGTCAAGCATATTTGGCCTTTGCAATTGGAAGCGATTCGTAAACTGTCGAGACAGTTTCCCGATGTTCAATTCATGGTCGCTGCCTTGAAAGACTCGCATGCGCTCTGGTGCAAGAATCTGTTAACCGCAAGCGATGCGAAACTCCCGATCCATATCTTCGCCGGTAAAACAAGCGAGATTATTGAGCTTTGTGATTGCTCAATCATGAAGAGTGGTTCGGTATCGCTCGAGATGATGGCGAGGGGCAAACCGGCTACGGTCATGTACCACGTGAGCACAACGACCTACACCATGGCCAAAGCACTGGTCCGAATACCGAGTATCTCGCTTCCCAATCTGATTGCCGAAGAGCCGATTCTCCCAGAGTGCATTTCGCACGGGGCACTCGATTCGAAGTCATCCAAAGCGTCTGTCCAGTCGGTCGTCGAGCATATGGCAAGGCTGCTGAGTGACAGCTCCTTTCGACTTAACCAACGGCGAAGACTTATCGAACTCTCCAATCAATTCGCTCGCCCGGGTGCGAGCTACGCGACAGCCAAATTCTTGTTGCAAGAGCTAGCCTCCGCCAGCCACGGTACTCTTCCTATCGACGAGGCCGAACATCAAGACTCTCACTCAACGCGCAAAGCGGCTTAATCGATGTCCTCGCAAGCTGTTCTCTTCCTGATCCGTCACGCACAATCAGAGAACAATGCCAAGCCAGATTCCGAGCGTATCCCGGATCCTGGTATCACCGATACGGGAGTAAAGCAGTCGGACCACTTGGCGTCCCGTGTTGATCGCTATGCTCCAACGCTCATCTATACGAGCCCGTTTCTGCGAACATTGCAAACGGTCGCCCCGCTCGCATCGAAGCTGGGACTGCACCCTGTCATCCGACAAGATCTTTTTGAGCAAGGTGGCTGCTACAGCGGTCATGAAGTCGGGAAACGCACCCCCGAGCGCGGGATGTCTCGGTCGAAAATCGAGTCGCTTTACCCTCGATGGCCGATCGACGAACGGATCGGAGAATCTGGGTGGAATGAGCTACCTCGCTACGAAACGATCGACATGGCGAGAGAACGAGCCAGGCGAGTGCGAAAGTGGTACGAATCGGAGATGCAGTTGCATGCCCAACACCGCGTGATGATGATGATTCACGCGGATTTCAAGGTTCGATTGCTGGAAGCGATGCTCGAGATTGACGATCTGGATCCCGTCGTCGCCGAGCCGATCAACACCTCCGTCTCCTGCTTGCTCTATGAGAACAATCGCTGGAAGCTACACTATTGGAACGACTTTCATCATCTCCCGAGCGAACTCGTGACACACTAGTTTTGACGAGTTGAGAGATGCGAAAAGTAATCGCTCGACATCGCCGGAGGCCTCGATGGTGTGGGCCATTCGAGAAGAGATCAGGCAGGCGATTGCAGATCGCTATGAACACTCTTGGTAAGCCAGTCCCAGCGTTGCAATGCTGGGCTATTCTCTGCCCTTCCTGTCGTGGCTTAGAGTAGCTCGTCGCCCGAGCAAGATTCGGAAGCATCTAAATCGCTCCATCAGCTGATCCGATTAGTGAATCGACTCGAGAGCCTTGCACCGAATCAAGGATTACTTGCTAAACGGGAGCAGGCACTGGTTGGAGCCGCAGCGGACGCCATCCTAATCCGTGGCGTTGGCAAGGGACCGAGTGCTACCAAGACGGAGCTCGCCAGCCGCTTGCCGGCTTTACCAAAATCCTGCATAATCCGATCGCTTGCTGGGTGTTTATAGCGGTTGCTAAAACCGGTACTCCATTGATTGCTCCATCCAGCTTGGCCCAATCGAAGAAATCATCAGGGACGGAGAATCGGGGCATGAAGGTTTGTAGAATTTGGATCGTATTTAGCGCGGTGATCCTCTGCAGTAGTCCTAGGGCTTGTTTTGCACAGTCACAGGAAGAACCTGTTTCAATTAAGGAAGCGGTCGCAACCGAGACTCCGCACGAGATCCATTATCGCTGGATGCAAATACTTGATAGGTTGGAACCCTATCGCCCCACAAGAGATGTAAAAGCATCTTTGGACTTGAGTGGCTCCTCGACCATGTTGGATTTGGGTAAAACCTGGCTTAACGGTATCACCAAATTCCATCCGAACCTTAGCTTTACAGCCAAGCTACTGGAGTCAGAAGATGCCTTGATCGCTTTCGAAAAGAACCCGAAGTTGGTCGCCGGAATCACTCGTTTGCTTTCGGAATCAGATCTCCAACGACTGCAGAAAGCAGGTTGTAAAGAGCCAGCTGCCTTGATCATCGGATTTGAAGGACTCGCGGTTTTCGTTCATGAATCGAACAAGTTAAGTTCTCTAACTCAGGACCAACTAAAGAGTCTTTATGTTGCTGGCGAAGGGGGACTGCCTCGCATTCGCGATTGGAGCGATTTGATTCCAGGAACGAGCGAAGGAGTTGTTGAGCCACGCTCCGAGATTCATCTTTACGAACGCGATACCAACTCAGGGACACAATCGTTTTTGAAGACAATCTTGTTCTCAGGCGCAGATCTTGCGAAGCCTTACGCTATTTGCGCAACGAATACCGAGATTGTAGACACGGTAGCCCGAGACCCTCAGGGGATTGGAATTGCCGATCTTAATTCTACTTTACCCGGAGTGAAAAAGGTCCCCTTGGTGGTGCATGGACATGCTGTCGATGCAAATGAAACCAATGTGGTGGAGGGAAGATATCCACTAGTACGACCATTGTTCCTGCTGTTTGATCGTTCTGAGACCAAATCCGATGACGGGGCTCGTGAAGCAATCTGTAGGTTTGTGTTAAGTAAGGAAGGTCAAAAGACACTCATGTCGTCCGGTTTCTTTCCTGTCGAACCCGCCGTTGCTGCCGATCAACTGCAGGTTGTTTTCGGTGGCCAAGTCCGCTAGGGGAAGAATGGAGAAAAAGCGATGAGCGTCATTAGTGGTTGCAAATGGGCTAGGACTTTCGAATGGATCTGGATTGTCGCCTGGATTATTGCGTCTATTTGGCAACGGAACGCAGAGGCTCAATATGGGTTTGGAACTCCCGCATACGCAACACAGACTGCGTATGCCTGGGGTAACCCTTACGTCTCCAGCGCTGCGCAGCTGCCAGCTTGGGGGCAAACGGCGGTTCCGCCATCGACATCATTTTGGCAGGGGTGGCAACTGGGGGCCATCATTCAGAACACCTCCAATGGAGTCTTGATACTCCAAGTGCAACCAAGTAGCGTCGCAGAGCGATCCGGACTGCGAGCAGGCGATGTCATTTTGTCGGTAGGTGGTACACAAGTCGGCTATGTCAACGGACGTATTAACGACGTGATACTCGAGGCGAATCGCCATGTGGGCGCTTATGGAAGAGTTCCCATGCTCGTATTGGATTCTTATTCTCGCCAACCGAAGACGCTCGAACTTGATTTGACCAATAGCCTCATCACATCCTCTGGAACGGTTAGCGGGCGAATCTTTATCGATGGCTTGTTTATGAATTACGGGAATGGAGTGATCAAAGTTGAGATAACGAATCTCACCCGCCCCTATTTGTCTGCATCTGGTGGTGTTACTTATGTACCCGCTTTCGGAAACGGTCCATTCAATTACCAAATCTTTTGTGATTCGAGATTCGCATCTCCTCAAGATCGATATCGGATAACTGCGACTCTTTATGATGTTTCGCAAAGAATACTAGCCACGAGCTCGGCCGATATCAATTCGCCAGTTTTGGGAACGAAGAATATTGACCTGCGATTGCAATCATCGGCAGTCCAACCTGCGGCGTACACCACTTCGTACGGCAATTACTTTTTGGGGCAAGACGTCGTTTACGAGGCCTTTAGGAAGTACGTCCATCGGAATCCCTCCGCATCCGAATCGCAAGCTTGGCAGCAGCAATTGGCTGCCGGGGCAATGTCAATCGATGAGATGAAAGCCCAGATCATCTCAGGTCCTGCATTCTACGACCGAGCCGGAAACAATCCGGAGCGTTTTATCCAACTAATGCTTGAATCGGCGGGCTCCGGACCCGCAGCCCCTGATCAACTGCTCTTTTGGAGGAATCGCTACTCGGAACTAAACGGCGACAGGCTTCAACTAGCGAGAGAGTTCGTTCCTGGTCGCGGGTAGTCTTCAAATCGGCTCTGACACTTGGCCGGTCGAGCTCCTAATCCATAAGAAAAATCAAATACGATCTGCCTCCCGACTGGAACTCCGCGGCCAAGATCAGTCCCGACATCGCTTCATTGTCGCCAACCTCAAAGGCCTCGAAGGAAGCGACCGATCGTGCGTTGAATGTGGTTTGAAGAGCTCTCAAAGCCTCCTCGGGGTTCTCATGCCCCTCGATCAATACGCCAAGAAGCCGACGAAGATTAGCGTATTCTGAAGACTTTATTTCAAGCAGAAAGTCGGTCGTCTCTGCGGCTTGACGATGGAAAGATTTCTTCCAACCTGCCAGCCAGTGGTTTGCACCAAAGCGATCCCAAGCATCTCCGAGAAACCGTTGGTAGACAAGCTTTGCCTGGTCGCTGAGCGAAGTATGAGTCCCCTTGGCCTCTGGGGCCAAAAACATGAACGCAGCGGATCCGAACCCATTTTCGGAGGGACCGCCAAATATGGATTGAAGTTCCTCGCTCCCGGGACACTGCGTATCCATCTCCATGATCCATGTTATCTCCAAGGTGCTGTTTTTGTGGCTTTCAATAGTGTTTTCCACAGAGGTCATTCTATCTCAGACGACGGGGCTAAAGTACTCGACGATGCTTTTTCCGGCGCCAATTGCTCTGAGTCGGTGCGACTTTGTGTAGACTTTAATTTCCTTCCCCTCCTGCATGCCTTCCCTCCCTTTGAATCCGTCTTGCTAGATTCTTCATGCGATTCCTAACGACTAGTTGCATTGCTCTCGCCGGATGCCTTGGACTGCTTGCAAGCTTGCCAGCCCCATGTACCGCGGCACTACAAGATGGCCCCGATACAGCCACCGTCGATTCGGATGCAGCCCAGATTGAAGAACGCGTGCGCGATCTATTCACGCGGAAGTGCTTCGACTGCCATGGAATGGATACGCAAGAAAGTCACCTTCGTCTCGATCGGCGTCGATCCATGTTGCAAGGTGGAGATTCGGGTGAACCTGCGATCGTGGTCGGCGATGGAACAAATAGCCATCTCGTCGCCCTCGTTCAAGGGAAAGAAGCTGGCAGGATCATGCCACCCGACGAATCCGGTCGCCTTTCCAACGAAGAAATCAATCTCCTCATCGCGTGGATCGATGCCGGCGCTCCATGGTCCTCCCCCAACTCCGAGGAACAAAACGATCCCACGAGTCCCACCCACTGGTCTTTCCAACCTCTCCCTAACCCAACGCCACCCTCAATCAACCATTCCTTTATCGCCAACCCAGTTGACTCGTTCATCCTAGAAAAACTGAACGAACAAGGGATTGCACCGAACCCAATTGCGTCAAAGCGAGTACTGATTCGAAGACTCTATCTGGACATGCTGGGGATTCCTCCCTTGCCCGAAGAAGTTCTCGCGTTCGAACAAGATCATTCGCCGGAGGCTTATACGAATCTTGTGGAAAGGGTTCTCCAAAGCCCCCATTACGGTGAACGCTGGGGTCAGCATTGGCTCGATCTGGTTCGATTTGCGGAAACCAACGGCTTCGAGACCAATCGCGAACGCCCAAACGCTTGGCCCTATCGCGACTATGTCATCCGGTCGTTCAACGACGACAAGCCCTATCCGCAGTTTGTTCGAGAACAGCTCGCAGGGGATGCCTTAGGCGTACCCGAAGCTACCGGATACTTGGTCGCAGGCCCCTACGATTTGGTGAAGAGCCCCGACCCTGCCCTCACTATGATGCAACGGCAAAATGAACTGGACGATATCGTGGGAACGACAAGCACCGTTTTTTTGGGGCTTACCGTAGGATGCGCTCGATGCCATAACCATAAATTCGATCCAATCCGCCAAACAGACTACTACGCACTTCAAGCCATCTTTGCAGGAGTGCAACACGGGGAAAGAAAGTTTCCGATCAGTGAATCTACACTTCTCGAGATCAACCGGATCGACGAGCAGATACTTTTGCTACGCGATCGATTGAAACCTTATCTGAAGAATCCTCAAAGACACCGCCCTGCAGTGAATGCGAAACGGAACGTGGAAACGTTTGAGCCGATCAAAACAACAGCACTGCGTTTCGTTATCGAGGGGACCAATAGCGGCGAGCCTTGCCTGGACGAATTGGAGGTCTACTCGCAAGGCACGAATATCGCTCTTCAATCCCTAGGTACCGTCGCGACGGCGTCGAGCTCACTTCCCAACTACAAAATCCATCGCTTGGAACACATCAACGATGGACGTCCAGGGAATAACTTCAGCTGGATCTCCAACGAAAACGGAAAGGGATGGATTCAACTGGACTTTCCACAAGCCTCGCTGATTGATCGCGTGGTTTGGGCTCGCGACCGCGAAGGTCGGTTCGCGGACCGGATCGCAACTCGCTATCGAGTGGATGTCGTTTGCGATTCAGGCGAATGGCGAACGATCGCATCCTCGGAGGACCGCTTTCCGTTCCCGATGCCACCGAGCCACGAGCTATATGAGTGGAATCATTTGTCCGCAGAGGAAAGCTCGCTTCTGCGTACAAGCATCGATCATCTGCAGTCACTGGCAAGCGACCGCGAGCGATTATTGAATTCCCAGACTGTCTACGCAGGAACCTTTGAGCAACCTGCCCCTACTCATCGATTGTTCCGCGGTGAGCCAACAGCGCGTCGCGAAACAGTTCCTCCAGGAACCATCGCCATCTTGGGCAAACTGCATATTGATGAGAACACACCGGAAAGATCGCGGCGATTAGCCTTGGCGGAGTGGATCTCATCGCCGGAAAATCCCCTTATGGCCCGCGTCATCGCGAATCGAATCTGGCAGTTCCATTTTGGCAAAGGGCTCGTGGACACTCCCAATGACTTCGGAAAAGGGGGGAGTGAACCATCCCATCCCGAGCTTCTCGACTTCTTGGCAATGTATCTGCTTGAAAACAATGGTTCTCTCAAGCACCTTCATCGATTGATCCTTCATTCTTCTACATACCGACAAAGCAGCGAAGTTCGGACGGATGCGATGAAACAGGACGCGGGCTCGCGTTGGTTGTGGCGTTTCCCTCCCCGACGGCTCGAGGCCGAGGCAATCCGGGATAGCATTCTCGCCGTGACGTCGTCACTCGATCGTCGCATGTTCGGCCCCGGCTTCAGCGGCTTTGAAGTCGAATTGGAGAATGTCCGACATTACTTTCCTAAAACACAATACGCGTCGACAGACTGGAGACGCATGGTCTATATGACCAAAGTACGCATGGAAAAAGAATCAGTGTTTGGCGCATTTGATTGCCCCGACTCCTCCATCTCCGTACCGAAAAGAAATCGGTCGACGACTCCGCTCCAAGCGCTCAATCTTTTCAATAGCCCATTCGTGCTTCAACAAGCCGAGCTTTTCTCGCAGCGGCTCGAACGAGAGTGCGGTAGTGACTCCTTGGTTCAAGTTCGTAGGGCCTATGGGTTGTGCATGGGACGCGAGCCTGACGCGAAGGAATTGCAGGACGCCTCTCAATTCATCGATACCGAAGGCTTGCCAGCCTTTTGTCGAGTTCTGCTGAACGCGAACGAGTTTGTATTTATTCCTTGAGCCCCATTGCCCCGCAAGGGAACAGCATGACCGATCCGAAGCTTCCTTGGAACGCGCATCTCCTTCAACGCCGCATGTTTCTTGAGCATTCTGCAACAGGGCTCAGCGGGATTGCACTGACCGCTCTGCTTGCCGACCAAGGATTGCTGCGAGGTCAAGAGTCGAAGGATTCCACGGTCAGCGGAAAAAATCCTGTCCGGCCGGAGATCGATCCATCGAGACCTTACGCGTCTCGCGCTCCGCACTTTCCGGCAGCAGCAAAGCGAGTGTTGGTGATCTTTTGCTCGGGCGCTTGCAGCCATTTGGATACATTTGATTACAAGCCTGCCTTGATCCAAAGGAACGGCGAGCCTTTGCCGGGTGCGGACAAACTGATCACGTTTCAGGGAGAGCAAGGAGCGGTGACGCAAAGCCCTTGGAAATTTCGTCCTAGAGGGGAATGCGGGAAGATGATATCAGACTTGGTCCCCCATCTCGGCTCTTTGGCCGATGACATTTGTTTCCTTCACTCGGTACGTGGTAAAACGAACACCCATGGCCCGGGAGAGAATTTCATGTCGACGGGATTCACCTTGGACGGCTTTCCAAGCATGGGTGCTTGGACCACCTATGCTCTCGGAACCGAGAACGAGAACCTACCTGCCTACGTTGCGATTCCCGATCCTCGAGGGACTCCACAAAACTCCGTCAACAATTGGGGACCGGGCTTTCTACCCGCGGCCTATCAGGGGACAGACTTTAACGCGACCAAGCCGATTCGCTATTTGACGAGGCCGGATTCGGTTTCCGCCCAATCGGATCAGCGTGCACGCGAGTACTTGAACAGGATCAACGAACGCATGCTGGAGCATTACCTAGGGGATAGCGAATTGGCTGCGCGCATCGCCAGTTACGAATTGGCAGCGAGCATGCAGTTGAGCATTCCCGAGGTTAGTGACCTTGCAACCGAGTCGGCGGCTACGTTCGCCGCATATGGTGCGGACGACACATCCAACCCATTGAAAGCTTCTTACGCCAAGAACTGCATTTTAGCCAGACGACTGCTCGAGAAAGGGGTTCGATTTGTGCAGCTCTTCAACGGCGCCTATCAAACAGGTGGCGAAGGTGTCAGCAACTGGGACGGTCACAAAGCGCTTCGAGAACAATACAGTTTGCATGGCCCCGTTTTGGATCAACCGACAGCAGCCTTGATCAAAGACTTGAAACAACGAGGTTTGTTGGACGATACGTTGGTAGTATGGTGTACCGAATTCGGACGCATGCCGACCTTCCAAAAAGGAGCCAGCGGACGCGACCACAACCCAGAGGGATTCACATGCTGGCTAGCCGGAGCAGGAGTTAAAGCGCCGTTTAGCTTCGGCGCAACTGACGAGTTCGGTTACAAGGCGATTGAGAATATCGTCACTGTGTATGATTTCCACGCGACCATCCTCCATCTGTTAGGATTGGACCACGAGCGACTCACATATTACTACAACGGCCTCGAGAGACGATTGACAGATGTTCATGGCCATGTCATTCGAGATATCCTCGTATGACTGCTCAAATGTCTCGAGAAAGGTCAGACACCTTCGAACAAGGCAAAACGGTGAGCATGGTGCAATAAAAAAACCGTCGGTTGGAATCCAGCCGACGGCTTTGTTTTGTGTTGCTTGGAGCAGATTTCTGGCAGAAGCCAGATGCCCGAGCAGAGCAACGTTTGATTACGAAGGAGACTTGGTGGTCGTCTTCTTAGCTGCCTTCTTCTTAGCAACCTTCTTCTTGGTTGCAGCCTTCTTTGGTGCAGCCTTCTTCTTAGCAGCCTTCTTCTTGGCTACCTTCTTCTTGGTTGCAGCCTTCTTCGTTGCTCCAGCTTTTTTCTTGGCCACGGATATATCCTCCGAAAAGCGAAACTTAGTCGCTGCAGATTCGCCTTCCAGAAGCAGTTGGTTGGCGGTCTGGTCTCAGCAACCGATACTAAAAATCCTTCGTTGAACAAGCTCCGACTTTGACATCGTGTCCTCCTCGCAATACGTCGCGAGGGAAGTCAGAAGCTATCCCGCAAAGGAACAACATCCAATGTCGTATTTGTATAAAAGTCGAAACTTAATGCAACATCTTTTCGACAATTTTTCCACATAAATGAAACCAATTTTCCACCATGTTTGGACCTCTCTTCGATCGCTCGAAACACTCTCGCACGTCGTCTCGTCTTGATCTACTTCGACTCTCTCGCGCATCGATTCGATGCGATCGCAACGTGCGTGTGCGCTCCTCTACGAGAGCTCCAAACTAGCCGCGCTCCGTCCCGCAAGGCGCTTCGGTGCACTGGATTGTTCGCAACTCGAAATGTTCCGCAGCGATCCGACCAAGCAATTCATTGATGGATGCTTTGCATGCAACGATATCTCAAAAATGTTCCACGCCAAGCTCGCTGAGCAAACATCGATCGCAGCATCGCGCGCAACGCGTTTGCACGCCATCCTGCTTGAAGCCTTCTCTTCAAAATTGATCGCGATGAGTGACGCGGTATCGTCACCGCAGAATGACTCCGAGAGGCCGCTCAAGAAGGTACAAATGACCCAAGCAAGCCTCAAAAAAATTTTCGAAAAATCTTGCTCTCAACAACCGCAAACAGGCTTCGTCGCTCGATCTCGATGCGCCAACGCGCGCCGCAATACATCGACAAGCGCGCGCAGATCGATGCTACCAAACCGATCCACCCCGGCCTTGCTGCAGCATCTGCCAGTTGGAATAAGCCAAGGACGCGAAGAACAATGTTCCTATCGGTCCGCCTCCAGTTTGATAAAACCAAATCGCAACTGCCGCTCCGACGACCACTCCGAGCATGCAAGCCTCGTAGAGTCCGTCGCGACGCATCACGATTCCGATCACATGCCTCGCAATCTGACCTCCGTCCAAGGGATAAACGGGAAGCAAATTGAAGATCGCCCACCAGAGGCTGCAGCTAACCAAGAAGTTGACGGCGCAGTAGAGGTAAGCGTTCGCCGGAAGGGGCATGCGCACCCACTCAACTCCGAGTAGCTCCGCGATGGAGCTAAACATCCAGACCGGAACGCCACATCCGATCGCAATGGCACCCACCAACAGCCCGAGCGCAATCTGAATCGCCGGTCCCGCTGCTGAAATGATAATCTGATTCCCGTGTGTCAATCGCGATCTTTTCCCTTGACGCGACCAGAGCAACCCTGCTCCAGGAATCGCCACCCCACCCATCTGATAGAGAACAATCTCTGCGTCGATACCGTAGTAACGAAACGCGAGCGCGTGCCCAAGCTCGTGCACGAGAATGCTGACAAACGAGCAGAGGACCCAAATGAGCAACAACACGGCGAAATTGGACCGCATATCCATTGCCGTAAACAAGTCGTGAAGCCCTCGGGCCTGCGCATACCCAAAGGCAGCGCTGAAAGCCCAAAACAACCATGTCACTCGGATCGGGAATCCGAACAGACTGAACCTCCAGTCATAGCTGCTTGATTGCGGTTCACTCAAAAACATCAGTCACTTACTCCTCGCTGAACGACTTCCCAAGCTTGTACCAACGCGGCGCGAACCTCGTTCATTTCCCATGGCTGTATCACCAAGGGAGGAATGATAGCGACTCGATCCCGCATCGGACCCGTCAAATGAAGCAATACCCCTAACTCACGAGCGGCAACGACCCATCTCCAAGCCAACTCTCTGGCATTTTGAGAACCAACTGCCACTGCAAAATCGATCGCCGTCGCACTGCCACAACCAACCACGCAGCTCGCCGGCATGACCTCCGACAACCCCGTTCGCAGCTCCGTATGCAAGTCGCGAGAACGATCTGCGAGCTCTTCGGACTGAAGCAGCTCCAGCGATCGCATCGCAACGGCGCACGCCAAGGGCTGCGCGGCAAATGTTTCGGACTCCAATCCTGCCCCCAATTGATTCATAAGATTCGAGTCACCCACGACGGCCGACACTGGCAGCAAACCGCCGCCGAGCGACTTTCCATAGACAAACATGTCCGGTAGCCACCCCGCCCCGAGAGCACCCGACAATCCGGCTAGACGGCCAAGCCCCATTTGGATCTCATCGCTGACGACAAGCAACCCTGCAGCGCGAGCCATCCCCACCAACCGCTGATAGAATCGATTAGGTGCAAAGTAATAGCCACGAGCACCAATCGCGGGTTCCAGGATCAGCATCGACAGAGACGCAGAGTCCCTTTCAAGCATTCGCTGAAACTCTTTGAGACTGGATTCGCAAGCCTCTTCCATGGACACTTGTCCGCTCTCCCTCGGAAACGGAATCGTTCTCACGATGTTCGCGTTCCCCAGCCCCGCGTGTGGCCCTATGACACCACTTCTTGCGGTGTCGCTGAGCAAACTACTGGCTAACGATCTTCCGTGATAACCGAGGTCAAAGCACACGACAACTCCAGGCCTGCAAGCGTATGCAATCTTCCAAGCCACTTCGATGGCGCGAGCACCTGTAGTCGATAACCATACGGCATAATCAGGGGACTCGGCGAATGCCCCTAACTCCTTCCATGCTTCCCAACCCAGCGTCTTGAGAACCTCTTTCGACAAGAGACTCGCGAGGTGCTGCTCAAGCTCCCTTCGAATGTGGCTCTCTGCCCCGGGAACGTGAGCCCCCTTGCTCGCTTGTTCCTGCATTGTGCGAACAAGCTCCGGATGACCATGACCAAAGTTGTTGGCGGAGTATCCAGAGATGCAATCAAGATAGCGACGCCCCGAAGCATCCCAAAGAAAGGGACCAGCGCCCCGTGCCCAAACGATCCCCTCATGCGGATCATGAGCGCGACTCATTCCGCCTGGTCGCCACGAGGCCGGTGCAGGTGCCGCCGAAGAAGAACCTCTTCTCATCGAGAACTAGACGCTCGCATTTTCTCCATCAACGGCTCGATGATGGAAACAGGGACAAATCGTTCGAGCGACCTGCCATGACCGAGAGCCGCAATCTGTTTGATCAGCGAACTGGAGACGTGCGCGTACTCTTCATCAGCCATTAAAAACACCGTTTCGATTTCTGGATCCAGCTGGCGGTTTGCCATCATCATGGTGAACTCACCGGCGATGTCCGTCAAAGGCCGCACGCCTCGAACCATCACCTTGGCACCGATGCTGCGAACGAAATCGACGGCCAACCCATCAAACGCTTCGACGCGCACATGGGGTAGATGCGAGGTTACTTTCCTCAACAACTCCAACCTTTCATCCGTATCGAACAGAGATTGCTTGGCCGAATTCATACCGATCCCGATGACGAGCGCTTCGTAAAGCTGTGCGCTTCTCTCAATAATGTGCAAATGCCCCAATGTCACTGGATCGAAGGAACCGGTATAGACGGCGATTTGAGGGCGAAGGCTCATACGGATCTCACTTTCTCATGGCGCTCGACGCCGTTGAGGAATCACTCAAACTTCGATTTCACCGACGCTTTGCCCATGTGCAAGAATGCGATCAAGTAAAACAGGATAAGCATGAATCCCCAAATAACGATCCCAGCCAACGCAGCAACGGCGATGATCTGGAAGAATGCAGCGGGATCAAAGTCGGGATTGGCCCCCCCACCTTGTCGGTTTAGTTCACGACCGAATTCATCCTTTCCAATTTCCATCACCTTCCAAGTCACATAGCCACCGATAGCAGACTCGACGACCTTGAATGGAATCATGAACGCGGAGGTGCCTCGCACCAAACTCGCTCCAAGCTTTTTTCGCTGCAGGCCGAAAACGCCGCCGAGAAGCATCAGCACAGAGACAATCATGCTGACCAACTGAAGTGCAATCTGCACGGCCATGGCGCCTGGAAACGCATTCTGTGCTGCATCGGTCATACGACGAACTCGAGCCTCGTCATCCATCTCACCGCCTGCAGCCGCATCGCCCCCCGCTGCATCATCGCTCGTAGCCGTTGGATCGGACGCTCCATCCCCTTCCTGGGCTGTTTCACCCACAGCTTCTCCATCCGCAGGTTCATCTACTGTACCGCTGACGGAAGTGGTGATAACCGCGGCGCCGATGGACTGGACCAAACCGAAACAGCCACCTGCTACCCCCAGCACTCCGAAGACGATGAACATGATCAACAGGAACTTGGTGAAGCCTCCCAATGTTGGATCCGTGGAGGTTCCCTCGACATTCGAAGCGACCGATGCGTTGTAGGGATTGGTTTGAGAAAATTGACTCATATCGATTGCAACATGTAGAAAAGAGAAATCAGAACACAGAACA
>JALOQZ010000143.1 GCA_025459245.1 Pirellula sp.
ACCAAACATGAGTGACTCCAACAGCACCTTTCCAAAACGATTCGAATGATGATGGACCGTCAGGGATAGAAATTACAAATGCCAACCAATCATGTTTTTCTCGGCTTCGTCGTTACTTTGGTGGGACAACTAATTCGAAGTGCTCGCGGACAATGAACGGTTCTAGTCCTGTTTACGAATGCTTACTACCAAGTCTTCTTGCCCAGCTTGGGGCCAGAGAATGTCGAGTAGGTCTGGCATAAGTAGAGACTTTCTCGTGACAAGCGCGAGTAAATTCGCATTACTCCTTGTTTCAAACCATCGTTCAGGGAAAGCTTTCTCAGCGACGTCCTTTATGCTCATCTTCGGACAAACTGCATTCTCAACAGTCGTCAATATGGCCTTCTGAAAATCACTCAAGGGTGGCAAACCGAGCCCACGAACTCTCTCGAAGGGGTTCTCTGATTTTTGCACGTTAATCCCCTTCCTCTGCTTGAACCGCTTGCGATGATTGGCTTTAACTGAATGTGTTTGCGTTTGAAAGTTCAGTGGTAGGTGCCGACCAATCTCAGAGCCTATCCGAAAACCATTAGCCGCTCTGGCGCTAGCCGCGGTTTCCGATGGCTTTCGGATAGGCTCTTATTGTAACGTCTCAAACCCGCTCATGGCACCAGTCTTGCTACCGGTCTATTCCTTGTGACCTCAATGGGCTGTTCGTGCGGAGGGAGCTTTACATTACCGGAATCGGATAGGCTGGTATTCTTTGTTGTTCCAGTATCAACGCAATTTTGAAATCCCTTTGACACCTTTGTGATAATGCCATGAGCGAAACGCCTGAAAGGAAAGCTACCATCGACGATCTCCTTGAATCTCAACGCGAGCTCGAAAGTACGTTGGCACGAATCGCGGATTCCATCGAACATTAAGCGAATGAGGGCTATTCCACAAGAACATCGTTTATGGGATGGTCTGCGATACTATTCGTTATGGTGGCACTCACCATCTTTGCCATTCGTACGACAAATGATTTGCACTCGCTAGTTACCAACCTGCTTCTCTTGGTGATCGCTATACTCTTGCTTGATCGCAAGTATCAACTCAACCGCAAAACAAAGCGAAGGGTTGAGGCCTTTGCGGCAATGCAATCGAAGGTCGGCGCCGAAGTCGACGAAAGGATGCTTGGGAGTCCGCTTGGCGGTACTGGCAAGAACAATGCTTGAATTGTCTAAGCACTCGGATTTCCTTGCGTCCACCCAATCAACCAAGGCCCCCACGGAACCGCCATAAAACGAAACCAAACCGCCTAAAAACGAAAAAGGCCGGGAGATCCCGGCCTGACTCGATGTTTCTTATCGGAATTGGCGTCCGATATCTGGCTTTTCAGTGCCCCCGCAAGGACTCGAACCTTGGACCCGATGATTAAGAGTCATCTGCTCTACCAACTGAGCTACAAGGGCAATGCACCCCACAGTTTTCACTGCGGATGCGTATTTTTAGCGGCCTTTCCCAGCCTTGCAAGACCTGTTGGGAGCGGAAGCCAGTCAAGGAGAGGGGAGCGGGGAGTTGAACAAGCTTCCGCCTCTGTACTATCACTACGAACCAGAATCTCTGAACAACTCGTAAAATCTCTAAAGTTCTGTTGACCGCAGCCACGATGTTTGGAGATACTTTAGGTAAACTGCGCCGGTGCGGCAAAAAAGTCTGCATTGGTATTCCGAGCACCGATTCTCAACCGAATCTGCTGCTCCCTTTTTCATGTCCTGTTGCGAGGGTTTTTGCAATCGAACGAGAACGTATTCAGACGCGAGTCAATAATCAGATCCGTATTTCTCCTGTGCGAGTCATCGGTCCAGACGGCACCCAGTATGGCGTGATCCCGACCGATGAGGCACTCAATCGGGCTCGCGACGCCGGTTTGGATCTTGTTGAAGTGGCTCCCAACGAAAAGCCACCCGTTTGCCGAATCATGGACTTCGGCAAGTACAAATACGAGAAGAGCAAGAAGGCTGGTGGCAAAACCCACCAAACCAAGACCAAAGAAATTCGTTTGAGACCGAAAACAGGCGATCACGACGTCGAAACGAAAGTGCGTCAGGCGATCGGGTTCCTCAAGCACAAAGATAAAGTGCAGGTTTCGGTGATCTTCCGCGGACGCGAAATGGCGCACGTCGATGAAGGACGACGCGTCATGGAAAGCGTTCTCCAAGAGCTGTCGGAGTACTCGAAGATCGAGCAACCTCCGTTGCAGCAAGGGAAGAAGATGATCGCGATGGTCGCTCCCAAGTAAGAATGATGGATTTCGCTTCGTTGTAGAGATGGATGGTTCGATATGCGGCTTGTTCGTTTCGCCCGGCCTGATGAATCCATAGGCTGGGGTCTGCAGGTTCAATACGGAATTCAAGACCTCACGCTGGCCGACCCAACACTCCCGCTGTCGACCGTGGAACTGATCGCGAAGTGGAAAACCTATCTGCCACGCATCGCGAGCTTGGCAAAAAAACTAGGTACGAGCGAACAGCCTCTGCGCGTCCTCTGCCCCATCGATACCCCGCGCAAGATCCTCTGTATCGGCCTTAATTACCGAGATCACGCCATCGAGACCAAAGCTCCGATTCCGGACGAGCCAATCGTCTTCTGCAAAATGCCCACCGCAATGGTCGGACCCGATGAGCCCATCCTTCTGCCTCGCGTTAGTTCTGAAGTAGACTACGAAGCGGAATTGGTTTTGGTGATTGGCCATCCGATGAAATCAGTAAGCGAAGAGGATGCCGTCGCAGGGATCTTCGGCTACTCTGTCGGGCATGACGTTTCTGCTCGCGATTGGCAAAAAGGAAAGCCTGGCAAACAGTGGTTCCTCGGCAAATCGTTTGACACGTTCGCACCGCTCGGACCCGCGATCGTTACCGCCGATGAAGTCTCCGATACGAGTAACCTTCGTATCCAGTGCCGTATCAACGGCGAAACCTTGCAAGATTCGACGACAAAAGAACTCATCTTTAAGCCAGCTCAATTGGTCTCTTACATCTCGCAAGTGATGACGCTCGACGCGGGGGATGTTATCTACACCGGGACTCCTCCCGGTGTCGGCATGGCTCGCACTCCACCTCGATTCCTAAAGGATGGTGACATCGTTGAAATCGAGATCGAGTCGGTGGGTCTGTTAAGCAACCCAGTCGTTCAAGAGAGATAGCCACTCGCTGAGCCAAAGTTGTTCAGCTCGCGATCCATCGGTGCTCACAGGCTTCTAGCCCCCCGCTACTGCATCGACACAAGCTGCGTTTGGACGCTGCTATCATAGTTCTTTAATTCGAGCTGCAGCCTGTCTCGTTCGCCTCCGTGCGTTTGCAGAAGTCGTTTCGCATAGTCGTGGGCTGACTGAAACGCACCGTCTCCATCCGCATCAATCCAAACGGGATTGGTCAATCCAATTACACGCGTGGCGATCGTTTTGCTAGTGGGTTGATAAGGGCGAGGGATCGCCCAGTGCGGAGATTCGACCCCGGGGCCGGTTGCTATTACGACGAAATGCACATCGTGCCGCGGCTTGGGAATCAACCATCGAACTCGCTCTTTTACCCCGCCATTCCCTGCATCCTTGATGTCTTGCTCGCGAATCAAGGTTCCGTTGGCATATAGGGCAACGTGATCTGCTCGCGACCAAGCAGGGCCCGACACCGTCGCTTCCACGGCCAAGTTTGTACCGAGGTCGGTTGCGAGGTCTCCGACTGTAAATCGGCCATCGACTTGGATTTCAGCCAGCAATCCCATACTCACCAGCAATTTGCCCTTTTGATAACTTCGCCATATCTCATCGAGATCGAGATTGGAGTGATCGCTATCTTTGGCAGCGACATACGTTCGGCCTTGCCCGAGAATGAATCGGCTCACATCGTGCGTATCGCTCGATGCAATCGCCGCGATCCGGTATCCGCGATTGAGCAGAGCAAACCAATCGCGAATCAGAAGGTGGATATCCGATTGCAAGGCTCCTGACGTCACAACTTCCATTGCATCAATGTTTTCAAAGGCCTCTGCATCCACATGCTTTCCTGTGTTTGGATGAAACTGCGTTCCCCCCAACGGAATGAATCCACTGTGCAGATCGCGTGGGTGGTTCAATGTGATGACCTCCACGCCCGGTGTCGCACGAATGGCGGGAAGTAGCTTGGACCACTCCGTTTCCTGATGGTCGACCACTGTCGCACCAAGCTCAATCGGAAACGCGTTGAAGTGGCCTCGTTTGGTTGTCACTTCATTGCCGACGACCGGTGTGAAATGCTCACGCAAACCATGATGCGATTGAACGGGACCATAATCGGTATGGTGATTATGGTCTGTCGCGATAGCAAGCTCGATGCCTTCGCCTGCGATGGTGATCATCCTCTCGTCGATGCTCGCATCTCCATGACCACTGTGCGTACGTGTATGGATGTGGCTATCGGCAGCAATCCAGTTTTTGGTCGAGACCTCGCGACGCAGTTCAAACGGAACCAATCGAGGGTCATCGTGTTTGGTCGAGAGTGACAACGACTCAGCACTCCATTCAAATCCTCGCCCGGCGGTGACGACGTAATCCCCGGCGGGCAAGGTCAGTGTCGCCCTCCCGTCCTTGGTGTACACCACACCCGTGCGCACCGCGAAATCCTTTGCCGGTTCCGCTCTCAGGGGCTGCAATGTGCCGTCCGGTTTTGTGACAGTCAGCCTGCAAGGCATCCTTTCTTTTGTTGCGGCGTCGCTGACCCTAATCTCCAGTCGAGACTCGCTGAGTATGACGTCCATCGAGCTTGGTAGGATCGCAATCGGCCCCAGTTCAATATCGTCGAGCCCGGTAGAGGGGGCTTCCACACGCAAAATGTTGTCACCATCTCGAAGCAAGCCTGGTGGGATCGCGAAGAGGCTTTCCAGCGCGGCTTCAAATGGTTCGAGCACTCCGATGCGTTGATCGTTGAGTTTGATTGTCCAGTTCAGCTTGACGTCCCGTTGCCAAAGACGGAGTGTATGTTCCGTTGCATTCGATTTGGAGGTAAAGCGAACCTCCAACGATTCGGCATCGACAGGGATCTGTTGAAACTTATCCCATTCCCATTGGCCTGCTTTCCCCAAGTGCACGCGATTGGAAAGGATAACCAGCTCGTCGTCGGAAGCGATTGTGCAGGGTGCAAACACGGAACAAGCGACGAGTATCCATATTCGATTCAGGATGCGCACGTGGACTCCAATCGCGACCTTAGGATTTCGAAATGATGATCGACGTGTCCAAAAATCATTCCGCACAGCATCGTTACATCCATGTGGTAGCTGGCCACGATTCCAGACCTCTTCCACGCCTGTGAGGGGAGGTTTTCGAACAAAGACAACGACGATGCACGAACGGTTTTGAATTCCTCGAGGAGCTTCAACCAGCCGACATCCCTCGCGCAAGCGTTACGGGCGAACTCATGTTCGTTAAAGGAAGGGAGCGGTTCGCTCGAACCTCTCGCCAGCCAAAACGCGCGGAACGAAAACACTCGCTCTGTGTCGATGATATGGCTGAGGACCTCTGTAAATGTCCAAGTGTAAGGCGGGTGCGTTATGGTGGTGGACTCAAAAGAGACGGATTCTGCCCAGCTCTGAAATTCAAGATACTGCTTCCTGAGTTCCGCGATGGGATCAGTGTGTCCTGCCGCGCGTCGCAAGTATTTTTGAAAATAGGGTTCGTTCATTTCGTAATTCGCAGTATGTATGCTTGCCTCTGTTTTATTGCCGCCCCGGTTTCTTTTGGTAGATGTGCGTATCAATCCACTTCACCGTTTGTGCTTGTCCAGGGCCGCAATAGGCGCGTGGTAGCAATTCGCTATGTCCTGTGGAGATGCGGCAACCTCCCCATCTCCCATCCTCTTCGCGAAAGCGAAAGTCGACTTCGATCAAGCAATGATGAAAGTCCCCTTCGATTTTCAGAACAGGCATATGACCAGATTCCCAGACGCTTTGCACTCCCGAGGACGTTCGCACCCATTTGGCATGGTTCGCATGGATCGACCATCCGTTCTTGAGAGGCATTCGGGTTTTGGAGTATTCTGCATGCGATTGAAACTCTTCGGCGAGAAGAAGTTCACCGAGAGCCCAGACCTTGTTATATTCTCCCTGTTTGTTTTCTGCAGGGGCTGCGTAGGTCGCTGTGCTGCCCAGAGAGCATGCGAATGACAAGCTCAGAATGGAAACAGTCTGCATGAAGTAGCATGCGATGTTCATTTCTCTACCCCGCGAAACTAGACAATGAGAGGAATTGGATTTTCGGTGTTACTCGCCGTGAATGAGAATTGGACTCGGTTCTGACGCGCAGACAGCGTAATCCTTTAGTATCTCAAGGCAGAATGCCAGGGGGGGAGACAAAAACCGATGAATGATGAAAACTTCAAACGGGCACTCCAAGCTGCCGTGAACATCGTTGAGAGTTGGCCATCTTGGAAGCAAACCAGCCTCCTCGTCACTACCATGGCCACGACTCCCACTCCTCGCACACCCGTGTCGATCGATACAAGTGAACGCTCCGCGACGTCCCTCGAGTCTTCAGAGAGTGTTCGTGATCAAAAACGTGCGACAGAATCGAAACCGAATTCTTAGCCCCTAAGATCCAGCCGCACGCTCTCGCAGTTTTTCATACAAATCGAGTTGATTGAGCATGATGCGTTTCAGTCCCTCTCGCATCTCAGGGGAATTCAAAGCCCTCGAGCTCAATTCGGCTTGGATATCCATCGCATCCATAATGGCATTCATGATTTCTTCGGTCAGATCGGGCGAGTTCGCAAATTGCTCTTTGGAGTTATTCGCAGCCTGTTTTTGAAGGACGGTCGACTCAAGGACTTTTTCATTCAACGTCGTTGCATGCGACAATTGATCTCCATCGGTTGTATCCGTCCCGTAGATCTCATTCAGCTTGGAGATGATCTCAGTTAGATACGCTTTCTGTTTCTCTCTCACCGTTCCGCTACCGATCTCGGTCAGCGGGTTAAGCTTGGGAGCATCTTTGTCGGATAACCCCAGATTCCGCTGGCCCTGATGGCTCAACTTATGGTGAGTCAGCGTCACATCGGATAGATCGACTCCCTCGCGTTCTCGACCAAATTTCAGAAGCTTCACTAAGTACTTAAAGAAGATCGCTCGCTTTTCGAAATCCGTGTTGCCATAGTCGAATATCTGCGACAAAAACGTATACGCCCGAAGGTAAGTAGAGACATCGGAACTAAACAGTATCAAGGCATCCATCGTGTCTTTTGCCGACTGCGCTGCCTTGTCGTCTTGGCTTGCAAGCGCAGCGGCATGAGCTGCTTTGGCAGCGGCAAACCTCTTCAAGAGCCGATCCGCGACGGGAGTGATCGCAGCTTCCAGCTGTTTCTGTTTCGAGTTCGGATCGAGAACGACTTTCACGACTCGATCGATTTCATGCTCTTCGTAGTAGCCCAGTGCATCCAATTTGGTTCTTAACGTGAGAATGATCTCCCGGTCAGTCACGTCGGAAAGCTGAGCCGTCGTGAAGTAGGTCTTGAACGCATCCAAGATTTCGCCTGGTTCATTTACAAAATCCAGAACGTACGTGTTGTCTTTGCCTGGATAGCAGCGATTCAGTCGTGACAAGGTCTGCACCGCTTGGATTCCCGCCAGCCGCTTATCGACGTACATACCGCAAAGCAGCGGTTGATCAAATCCCGTCTGGAACTTGTTGGCAACCAACAGGATCTGAAACTGATCGTCTTTGAAAGCTTCTGCGATGTTTCGGCCTTTCAAATCAGGATTCAACTCCGAGCTGCTTTCTTTGAATGGATCCGGTCCAGATTCCTTGTCATTCACTTCGCCCGAAAAAGCGACCAGTGTTCGCAGCGGGTAACCTTTTTCTTGGATGTATTGGTTGATAGCCAGTTGCCAGCGGACTGCCTCGACTCGACTGCCAGTGACGACCATTGCCTTAGCTCTGCCGTCCAATAATGGTGCAATGGTCTCGCGGAAATGCTCAATGACGATTTGCACCTTCTGGGCGATGTTGTAAGGGTGAAGCTTAACCCAGTTCATCAACCCTTTCATCGCAGTGCTACGTTCGACCTCCGTGTCGTTTAGTTCCTTCCCTGCGTTGGCCAGCTTAAACGCCAGCTTGTACGGAGTGTAGTTCTTAAGTACGTCCAGGATGAAACCTTCCTCGATTGCTTGACGCATCGAATACACATGGAAAGGTTCAGGTAGATTGCTCGGTCCAGCGGGTTGCGTCGGATCCGGAAGACGACCAAACAACTCCAGCGTCTTAGCCTTAGGGGTCGCGGTGAAGGCAACGTAAGTGATACCGGTATCAGCAGCACGCGAAGCCATTTGAGCTGCGAGAAGATCTTCCGTGCTAATCGCTCCGCCGTCTTCCAGTTCCTTTTGTTCTTCGGCGGAAAGGATCATCTTTAGCTTCGAAGCAGCTTCGCCAGTCTGGGAACTGTGGGCCTCGTCGGCAATCACCGCAAATCGTTTGTTCTGTGTCGCTGCTAATTCCCGAACTTTTTCTAGCGCTTTCGGAAACGTCTGAATGGTGCAAACGACAATCTTCTTGTCACCTGACAACGCTTCGGCCAACTCCGCACTCTTACTCCCTTGCTCGCCTTTGATCGTGGCGACAACGCCCGCCGTGCGCTCGAAGCTATCGATAGCCTCCTGTAGCTGACCGTCGATTACGCGGCGATCTGACACAACCAGCACCGTATCAAAGATTTTTTCATTCTCCCTGAACGGCATGGCGCTAGCCGCCGGTATCCCGAACCCGCCGCTAGCGCGTTGCGGCTCAGGGGTGTAATGCAAATCCGCTAAGAAATGAGCCGACCACGCGATAGAGTTCGTCTTGCCAGAGCCTGCCGAGTGTTGAATTAGATATTTCCCACCAGTTCCTTCCGAGAGTATTGCCCGTTGCAGTTTGCGAGTGGCATCTAGTTGATGGTAGCGAGGAAAGATCAGCTTGGTGATCTGCTTCTTACTGTCCTTTACTGCAACCAGATATCGGCCAAGAATCTCCAACCATCCGTCGCGTTCCAAAACCTGTTCCCAGAGATACGACGTTCGGTATCCGGCGGGATTGAGCGGATTGCCTGCTGCTCCATGGTCACCTATATCGAACGGTAGAAAGTCCGTGGCTAGGCCGGCCAGTTTCGTCGTCATTTTCACACGGCTGCTGCTGACCGCGAAATGAACCAACGCACCCGATGGAAACTTCAACAGCGGTTCAGGAGCCTGTCCTTTTGGTTGCGGATCACGATCCTTTTTGTATTGATAGACAGCATCATCGATGCTCTGAGTATTGTCGGACTTGATTTCGATGGTCGCGACAGGGATGCCGTTGAGGAACAGAACCAAATCGATGCTATTTTCGTTGTGGAGTGAGTAACGCACTTGGCGGACGACTCGCAGCCGATTGGCAGCGTATCGTTGCATAATGTCCGGGTTCATTGCCAATGCTGGTTTGAACTGGGCCATCCTCATTGGTTTTTGTAACCCCAACACGTCAAACCCATTGCGAATCACATGCAGTGTGCCGCTCTGGTTGAGTGAGTCGCGGAGTCGTTTGAGCAACGTTGCTTCGGCGGCGGCTCCATGATTTTTTGTCAAAGTCTTCCAAGCATCAGGAGCGGTTTGCTGGACCCAGTCGATCACATCGGATGGAAAAAGAGCCAGTGGACGATCGTAGTTTGCCGCGTCCTTCTCTGCGTACAACCAACCGTGTGCCGCAAGGTGCTCACAGATGTCGTTCTCGAATTCGATTTCGTTGTGAAGGCTCATACATCTCTTCGTGTTTTTTTATACCGATATCTCTGATTGGGATCCGTTGGCTTTTCCGGAATAGTCAGTTCAATTAGGTCAGCTTGGAGTAGTTTGGATATGTATGCCGAGCGGACGTGTTCAGGAGTCCGCCCTACATATTCCGCAACTTCAACGAGGCTCAATTCCCTCCATTCGAGTAGTTTGACAATGACGTCCAGTAATCGATCGGTCTTGGATTTCGCTCCCAGAGAATCAAGCATTTTCGAAATGTCCTCGGGGATTGGGCCTTCAAGTTGGGCGGCCAGCTCCCCGGATTTGACGGCCAGCTCCCCGGATTTGA
>JALOQZ010000144.1 GCA_025459245.1 Pirellula sp.
TTGGCTTGGTCTTTCAAGGCTTGTTCTGCTTTTAAGAGAGCATTCTTCGAATCGGTCGTCTCAGGTCTTGCGATAGCGGTGCTATTCTTCGGTCGACGGCTCGTATCGCTTTGCTCTTGCTGAGCGGCTTGTTGCGTTGCAGTTTGAAGGGATGATTCGGCAGGCTTCAAAGCCTCTTCGCTGAGTGATTCGACGGCTGACGCTTGCTCGCGAAGCGACTGGCTTCCATTCGCATTGCCGAGCCTTTCTTCGTGGCGAGCCCCTCGTTCCAGATCCTTTGCAATCTGGCCAACATTCTCTCGGGTGCGACTTTGCTCCTGTGCCGCTAGCGCAAGTGCGCTCGAGGGAGTTCTTGGTTCGGTTAGGGCTCGTTCATCGGAGGTTAGCTTGCTTGCCTTTTCGTCGAGTTGCTGAAGAAACTGTGCTGCTTGCTCTAATTGCTCTTCGACAAGCGCTCCGTAAGGGTTGGGTGTGTTGAGCGAATTCTTAGCTCGCTGGTCCAGGTTGCGAGCCCGTTCTTCCAAGCTAGAGACGATTTGCTGGGTCCACCGCGACGTATCCTGATTTCGCTCAAGCGATTCGCGAAGTGATGCCAACGCTTCTTCGTTTCTCTTCTGTTGTTCACTCAATGCGGTGTTTTCGGGATTTTTTGAGGCCTGGGCGATCGACTTCTGAAGCTGGTCTTGTTGGCGATCGATTTCCTTTTCCAATCTCTTAGAATCGTTATCAATGCGATTCAATTGATCTTTCCATTGCTTGGTTAGCCGATTGGCTTCCGCCCGCACATCGTTTCGAATCGAGTTCTGGGCATTGCCGGCCTCCGAGACGCGGTTGAGTCGCTTTTGCTCATCCCGTTCTACGGGTTGAGAAACAAGTTGCTTGGACTGCTCTTTGAGCTTCGCGACTGCATCGGCTCCTTGTTCGAACGCCTTTTGAAGTTCACGCGTTTTGGATTCGATGTCGGCACTGGAGGATTGCGAGCTAAGCTGTCTAGCGGATTGCACTGCTGCGCGAAGACCTTCAGTCTCTCGACGAATGTCTTTTCGGATTTCTTCGTATGCTTTACTGGCTGACGGAATGCGGTAAGTCAGCTGTTCCCCTTTCTCCAATAGGGTCTTTGCAAGCCGGTCCGCCTCATCCGTGATGGCTTGCAGCTCTCCGATCCTTCGAGACTTCTCGGAGGCCAATTGAAGATCTTGATTCTCCAGCTGCAGGCTTAATTCTTTTTCTTTTGCAGCGGCGCGTTGCAGCTCTTGCAAAGCATTGTTCGAAGCTGATTTGGAGATCTCTGAAAGCTCCCGTTGCATGGCTGGATTGTTCGGGAGCTCTTTTTCTAGCTCACGCAAAAGAGCGTTCGGATCTGCCTGCGAGAGCTTTTGTAACTGACTCGCCTTTTCGTAGGTTTCGTCTCTTAGCGCTCGGGATTCCATCGTCTCTCGATCCCATTCGGATGAGATCGCTTGCTCGATACTTTCGTTCCAGGATGGTGATTGAGCAGGCGCATCGGCAGCTTTGGGATCTTGCGGAGCGAAATGCCTCGCGATCGTTTCCATCGCCTTGGCGGCGCTTGCTTGATCCGCGATAGCTTGCTCGATCGCGGTCTCGTCGCCACTTGCCTCGGCGGCGTCGAGCGAGTCGTTGACTTTTTCCATGACTCGTTCGACCAATTCCGCCGCTTGATCGCTATCTTTCGCGAGCGCCAGCTGCTCTGGATTCAGCAAATCCTGCTGCGATGCTAGCTCTGCGAGCGCTTGCCGCAAATCCTCTGCGTCTTCGTTCAAGTTGTCGCGCTCGGTCTCCATTCTTTGTTGGCGTTCCGACGGGGAGGATTCAGGCTGCTCTTTGTTTCGGTCTTCGGTGGCCTTTTTCAACTTGCGGGCCGAATCCGCAGCCCTGTCCGCGAGCTCGGATACCGTAGGTGCGAAACGACGAAGGGTTTGTCTTGCTTCTTCGAAGACGGGCTCCACTTCTCGATCGCAAGTCTTCAGATAGGCGACCAAGTTGTCGAGATGGGGGGCGATCGAAGAGATCGGTGCATGAGGTGAGTTGGTTCTCTCGTTTAATTTCTGGGATGCGGACGTATAGTCTCTGTTCCATAGAACGGCCTGCAAAAGGTCCATCGACTTGTTATCAAACCGCTTCGTCTCCCGAAGCCTTCGATGAGCATGTTCAAGCGATTTAGCAATCGCTGCTAGAGATTGCGAAGCGTAGGTTAACGCTTCCAGCTCATCGTTGCTGTATCGTTCGGATGTCGCTAAAGCCTGGAGAGCTTGTTGTGCATCACGAAACTCATGTGCAGCCTCGAGGATGCGAATGGAGCGTGCGATCTCCTCCAAGTTGCCCCTGGTAACCTCTCTCTCATTCGGAATTTCGAACCATTGAGAGAGAACTGCTTTCCAAGCTCGAGAGCCGAGGCCCATATCGGCGATGAAGGCTGTGTCCTGGGTCTTTCGCAATTGATGCAAACTCCGCAGGAGCATCAACCGTCCGACCGCGGCCTCTCCCACCACTTTCCATTCTGACTCCAATGAGCTGATACTCTCGGCAAGTGCGTTGGTCGGTGTGTTTGCGTTCTTTGCGAGGCTCTCATGAGCCATTAGCTTTTGAAGCATTGTCTCGAGCGATGAGTAAACGGGCGGCCGCTTGCCAAGTATGAGCTCTTGACGAAAAGCTTGAAGCTGATAGGACATGTCATCGTATCTATGCATCCAGCTTTGAGATTGAATCTCTTTGGCGTCGGATTGAATTCGGTCGCGAACTTTGCGAAGATCGGCCTCGCCTTGAAGTGGCTCCAAGGTATCCCGATTGCGTTGTCGCGAATCTTCCATCCACCTCTGCCAATTGGTTAATCCATCAGCCGTGCTTCGGGGCAATTCTGCGAGGTAGCGATCCACACGGTTCTTCGCATCTTTCCACAATTGCTCGGCGATAAGCTGGGACCTTTGCCACTGCGATAAGTTCCAGTTAGCGGATCCATTTGCGTTCCTCTGCTGTAGCGTTGCTAACTCTCTCATGTCGGCGGACAAGGTCGCCAGCAATTCGAACGCGGCGTTGGATTGGGACGAACGGGCCACATGCATCGATGTCTCTGCAACCGTCAATAGCGAGCTGCTCGCTTGCCCGACGATTCTTCGCTCTCTTTCCGAAAGATTGGAAACAGCACCCGATGCATGATGATCTTGCTCTTGCACGAGGGCGTGTTCCATTCTCAACAAATCATTGCTGAGAAGCGATTGAATCGACTGCCCCATCCACTCGAAATCCCGTTGGTCGATACCTCGCTCCAACGTTGGGAGTTCTTCCTCGATGATGAGTAAGATTCCTCGCAGTTGGTCTCGAATCTTTCCACCCCACTCGTTCCACTCTTTCAATATCTGAAGTCGTTCGGTGGGTGAAGTTTCCGCCTTGGTAAGCTTGCTTATTTGTTCGTGGATCTGTTTCGCGGACTCCTCAACGGTAGCCTTCAAAACCAACCCAGGTTTCACCAGACGCATACGACTTTTTAAAACGTCGTAACGTTTCGGATCGTGGAGCTCGGAGGTAAGGGCAAATCGAAGAGTCGACGAATAAGACGTTTGGTCAGCCCGGTCGACGGCAACGAGTCGAAGCCTAAGAATATCCCCCGATTTGGCCTGACAAGTTATCGGGTCCCAGTCCCATTCCAAAATAGCTTTCTGCTGTGTTCCTTTCTCGGCCTCCCAATGAATGGCAGGAGCAGGGCTAGAAGCAGTATACGTGCAAGACTTCCATTCCGCATCGTTCAGTGAATATTCCAGAACAAGCGACTGCACCTCCAAGTTGTCGGTGGCTTGCAAGGCAAGCGGGATAGATCGATCCAGCATGGTAATCCACGTTTGGTCTGGAAGAGGTGCCTCTCGCCAAAGCGTTTGATCGGTGGTTAGCCACTGGATCTCGCAGGCTGGATCGGCGATTGCGTCTATTCGATAACGTGTACTTAGCGTGTTTCGGAGAGATTCCCCGGCAAACAGCGTCTTGGAAAACAGTTGCAGTTGATATTTCGCATGACGATCGGCTTTCCAGTCGAACGCCCACTCGCGATCATCCGAGGCGCGGTTCAGTGACTTTTCAACAATCTCGCCCGTATCCAAGTTCTCGATTGTGACGCTTGCTCGTTCGAGAGGCTGGTCAACTCCGATACGCAAAGAGATTTGGCTGCCGGCCATGACCTGCAAATCGCCTTGTTCCTGATCGAACGGTATGCTTTCAAGTCCCGAATAAGCAGGGGGTGTTACCGTTCCTTGAAAACGAATGGGGTGAGGACGGGGCAGTGGTACCAGGGTTCGCCAAGCGGTTTGAGCATCATCGATGACGACACGGTATTGCAGCGACCGGTCGCCGACTGGGACCTTGGCCATAAAGATGTCGCTTTGACTCGGATCTCGTTTCAGTGCGACTGGAGATAAGGAGATAGATGGTGCACTCTTTTGTTCTAATTCGCGAAACTCAACGAACGCTTGTTCCGGATTGGTCGCTTGATTCTTTAAGGAGATCGCTCGAACTGCGACATCCATAATCTGTTGTGAAGGTGCTTCGAAGCGGCTCTCGGCCGGGGTAACAAATTCGATTCGCCAAGAGCGAGGAATGTTGACATCTAAGAAGGGAATCGCGACGCGCAACCAACGTTGCGAAAACTGCAGATTTGGAAAGAGTGTGAGTGTGCCACCGCAGACGCACAGAAGGAGAAAGGCCAATGCGGGTTGTCGCAATCTCCCCCAAGGAATAAGTCCTTTCCAGTCGATCTGTCGAAGCTCACGGTTTGCGGCGTGTTGTGTTTGAAGAATGAAGTCGGCAGAGAACCCTCTGTTGGCAATGGTTGGCGAATCGAGCTCAATACTCGCCGAAAGCCTTTCTTGAAAATGTGGATGAAGCTGCTCCATTTCTCGTGCTCTCGCGACCAGAGAGGAGCGAGATGCAATATTAGCAAGCCCCTGCCTCCAAGCGACCACCAAAGCCACGATCCATAAAGCAGCAGCGAGAAGGACGCGTACCAAAGGTTCTAGGTGAAGGAAGCCATCGAGCAAGATCGAGAACATCCATCCAACGCATAGAACGAGCCCGATCGACAGGCCAGCGCGTGCAGCATCCCATCGCAAACGGGACCACGCGTAACGCTCGACCGCCTGTCGAATCGCGCGACCTAAGGAGTGAGAGTCGGCAGAGGATGGAGTTTGAAACGTCGATGGTGTTGGATTAACAAGCTCCACGGATCGCGAGATTCCTTGGCTCATAGGTCTATCAGCCTGTTATGAGCTTCTTCTGGAAGCGGCCTTCGTTGATCGTCGGGCGCTCGATGCGACCTTTGTGGTTGTAGGTCAGTTTCATATTGTCCAGTCCGAGGAGCCAGAGGATCGAAGCGTGGATGTCATGGACATGCATTTTGTCTTCGATTGCATAAAGGCCAAGCTCGTCGGTTGCACCGATGGTCTGCCCACCCTTAACGCCGCCACCAGCCATCCAGATGGTGAAGCCGGTTGGGTTGTGATCTCGGCCGTTCCCTTTTTCACTCATCGGAGTTCGGCCAAATTCACCTCCCCAGATCACCAAAGTGTCGTCGAGGAGCCCTCTTTGTTTGAGATCCTTCAGAAGCCCAGCTACAGGCTTGTCCATCGATTTACAGAGATTGCCATGATTCTTTTCTATGTCGGAGTGCGAGTCCCATTTGCTGCCGGTGCCGCTATAAAGTTGCACAAAGCGGACTCCTCGTTCGACCAGTCTTCGCGCGAGCAAACAGTTTCGCCCGAAAGATTGGGTTTCTTTCTGATCCAATCCATAGAGCTGCTGCGTCTCTTCTGTCTCTTGCGAAAGGTCCATCGCTTCAGGTGCTTCCGCCTGCATGCGAAATGCCAGCTCATAGCTGCGAATACGAGCTTCCAGTTCCGATTGCTGAGGATGCAAAGCCGCATACGACTCGTTGAACTGCTTCAAGAGTTTGAGTTTCGACTCCAGCCGACTACCCGTCTGGCCTTCGGGAGTTCGAAGATTCGGAATCGGCTCGGCGTCGCCTCCTTGGATTCGAACTCCTTGGTAGGAAGCAGGCATGAAACCGCTGCCCCAGTTCCGAGGTCCGTTAACGGGGCGACCAGCGTTGTCGCAAAGTACGACGAAGGCGGGTAAGTTTTCGTTTTCGGTACCGAGTCCGAAGTTGACCCATGAACCGAGCGAAGGGCGGCCGGCGAAGTTGAGGCAGGTGTTCATTTGGCAGACACCACCTGCGTGATTGATCCCATTGGTCCAGCAGGAACGGATCACCGCTATGTCATCCAGACATTCGCCAATGTGAGGTATCCAATCCGACGCGTAGAGTCCACTTTCTCCATGCTGAGTCCATTTTCGTGGTGATGCGAGAAGAGGAGCCCCCTTTTCTCCCATCGCGGTGATCGGCTCGCGAAAACTGCTTGGTAGCGGTTTCCCTGCCAGTGTGTTGAGCAACGGTTTGGGATCCAGCAGGTCCAAGTGGCTCGGCCCTCCTTCCATAAAGAGCCAGATCACGCGTTTGGCCTTGGGAGGGTGATGCACCTCGGCGAGAGCTTGTTCCCCTGATAGCATCCAATGGAGCGCGAGGCTGCCGAACCCCATTCCTGCATTTTGAAGCCACTGTCGGCGATTGACTTGGAAAGTGTCCATGAGTGCCTTCGGATGCGATTATTCGATGTAAAGGAACTGGTTCGAATTGAAGAGGATATGGCAGAAGTCGGTGAACTTGTCTTGGTCAAAGATCGTTCCGTCCTCTCCTGTCGAGACTTGCAAATACTGTCTCGCTTGCTCCCACTGAGGATCGGAGGGATCGACTCCCCAGCTCCAACGGAACGCGAGCTGAATGGCTTTCTCAGGATCCGACGCTTCGTCTCGGACCCGTTTTGCCAATTTTTCGGCTCGATCGCGAGCATATTTGCCATTGAGAAGCAGCAGGGACTGCGTGGGTGTCGTCGTGTTATCGCGAACCGAGACGCTTTGGAGGCCGTTCGCAACATCGAACCCATGAAGGAACGTATCGTTTTGATTGCGGAAGCTCTTCAAGTAAAGAGATCTGCGAGGTTTATCTTCGGTGACACTGGGCCCACCGACTTCGCTCGATAGCTCGCTGGTAGCAACCAGCATGGCGTCTCGAATCTGTTCCGCTTGCAGTCGTCGAACGCGAGCTCGCCACAGAAGTCGTTCGCTCGGATCGATCGTTTGCTGCGCCGTCGCGTTAGGATGACGGGCTGACTGTTGCCATGTTGAGGAAAGGAGGATCTGTTTATGCAGCCACTTAAACGACCACCCTTGTTCGATGTATTGAGTCGTCAGCCAATCCAAGAGTTCCGGATGCGTTGGTTCATCACCTAGACGCCCGAAGTCGCTTGGAGTGCCGACGATCCCTTGCCCAAAGTGCTGTTGCCAAATTCGATTCACTATCACACGCGTCGTAAGCGGATTGTTTGGGTTGGCAACCCATTTTGCAAATGCGGTTCGCCGGCCCGTCGATCCTTTTCGAACATCCGTCGCGACAGTTTGCGTCGGGAGTGGATGCCCCTCGGAGAGTACTTCCAAAAATCCAGGAGCTACAGGCTCCCGTTTGGAGTCTTCCGGAATCACTGTCGGTGAGACGAGACCATCGAAATCGGAAACGGTCATCGCCTCGGGCAAAGGTGTCGGTTTGAGATGATCGAATGCTGCCAGCTCCTTCATGAGAGCATCTCGCTTTTCGATATCCTCTTTCTTCATCCCCTTGTAAGGTCCTCCTGCCTCTTCCATGTACTGTCGGGAGACGAGATACGCCATCTGCTCCTGCCAAGAGGTCCTTTCGGATTTCGGCATGTGAAAGCAAGCTTGGATATCCAAAGGAAATTTATCGACTGTCGAGAGCCACTTCTTCTTCTCATAAGGCTCCAGCAATTCTCGCAGTTGAGACTGGATCGGTGCAGTCTCTTGTTCCCAACGTGCCAGCTTCTCTTGATACTCTTTCTTTTGTTGCTCGGTCGCCGCCACGAGATCGTCACGCCAGCAGACCGGCTCGAGGATCGCTCGAAGTTTGAAGTAATCCTTTTGAGGGATTGGATCGAATTTGTGTTGGTGGCAGCGAGCGCACGATACACTCATCCCGAGGAAGACATCTCCGACGACATCGGTCATCTCGTTCATGATGTCATTCCATTGACCGCGGGCGTCCCGTTGGTTGTACTCGTATACCCCAAGACGCAAGAATCCGGCGGCGACCAATCCTTCGGGGTGATCCACGGGAGCTTCATCGCCAGCCAGTTGATCGAGAACGAATTGCGGGTAAGGCATATCTTTATTGAACGCGCCGACAACGTAGTCGCGGTATCGCCAAATATGAGGTCGGTATGCGTCGAGGTTCCACCCGTCGGACTCGGAGTACCGAACGAGATCCAGCCAGAATCGCGCCCAGTGTTCGCCGTAGCGAGGGTCTTCTAGCAAGCGATCAATGACCCGTTCGGTAGCGTCGTGAGTGGAGTCCGCCAGGAACGCATCGACTTCGGCGGGGGTAGGAGGTAGGCCGATCAGATCCAAGTAGAGTCGTCTAAGCAAGACCGCTCGATCGGCGGGCGGAGCCGGGGTTAGATTGTTTTCATGCAGCTTCTGCCAAACGAAACGGTCGATCGGGGTTTTTGACCAACTGTCGCTGGGATCGACCGGAGGTTCTGTTTTGCGAAGCGGTTGGAATGCCCACCATTCACGGTCTCCATCGGTAATCGCACCTTCGCTCGTGCGAAGCAACTCCGAGTTTTCTGGCCAATGCGCTCCGTTCGCAATCCAACGTTCCAGATGGAGGATCTCTTTGTTCGAAAGCTTACCCGTCGGCGGCATTTCCGATCCGCGGTAGTGAATCGCGTCGACCAAGATACTTTCGTCCGGTTTGCCCGGGACAATTGCTGGCCCGCTATCTCCACCCTTCAAAAAACCGTCCAAGCTATCGAGTCGGAGGCCACCCTCTTGCTTGGATTCGCCGTGGCATTTGATGCACTGACTCGCCAAAACCGGGCGAACTTCTCTCTCGAACTGGGCGATCCGTTCGGCAGCCCGAGAGTCCTCTTCTTGGGCATTTGCGATCGCACCACCGTTCGAAAACAGAATCCAAGTTGCGAGTGAGGTCAGAAACGGTCCCAGCAGCGATGCGGCAGAAAACGGGGTAAATCGCATCCGCCGCGGCGAACAAGGTGGCACGGGTGACTCTGCCGGATCGGTTGAACTCATTGGATGACCGAGGTTCCGACATCGTATTTGTGAACGCATGGCAAGACCGCGGGTACGGCAATCATTGGGGAGGGAGGGGGAGGAGCCGATAGCTCAGGCTTCTATTGTAGCCAAGTTCGCGAGTCAAAGCCAAGCTCGGCTTGATTTTCAAGGGGTTAGCGATGGCTTGAAACAGCCGGTGGGGTATTATCAGAATATTGCTTGCCACTCGTCCTAGCCGGAGATCCCATGTCGACCGAATCAACGCCTCGCAGCACAGTCAGCGTCTCCCCCCAGGCGGCAAGACCGGTGGCGGTGGTCGATATCGGTGCGACCAGCGTTCGGATGGCGATCGCGGAAATCGATTCCATGGCGAACGTCCGTATCTTGGAAGAGATCAGCCAAGTCGTTTCGCTCGGCCACGACACGTTCTCCACGCAAAAGATAAGTCGAAAAAGCATCGAGGAGTGCGCCGTGGTCTTGCGGAGCTGCCGCCGCTTGATGCGGGAATACGGAATCACCCGCCCCGATCAGATGCGAGTCGTCGCGACCAGCGCGGTGCGGGAAGCGACCAACCGATTGGCCTTTATCGACCGTATGTACATTGCGACCGGTTTTGAAGTCGAGTCGCTTGACGAAGCTGAGGTTAATCGAATTACCTACATGGGTGTCCAGCCTCTGCTACAAAGCACCGCTCAGCTGGCATCCGTGAAGACAGTGGTCGTCGAGGTGGGGAGCGGTAGTACCGAGATCTTGGTCGTTCGAGGTGGTAACGTTTTGTTCTCGAACACGTATCGGCTCGGGTCGCTTCGTCTTTTGGAACAAGTCGACCGGCTGAACACCTCGATTGCAAAACAGCGA
>JALOQZ010000145.1 GCA_025459245.1 Pirellula sp.
TGCGGATGTTTCCCAAAAATCACACCATTCTGAATCGACTCAGGAATAACGGAAAGAACCGTTCCCATCTCCATTACAATCTGACATGCCGCTTTGGAATTGTCCGCAGGCTGCTGGTTAGATTGTCTTTCCGGTGGTTGACCCCTTTGCGAAACTCCGTCCGTACTCTTGTTTTGATTCATGTCCGCAACTGGGGCTGGGGGCGGAGCGAGCCAGATGACTTCGGCAATGTTCTTGGTCCAAAGGCGTTGTGGCATCCCCCGCACCTCGAGGACGATTGAGTCTTGATCCAATTCCAGCAACTTGCCGCGGACGACATCTCCTTCTCGCGAAACAACAAGATGGGTTGGGGGATCGGATCGCTGAGCTCGTGGTACAGTGAGCAATCGTTGTAACGAGTCGTTTGTTAACGCGTCGGTACCTGTGTACACGAGGTACCGAAAGCCTCGCACGTAGTTTGATGCGATACTGGTATCTCCAAAGAACTCGCTGGCCACATCCAAGACGCCTTCTCTCAAATGAGTCAATCGAGCCGGGATACTATCGCCAGACGCGAGATAAAGTGCAGGTTCTCCAGGTTGAAGAAGCCGACCGAATCGCTCCATACGCGACTGTGGGGAAAGTTTGTTAGCTACGTCAACTCCTTGCTTTTCTGAGGGAGCGGCAAAGATTTCAATCGTTCCACTCAGATTCTCTTGAATCGGGAGCGCGGGTAAGTCCGGTGCAATACGCCAGCCAAAAACGGATATCCCGCGGGCCATTCCTTGTCGAGTTTCATGTCCGACGAGCTCGCCAGATGCGGTTACATGTTCTGTCGAAATCCGCATAGAACGATTTGCCGATGGAAGTGCACCGCTCGGTGCCTCATTCCATCTTTGTGCTTGAATGGCGATGATTTCGGAGATGGGGCAAACGATATCAAGCGAGATAGGTGTTTCTTTTAGTAAAAAGGTATCGCCGGCAAGTGCTATGCGATGTGCGGAGTATCGGTTTCCATTTTCTAGCTCAACGAAGAAGGCAGTTCTCTTGGAATCGAGCGGCTGATCGCCGGGGGGAAACTCGATTCTTTCCACATCTGAAAGAGCAATGCGTCCGAGGGTGCTAGCGGAGCCAGCGAAGCCAAAGCTCAAGTCAGAAGGCCGGAAATCCGTTGGATACCCCGAATAATCTTCACTGTTGAACAAAATGATTTTGGGGGAAGATTGCGCTTCATTTTGCTCCGTGCCGAGAGAGTTAGAACCAATAGAAAAGGTAGATCGCGAAATCCTTAATTCCCGAAGTGTCATTCCTCCGGGGGCTACGTTGGTAAGCACTAACGACTGTGTTCCTGCGCTGCGTTGCTTTTCTTTGCCACGTATCTCTGCGATTGTCTTTCCCTTCCAAACCAAGGCGAATTGGCCTCGAATGTAGTCGGAGAGTATTCGAAGCCGCATCGACTCCAACCCCTCGAATGGAATAATCGCCGTCGCAATGTCTGCGTTCTCGTTTTCTTCAAAAAGTAGTGTGACGCTCAGCGCATTCCTGTGTTCAATTTTTCGGACATGTAGCTCGAGCTTCTTTGGGGATCCCAGCGTGAGGATCCAATTGGGACTGGAATGGGACCAGGCTACATCGAGCTCCATTGCATTGACATCAGGCAGGAAGACTTTCTGTTCGATCGAGGTCCCTGGTGTTTCTGTCTGTATCGAGCCCACTCGGATATTCCATCGTTGGTCTGCCGCATTTTCGGCTTTGGGAATTGTCTGCTTCCAAGATTCAGGGGGCAGCGTTCCTGCTTCTTTCGCGGGGCCATCTACGACACGCAAGAGCGTTCGTACAGAGGACAATGGAATCTCCTGGTTTCCAAATCTTTTGGAACTCAGCCGGACAGATCTCTCGTTGATGGATTCGATTTCTCCTGTGACGCATCCGCCTGACCAAAATTCAGCAACAAAGCGGGGGCTGTCGCCCATCGCAGGAGCAGATGCCGTTGGCGTGTCGCTTTGCAAGGACTGTCTGTCTACGGTGATCGACTCGACTTTTTCCCATGGAACTTCGACCGGCGAAGTAAAAGTAGGACAATTCCAAAGCAGTCCTGTTTCCGAGCGACCGGATGCATCTAACTTCTCCAACGTACCTTTCAGAACGTCACCGCCCACCAATCTCAACGTGCCTTGACGCACGGAAGGGGCTGACGATTTATCGGGTTCAATCTGTGCGAACCCGACTGAAGCAAGCCAAACAAGAGTGCAGACAGTGAGGGCGGTTGGCAAGCTGAGCTTCACCCACCTTCGATTCGATCGAGGGCGTTCCCAAGACTGCAAACGAGGTTCGGAACAAGGATTAGCAAACATGCAGTCTATCGTTCGTAAATGGGAAGGAAACGAAAGTTGAGAGCCAGCGATAGCAGGGATAGCGATGTTGCAACATTTGGGCCAAAGCTACCATCGAATCGGCCGTCCTGTTTCTGGCTCTGCCGCAGTTCTTGAATGAGAAGTTTGTTCCACTTTTCCCACGCTTCGATATCCGCCTGAAACAGAGCTTGGGCTTTGTAATAGGCTGTATATTCTCCATAGTGGTCGCCTACTTTGATTGCATCCTTTGCCTTGAGAAACGCGGTACACGCTTTGAACTCAGTCAGATCTCTTCGACCTGCGATGGAGTAGACGAGGGCTGCGATGGAAACGCGCGCTTGGGATTCATCGTAACCCCCGAGGCCGCCCGCGTACGCGACTTGCCCACTCTTGGATGTCATGCTGGTGAAGTAGGAAATAGCGCGATCGATATTTTTGTCAGGTACTTCGATCCCTGCGTTGCGCGCTGCGAGTAGCGAGACCAAGATTGCACCTGAAACGGATGTATCCGCGTCGGTTGAATTTGGCGCATATCGCCATCCACCAGTGCTGTTCTTGTCTTGGCTGGTTATGGATGTCCTGACCGCCAATTCCAATGCTTGGCCGATCGATCTTCTTCGGTTGTTAGGCGTTTTGCTTTCTTCCCAAAGTCTATTCTCGTCTATGGCACCATAGGCTTCCGCGAGAGCGAGAGTGGCAAAGCCATGGTGGTACATGCTGCCACCTAAATAGCCCGTCTTCGGATCTTGCTCTTGGATAAGGTATTGGATGCCGCGACGAACGGGCGTTTCATGGGCTCCGAAGTTTGGATCCTCTCCGTAAGCCAGAAAGGCCATAACACATAATCCCGTGGGTCCAGGACCAGGATTGTTGGGGGATGGCCAAGCACCTTCGGCGTTTTGATTTGCAACGAGCCACTCCAGCCCTTTCTCGTAGATCTCTTTCACATCTCGCGAAACACCTTGTCCTTGAAAAGCATTTTCACGCCGAAGTGCGGATGGGGTTTGGCAGATCGCTGGGGGGATAGAGCCCGCAACGACCCAAACGAGTGATATCAACAGCGGACCGTAAAGACGGGGCCTGATAGGGTGTCGTTTCGCTTGCGATGACAGGGGGCAAATCATGGGTGGATCATCGATTGTTGTGTCCAGGCTTGAAAACTCTCTTCAGAGAGGAGAGATTCGCGTTGTGCAGCAGGCAATGCCTTCAACGCTTCAAAAAAATCCGACAGTGTTTGGATCGATTGGTTTTGAGGATGGAGTAAAAAGGGAATGAGACGCTGTCTCTCGTCGGAAGTTAGCCCGACTTTTCGCTGAGCCAATAGTATGAGCCTAAGCTTGCTGGATCGTGCGCGTCTCGATTCGACAGCAAGCTCATCGTCCGAAAGCTTCTTCTGCTGCTCCGCTGTGAGTGTTGCGTGAAGCACCTTCTTCCAGAGAGCGTCTTGATCGAGAGAGTCCATTTGCTGCATGGTGCGGAGAGTTTGCCATGCGTTGTTGTAGATGGACTGCTTTTTCTCCGGGGCAGTATCGTCGCGAATCTCGCTCAGAAGCGATGTGATTTTGGATTCGATCCGAGCGATATCGATATCGATCGACCCGTCGATCTTTTCTTTTTGCGATGGGGTTAACTCGCAAACTTGGTCCACTCGATCGACTGATCTTTGGATGGCATCTCGCCGCAACCGCCGAAACGCTTGTCTCGATCCACCCAGCAATCCGTACAGCATTTCTTCCAATTCTGCGCGACTCAGTTTTCCGTGGATGGTCAGTACATTGTTGTCTGCAATTTGAACCATCCGAAATTGAAGGATAGGACTTTCTTGCTGTTGGCCCTGAGCTGTCCCGAAAGAGAAAACTGACAACGATACGGCAAGGATGAGCCGAATGGAGGTACAGCGTTGAATGGTGTGGTTTGAGGTTCGGTCTTTCGTTTTCATGCGTTCCCTCTCTCACTCTGGCGGTTCGACGGGGGCAACTATTGGATCGGGGCTGGTGTCAACAATGCTTTCGGTATTGCCGAGTCGCAGAGGTGCATCCAACGCATGAATTGGGTATTCCAGCGAAACCACGGGTGTTCGAGATAACGGAGTGCGAATTGCGAGGGCGTTTCGCTGGGCCTCCGTCAAGATCGTGTCTAGCCACGACCGATTCAGTTCTGGAAGGAGCGTTTCGTTGTCATAGACACCTTCGATGGATCTGTACCAACGATCCTTCCATTTCTCTTCTAAGACCTTGCGAACGGACTCCTGTTGACGACTAGACAATTGGAGTTTGTCATGGAGCCAAACCAGCATCTGTTCGACCAGAGCTTCACGTCGAACAGCTAATCTTTCGCCCAATTCCTGGTCGTACTTGGCAGCTTGTTCGGTCGTCAATGTTTTTGCAACCCAGGCTTGCATCGACCGTTCAACGAGACCGTCAAAGTCGATAGTGCCGTGTACATGAGGCTGCAGCCGTTTTGCAACTTCGCGAGCGGATTTCGGCTTCCATTCCTCTTCGATGAGCGATAACAACACTTGCGATTGTTGCTCCGTCGGACGGCAAATTCGTCCGACGATTCGAAGTTCGTTCTGAACAAGACCTCGCACCTGTGCTAATGCAGTGTTCCTATCGATTTTGTTAGGGAGGTTATTGTCGTTCAGCGCCTCTCTTGCGACACCTTGCGCACGGACTCTCAGTTCTTGGGCAACGACGAGGAGGTCTAGGCTAGCAAGCCAAATAATGAACATCGAGCTGATCCGAACCATTCCGCAGGTCGTCGCTCGGTCTCGAAGTCCTCTGCGATTTCGTCGTACCATCATCGTGGAGGACTCTTGCTCTCGAGACGCTGAAAGTATTCATCGAGGCCACTTCGAAACTCTTCGGGCAATCCACTACCGGTGTTCCCCGTTTCTTGGCTGACATTTCTTTCTTGCCGTAGTTCATTTGGATTCACGCCTGGACCGACGAGAGCAATGGCAGCTTCATCGGTTGTGCCACCACCCCCGCCCCCCGGATCTGTACCACCACCTCCTCCGGATTTTTGAGGGCTAGATCGTCGAGCCTGCAGTAATAATTCAATCGCCTCTGTTTCTGCGGCGATGGCGCCCCGTCCAGTATTAGGTTGGCTCAAAATAGCGGCAGCTTCCTGCATGACCGCATCGACTTGTGTCAAAAGTCCGAGTTCACGTTCGAATTCGGATTGAGCATCCGGAAGGGTTTCGATCTTCTGTCTCGTCGCGGCGATACGGTCTCGCAGTTGGATCTGGGATTGAGTAAGTTCGTTGGCAGTCTCGCGATACGCGTCAGCCGTTGTGGCTTCTTTCGATTGTTCCGCAACCCGGGTTCGGTCTCGCAAATTCATCTCTTGTTCTAAGACCTGCATGACTTCGAGGACAATCGCTGGCGGTAGCGACTTCTTGCCTTTCTTGCCACCTTGTCCTTCTCCCTTTGCGGCAGAATCGACTATGTCCTCTGCCCATCGGTCGAGAGCATCTGACCAATATTCCGCTTCTGCGATAGCCAATCCTTGTTGGGACGTCATGCGATCGGCGAGTCGTTGTAGATTGCCGAGCAGGTCTTCACCTTTCATCTCTTCGATAACATCGGCGAACTTGGGAGAGGGACGTCGCTCTTGAAATCCTTGCAGGTCATCGAGGATCGTCGCAATGTATTCGGACGCTTGCAGTTCTCGCTGCCCCAGCCCTTCTAAGCGAAGTCGTTGTTCGGAAGTCAAGCGAGCTGCTGTCGAACCAAAAGCCTCCGGTAGTTCTCGATTCGTTCCTTCTGCAATCTCCAGTTGCTCGCGAGAAGCCGCCTTGAGGCGTTTCACCAGGGTGCTTCCCTCCAAATTACCCATCACATTGTTAAGTGCCTCTGCTACTTTTTCGAATTCGGCGAGCAACGCTTCCTGTTCCTCGACAGCCTGATCGATGGGAGATTGGGCTTCAGTCTGCTCATTGGATTGCGCATCGGATTGCGAGCCCATGAGAGTCGTGCTCGGCAAACGTAGCGCAGAGGGGCTGCCGGGGGACGGTCCTTTTCCTTGCTCCTTACCTTCTTTTGCTCCCTCGGGTTGTTGCGAAGATTCTTGATCGTTTAGCTTAGGTGCATTGTTTTGTTTTTCTTCGCTCTCGCCCGATTCGCCCGGAGCGCTCCCGTCTTGAGACTTGCCTGCTTGCTGTGCTGCAGGATCGTTCGAGGCCGTCTTCTTGGGATCCTGATCAGATCCTGGGGGAGTGCGAGCGCTTTTCTTCAGGAGGTCGGCGACCGAGGGCATGCGATTGGCTGCGATGTCCTTTAGGACTTGTTGCATCTGAGCCCATGTTTCTAGCTGATTGGGGTCGATCTCCGCATTTCTCGCCGCTTGTCGGAGTAGTTCGTCTCCTTTGGCTGTGAGGTTATTCAATCGCCGACCGTTACTTTGTTCTGCAGACGCTTGTTCCTCAACACGTTTTCGGTTGGTCTCTTGAGCTAGCTCAGCTTCCGGTAGATCTCTTAATTGTCGATTGATAGCGAGCAGCTGCAGCTCACGATCGCGAACTTCGAGGGACTCACGTTGCCATCGATTGATTTGATCGAGAATCCACAGTGCGTGGTCATTCGGGGTCAGCACATAAAAGATGTAAGGAGACGAGTAAACTCTTCCTCGGTCGGAGCGGAAGTCTTCCGCAAACAATCGAACTTCAATTTCTTTCGCAGGAATGTTCATCGCCAGAGCTTGGAAGACAGCCATGGCATCCAGCGAAGACTTAGTCGGTCCACCTTTGGCGAGCATAATCTCCCCCGACTCTTTGGCTTTGCTTGGGAGGGGGAGCTCGGGTGAAGTCGGTTGTTCTTCCAAAACCTTCCAGGAGAGTCCTACATGCTTGATGCCGTAGTCGTCCATCGCTCGTACTTGGAATTGCAACTGTTCTGAGTCCAAGATGACTCTTGATTTCGGGAGACCATCTCCAAAGACCAGGGGGGGCTCGTCGTCGACAGATTGAACTAAGAGTGGAAACGACGAGCGACCTGCCAATCCGTCCAAATCCTGCCACTGAAGCTCCAGCTTTGTTGTCTCCGAGACCAAATACTCGGGGAGAGAGAAGGAACCATCCTGAATGGGAAGCGGGGTCGCGTTTGCAGTTGCAGCAGCAAGTGGCTTGTTCGTTTTAGATGTCAGCTGCAAAGTCGAGCCTTGGACGACTGAGATCACGCCTCCCCGAATATCCTTTTCAATCTTTTGATCGATTTCGAGATATTCGGGGAGACGGATCTTGGCGACCAAGCTTTGGAGTTCAGGGCGGGGGGCAGGTTCCACCGCTATCGAAGGAGCCGCGTCACCGATGGCGACACGGATCGCTGTGGGCTCAAGTTGAGCAGGAATGGCAAACGAGTAAGACCCATTGTCGAGTCCTGCCGTCAGTGAATTGCTTCGATCGAGCTGGACGCGTCCTTCCTGCGGGGTCCATTGCGATTGTGACGCTAATCGGAGCTGCAGTGGAAACTCTTCACCGATGGGAACGACCAATCGGTTCGGGACCTCTTCCAGGCTGGTGAAGGTATAGCGATCGATTTGAGCTAAGGGGAAAGCAAATCGTTGGATCGCGTTCCAGGCAGCGCTCGGAACGACGATTAACGTCAGCAATCCTAGTACCGCTACGACTAAGGCGCAGAGGCTGAGCACGCGGTGGTTGGAAGGGGGCAATATGTCGAGCAGATTGCGTTTGGAAACCGACTGGGCGACTTGATGCAATGCCGCTTGGCACAACACCGGTGAGCGGTTTTGTTCTTGATTGTTTTTCGCCAGCTCGAGTGCGCCCAAAATAGAATCGCCAAGCGAAGACTGACGTTGCTTTAGCAGACGAGCGATCGACTCCCAAGAAGCTAGCTGCACCACCCAGCGGTACCAAGCGAACGGCAGAATGGCCAACCCGGCAGCGGCCATCAGCCAAAACAAAACCCGCAGCGTATGCGGAGTGTCCATCCAGCGATCTAAGCCGAATACGGCCAGATAGGCGAGCACAATAAGCGTGCAGGTGATGGAGACGGACTCCCAGAGTTTGATTTGTCGAACAGTTTTGCGATATTCCCCCATCTGCTTGAGCAGTGGCGTGGGTATTTCGATCACTCGCTTGCTGTCCATCCGTCAACCATTTTGCATCGAACAGGAACAAAAACCGGCGAGGATGCAGGGGGCCTCGTCGCGGTCTGCCGTTGCAGACCATTTTGTGGGAGGGGTATCGGGTTGCGATTTACCCGACCGTCGCGGGTTTCTAGTATAGACGTAGCGAACCGCATTTTTGAGCAGATCTTGGCCCAATTTTTGCATCGATTGTTCGGTTGCCCCCTTTCAGAGCACTATAGTATTGGGGGTGGGGCAGCACGCTTTAGATCGTTGAGACCGGTGTTTCGAAGAAAAGGTGTCGAATGAGAGCGTCCATTTCGAACTCGATGGCAATGTTCCTTTTGGTGACGGCGAGCACCACGACCGGCTGGTCATCCGATAGTGCGCTTCGGAAGGCGTCGAGTTGGAACTGGCCTGACAATGCTCAAGTTCTCGGCAACTTGGGACGTTTTCTCGACTCCGCGGCGCCTGCCGCTACGCCAAAGACCGAAACCTCCAATGGATTTCTTCGCGCCGAGTTGGAATCGGTCCGGGGGATTGCGTTGCTGGAAGGAATCGTTCGAGCCGCTTCCCAGCATGACCTTTCCATTAACACGCTATTGTCGAAGCTCGAGGGCAATGTATCGGCAGAGACGCAGCCCGAGATTGAGAACGCGCTGAGTTCGGTGCTTGCCAATGGCGGTATCCCCGATTGGCTCAAGGCGGATGTGCAGTTGTTGGTATGCCGAAGCTATGTGCAGAACGCGTTGTATGACGAAGCGATTTCGAAACTGGAAAGGCTTCCGCTCGATTCGGTGAGCGACCCCTCAACGCTTCTGTTTCATTTAGCTATTTGCCAACATCACTTGCTACAGCGAGATGCGTGCGTCGAAACGCTCAGAAAGCTTCTCGAGCGTGAAATTGATTTGCCCACCCGTTACGCGATCACTGCTCGATTGATGGAAGCGGATATCAAGCCGCTGAAGGAAGATTCACTAGATGAGATCTCTCGATTGATGAACGATGTCGAACGACGGCTCGCTCATGGCCGCACGGGCAAACTCGTGCGGGACAAGCAGCAAGCGATCATCGACAAGCTCGACAAGAGCATCGATCAAATCGAACAGCAGATGCAACAACAACAGCAGCAGCAACAGCAACAACAAAAGCAGAAGCAGCAGCAACAAAACGATTCATCCAAGCCGATGGATCAGTCGGAGATTGCGGAAGTCAAAGGGCCCGGCGAAGTCGATTCGAAAGACGTCGGTAATAGCTCGGGGTGGGGGAATCTTCCTCCAGCTCAGCGGCAAGAGGCACTGCAAAATATGACCAAGGACTTGCCGAGCCATTACCGGGACGTCATTGAAGCCTACTTCAAACGACTTGCCACCAACCCGAAATAACCTTTCTCCTATGCTTGGCTTTCAACATTGGTACGTTTACCCTGCTGAGGGTAGTCGCTTTCGAGTCACGTTTGAACAGTTTGCAGACTCGGTATCGAATTGGCCTGGGATGTATTTCGAAATGGACGGTTCGTTCGTTTGGTCGATTTCCTCGGAAGCATTGGGAGAGCGAGCCCAGATCGATGGTATGGTGTACGACCGCGACGATCGAATTGA
>JALOQZ010000146.1 GCA_025459245.1 Pirellula sp.
TGGCTGAGCTGGGCTTGGCAGCAAAGGGTTTTGCCCAGACTGCAATGAGTAAGTTTGACCAGATTGCTGCGCGTACACCGCCGCCCCGATCGAGCCGAGTAGACCAAGGACCGCGGCTGAGACGGTCGTAGTCTTCCAATTTGTCTTCATTATCGAACCTTTCTGTGGTAAAGAATCCATTCCCAAACGAGATGTTATTGCTGGTTACCAGCTTCCGCTTCCTGAAGTTGACGCATTAGTTCATGCTCCAAATCCAACCATGTCGAATCGATGCTCCCCGAAGGAACAACGCTTCGCGAGGACCATTCCAATTCCAGCGACCGAACGCCTACGTCCAATTGAAGAATCTGTAAATCGATGGTCCGCTCCTCCAAAATGGCTTTGTTCCATTCCTCCCTTGCATTTGCTAACTCTCTAACAGTGATGTCAGAGTTGTCGCGAAATGTCGGTGCAATTCGATTCACCGAACTTAGAATGGAACTGATTGCCAAGATCACGCATGCCAATACGCATGCCAATACTGTGATTATGCCGACTGCGGAAACTCCCCAACGGAACATAGGGGCCAACTTGACTCCGCGTAACCTCGCAGGCTTTCGCTTCGCTAAAGACAAGCTGCCCGATTGAAGCAAAAATAGGAGGCGATCGACTTCTTGCTCAACATGTTTGGAAGTGGGGAAACGATTGCGAGGTTCTTTCTCCAGCAGACGGTTCACCAAGTCGCATACTTCGCGTGGGATGTCATTTCGAACTTCCTCCAATGGTCGGTGTGGATCATGGCAAATGCGGTTCAAGACTCCCATGGCGGTCTCAGCTCGAAAAGGAGGGCGACCGGTCAGCATGAAGTAGATCACGCACCCCAATCCAAACTGGTCGCTCGCACACTGAATCGCTTCCCCTTTAGCTTGCTCGGGGGACATGTAATGAGGAGTACCCGCAACCACGCCAGTGCGAGTCATCGACGCGTCATCTACCGCTCTTGCCAAACCGAAGTCGCTGAGCAGAACGCGATCAACATTCTCTTCTAAAAGGATATTCGCAGGCTTAACATCGCGATGCACCAACCCTTGCTCGTGGGCAGCGAAGAGCCCCGCAGCCGTCTGTTTCGCGATGCGCAAAACCTCTTCGATCGGCAATGGGCCATGCTGATCCACCTTGGCTTGTAGCGACGCACCGTGAACGCACTGCATGACCAAGTAAGGGAGTTTCCCATCTGTCTCGACGTTGTAGATGGGAATCACATTCGAGTGAATCACCGCTGCGCCGGCTTGAGCCTCTCTGGCAAACCTTCTCCGCGCAGAAGCGTTGTTGGCCAGATGATCGGATAGGACTTTGATTGCAACAACTCGGTGCAACTCCGTGTCATAGGCTTTGAGGACGATTCCCATACCGCCTGTCCCGATGACTTTTTCTACATCGTAGCGACCGATGCGGCCCATCAGCTCTGGATGGGAAGGGGGATCGAGGAACGTCAGCGGGACTCTTTCGGCTTCGATGGACGTATCCGCGGGCATCTCGCTACCGACTTCGATCGAGATCCAAGTGGAATCGCCGCTTGTGACCGCGGGTAACTCTTCTGCCAGCCAGCATTCGCGGGCCTCTTCCCACCAGTCGGAGGGCTGATCAGAAGCTCGCTGCAGTTCCGCTTGGCAATCGCTGCAGCTTTCCACATGCTTCGTTGCATTCGAAACGGCGGCTTCATCAAACGGTTCTGTCAGGAGGATCTTCCAAGCGTTGGAGGAGCATGATTGAGTTCGATTAAAGAGCATCGCTGGCCTCCCATTGGGCGATAAGCGTTTTCAGCTTGGCCGTCACGCGGCATTTGGCGATGTACACGGCGCCCGGACTGATGCCGGCTTCTTTCGCAACTTCTTCGACAGATCGTCCCAGGACAGCGGTTCCCCAAAAGGCCTTCCAAGTCGACTCTTGAAACGAGTCGCGCATTTGGGCGGCAGCGAGCAAAAACATTTCTCGCCGATAGTCCTGAGTAATTGCATCGAGACCATCCGAGGAGTGCGGCACCTGCTGCAACGCGTCCCATTCCGCTGTCTTTCCCGATGCTCGATACCGATGGTGCTTGGTCACATAGTGAATCAATTGGTTTCGAGCGATGCGAAAGAGCCAAGCTCGAAAGGGGCCGCGATCGGGATCCGGTTTCCAGCGTGGGATCGCGCCTGCGACGGCGAGAAAGACGTTTTGCGCGATCTCTCTCGCGTCCGCTTCCTGCATCCCTCTCCGTTTCGCGAAACGGAAAAGGAGTGGCTCGTAGATCGCGACAAACTCGCGCCAAGCCTGCGCGTCCGTCTGCGTTGGCAGCCGCAGGATCAAACTTTCTCGCGTGTCTGGTGTCGCCGGCATACTCATAGGTCCTTGATTCGATAGGGATCGCAAATGTACACCAACCAAGCGGCGATTCCTTTCACTGGCCTTCGCATTTTTTTAGATCGCTCCCGTTCGTCCCTAGTTGTATCGCGTCCAGTCGGAACGTTCTGTGTTAAAATGATTGCGGGCCGCTCATCGGCTTCCCGTCGCCAAACCTCCCCGCCATTCCAAGCCCCCCGCCACGCTATCCCCACCCTCGGCTTCCCCACCTCAAGGAACTGATAATGCTTTCATTTGCTCGTTTGGCCCTCGCTATTCGCGGTCCGCAGTGGGTACGAAATCTGACATTTCTAACGGTCGTTCTGGCTTTAGGGCAAAGCGTCTCCGCCCAGGTAGGCGAGGTGGCTCCGCCAAAGCCTCGTTTTCCCTTTCCGGAGAAGGGGATCGCGGCGAAGTATCCTGGTGATCAAGGGATCGCGAAGGACCCGCAGGTTATCTTCGCCGAAAACTTTGAGATCGAAGCGATCGAGGATTTGAAGACGCGTTGGGAGACGGTTCGAGATTCCGACATCATGTTGCTTGATTCCCAGTTGCCACCCAACAGTTCGGGCGAGAAATCGTTGCTTGTCTCTCAAACGCAAGAGAAAGGAACGGGGGCGGATCTTTATCGCCGGCTCGATGCTGGGTATGACCGCGTTTTTGCGAGGATGTATGTCCGCTTCGCTCGAGATTGCGAACCGATCCATCACTTTGGAACTTGCTTGGGAGGAAACAATCCCTCGACTGCTTGGCCTAGCGTGCGAGCTGGCGAGCCGACTCGGGGGGACAAATCGTTTTGGGTCGGCATTGAGCCGTTCGGAAAATCTTGGCGATGGGACTATTACACCTATTGGCACGCGATGCGAGGGAGTCCACCTCGCGGACAGACTTGGGGCAACTCGTTCATTCAAAATCCGAATCTCGTCATCCCTAAAGAGGAATGGATATGCGTTGAATGGATGATCCAGATGAACGAGATTGGCAAGAAGAATGGGGAGATGGCGCTCTGGATCGATGGCAAGCTGGTGAGCCATCTCGGGCTTGGTTTTCCAAAGGGGAAGTGGGTTTTCGATAAGTTTATGCCCGGCGAAGGTGGCGAAGGAGTGCGTTGGAATCCGGAAAAAGGAGACCGAGAGTACTTGGGTAACCCGCCCGAGGGCTCACCGTTCGAAGGTTTTGAATTCCGAACAACCGAGGATCTCAAAACCAATTTCGTTTGGCTCTATGTCTACATCACCCAGGGTACCAAGGGACATGTCAATCGCGTTTGGTTCGATGATGTCGTCGTGGCGAAAGACTACATCGGACCCTTGGTTCGGAGCGGAGATTAAAGCGCAGCAAATAAGGTGTTGCGCAGGTTATCGGTTCAAGTAGGAAGCGGCGACTGCGAAAGCGATGAGCAGGATGACCCAGACGAGATCGAGGAAGTGCCAGTAGAGAGCGCAGAACTTGAGACCGAGGGTTCGCTCGTGATCATAGCGGTCACGGCAAGCAGAAAAAGCGGTCCGAACCAAACCAAGGATACCGAACAAGACGTGTAGAGCGTGGAGGAGTACGAGCACGAAGGTAAAGGTGTAAGCACCTCGTCTTGCGTTATCGGATACTTCGGTGCTCACTTTCTCCGATAGCAGAATCAAACTGTACATCCCTTCCGATTGCAGAAGCATGAAAAGCATTCCGCAAAACAAAGCCAGAATCACCGACGACTTGACCATCCCTTCTTTATCGCGTCGCGCCGCCCTGTAAGCCAATTCTAGAAATCCGGAGACCCCGAGCAAGAACACGCTCGAGGGGATGAAACTCATCGGCAGTTTCAACGCGATTTTGGATTCGCCAGGGGCAGGCTCGACGCGTAGGGCTACGTAGATGACATAGAGCAGGATGCTTGAGAAGAAAAAGACACCTAACGCGAGCAATAGCAACCAGATTCCTTGCATCGCTCGCTTGTCTGCTGGTAGCATCGATCGCCTTTGAAGTGGATGAGACTGGGGGGGAGTAGTGAATCGTTCAGATACGGTGGGGGCTTAACCGTTGCGATGCCTTGATCTGCAACGGGTGACGAGGGCAAATCATATCGAGTCCCCCTCCGACTGACGAGTTGCAGGGAAAAACTTGGAAATCTTGTTTCCGCTAATCCTGATCGATGGTCAGAAGGTTAAGATATTCGCTGGAATCGTCGTCGATGGAGAGACGACCTCTTTGCTATAGATTTTCATCATCAGGAAGCAATCGCCGCCGATGGAGAACGCCAACCGAACGCCACTCTCTTTGAATCTTTCTTCGAGGAGATCTTTTGCGCCCAGTTTTCCGATCCTTGCTCGGTTTAGGCTTTGGAACCTTATCGCTTTTGCCTTTGTTTTCGTAGTTTTGTTGACGCCCCCAGTTCTTGTTGGGCAGGCCCGAGTTCTTGTTGGGCAGGAGAGCGTTGGGCAACGGCAAGCGGGCGACGCCGCAGCAGAAGCCTCGACAGCGATAACGGACCCGAAAGCTGCTGAAAGTCCTTTTAACTTGCAAGAGGGCTTTGAGGTCACGGCTGTTGCGGGGGACAAACTGGTTCATGATTGCTTTGCAATGACCATGAATTCTCAGGGGCAACCAGTGGTTTCGGGTCCCGGATATATCAAGACATTACTGGATGATAACGAGGACGGTATTTACGATCGCTCCGTCGTTTGGATGGATGGTCCCAAGCAGGGGGCACAAGGGTTGTGGGTCGAGAAGCGCCAGCTCTATTACGTCGGAGACGGAGGTCTTTGGTTGAGCGAGGACTCCAATGGCGACTATGTCGGCGATCGTGCGCCACGCAAAATTTTGAATTTGCCCACCGGAGGGGAGCATGATGCGCACGCGATTCGCCGAGGTCCAGATGGTTTTTGGTATTTGATCGTTGGCAATTTCGCCAATGGAATATCGAAACTCGCGAACGATCCCGCCTCCCCGATCAGCAGGCCGAGAAGCGGTACGTTGTGGAGAATCAGCCCCGATTTTTCCACCCGATCGGTTTGGTCCCACGGGATGCGCAACTGCTACGACTTTGACTTTCTACCCGACGGGCAAGTTGTCACGTTTGATAGCGATGACGAGCGAGAGTCCGTTCTTCCTTGGTATCGCCCGACTCGCGTGATGGTGTTGGGACCGGGTTGCGACGCCGGGTGGTGCGGTCAGACTTGGAAGGACCGCGATGATCAAATCTTGATGCCGCAGGTAATCGGCTCGATGGGGCGATCATCGCCCACGGGAGTCGCCGTGTACGAGCATTCTGCTTACCCAGCAAAGTACCGGGGCGCCGTGTTTGTTCTTGATTGGACCTTCGGTCGTGTTCTTTGCGTTTACCCAAACAACAACTTGCCTGAAGAGCAGCGAGCTCCTGGCCGCTTGCCGGCAGAGGTCTTTATGCAGACGACTGGGACGGTCGGTTTCGCTCCGACGGACCTTTGTGTTGCGCCAGATGGAAGTTTGTTGATCTGCGTAGGGGGGCGAGGGACAGCGGGGACTCTTTATCGCGTTCGCTATTCAGGAGCGGATGGCAGGGAAGATTCCCCATCGAGCTTGTTGGCTTCCAAACTGGAGCAAGGGGGAGTCGAAAAGGAAACAGCCGCGCGCGTCGCGAAGGCGATCGAGGCACCGTCCCCTTGGGAGCCTTGGTCAGAGGCAGCTTGGTCGGCAGCAATCAAGCGGCCGGAAATGGATTGTTTGCTTCGAATCGTTACCGGCGAGTTGCTGGTCGATAGCGCCGATTGCTCCGGTCTGGCAACGAATGTGTCGCTCCGCGCTGCCCAGCTTTTGACTCGTTTAGGAGTAGGCATACCGGTGCGCGCTCTCGAAAACGGTTTTGCAACGCCGAGTCAGGATGCTTCAGGGCTTTGGTGGTTGATTGGGCGCGGCAAAGCGCTCACGGACGGCAAAGAGTTCAGCAAGGTACCGGCGTGGCTTAATGCGAGTAAGACGATTCCGAGTGAGGGACCGTTTACAAGCGCGGTGCCTTGGGAGGTCCATTTAGGCCCGAATGCTGAGCGATTGAAATGGGAGGCGGTTGGATTGCGCAAGCTGCCGATGAACCGAGTTGAGAGCGGGATGCCTATGCAGGGCTCCGATTGGGCACGTGCGCTGCGGAGGACTTGGTTATGGGCTCTTTCTCGGACCAATCCCCTTTCACCTAGCGGAGTTGGCAAAGTCGATCTACTTTTTGCTCGGAAGCTGTATTCTCCGAGTGGTGCGATTGACACTCCGCTGCTAGATGCGTTGGCTTCCATTGTTCCGACCAGAGCTGAGAAATGGAGCAACCAGGAGCAAATGGAATTCCTGGCGATTCTTCAATGGGCTTTAGGGGAACGAAGAACAGGTTTAACTGGACAGCAGGATCCGCCTAACTCCGATGTACTCGATGGCTATCGAGCGATAAGTCTCAATCAGCTTCCGCAGAAAGTGCGTACCGCTTGGGTGCAGTGGGTTGTTTACATCGGTTCAAAGGCGCATATTGCTGGCGATGAAAAACTGGAGAGCGAGTCCATTCGCACTTTAGCGATGTTGGAGCCCGCGGATGCTAAGACATTGGAATGGCTGCTACGTCTACCCGGAGACAAAACCCATCCAACTGCGGATATCAATTTGCTTTGTTGCGTAGCCCGATGTTCTGCGCCTCGCTCCGAAATCGATTCTGAAAGATCGGCGGCGGTACTGGCGGGTGCAGTGCGGAAGGTGCGGGATTACGGTCTCAATACCGATAATCAGTGGCCAAAGAGGATTCAGCAATTGATTGCCGCTTTGGTAGCACGCGACTCTAAACTGGGGCAGTCGTATGTTCGGATGGTCGAATCCTATGTTCCTGAAGATCTTTCCGTTCTGGTTGGCTTTCCGGTGGATGTTCAAGTGGCGGCGAGGCGTCAAATCAAAAGCATGCTTTTGAATTCAGATCCAGAGACTTGGTCGCCGGCACTCTTGAGACATTGCTTGTCGGATGGTGCTTCAGGTCCCGATTGGGACAAAGCAATTCGGGCGGCGGCGAAGCATTCCAAGTTGCGAGCTATTGCGATCGAACAGATCTCGAAAGACCCTCGACCGAGCGATTATGAGTTGTTTCTTTCTGCGTTAGAGTCCGAGGATCGCAACGCTTGGGAGTCCGCCTGGAAAGGGATCGAGCGCGTACCTGGCTCCGATCCGAACAAAGAGTGGCCCATCTTGGCAAAAGTTGCATTTGCTTCGGGGCAATCCAATACAGGCATTTCATTTCCCGCCATCGCGGCTCGCTGCAAGAAGGTTGCAGTCGAATGTGGAGTCAAGGATTTGCCCAACGCTGTTTCTTGGGAAGCATGGCAACCGGTGCTGGCTCGCCATCTCTCTTCCGACGTGAAAGCGTCCAACCATGCCTCTCCCGCGATTGCCTGGAGGGACAAAGTTGAGGAAGCGAGGTCTTTGGAGGGGGACGTCGATAGAGGGCTTTCGATTTACGAAACCAGATGCCTGAATTGCCACGGTGGGCAGTCCGCATTAGGCCCGAGTTTAGCGGGTGTGTCGAAGCGATTCTCTACGGAGGATCTTTTTGTTGCGATTTTCGAACCGAGCCGCGACATATCGGACCGTTATCGGGCCTTGAAAATATTAACAGTCGATGGCGAAGTGTTGACGGGAATGTCCATTTACAAGGCGACGGACGGGACCACGTTAATGACACCGAAAGGGGAGACGGTTCGGATCAACCAGCGGGAGATCGAGGAGCAGGCTTTCTCGAAGGAGTCTCTCATGCCGTCAGGTCTTTTGGACTTCGCCACTCCACAAGACATAGCCGATCTTCTCCGTTATTTGCAGACGCTGTGAAATTTTGCAGGTGCGGTGAAATGATGCGGTGCAATTGGGTTCCCATCGAGCGAAGGTTCCCAACCGTTCCTAACTTGGAATTTACGGCTGCCGCTGAAACGTTCGGTAGCTCAACTGCACGAGCGATGGTAGCGATTAAATGAGTTGCGACGATTGATCGGGCTTGGCAAGCCTTTCCGGCGGTTTTTTATCAAATCTGATGTGGGCTCGGGAATCCGCAGCCATTCTTCATGGCAGAGTTTAGGAACCCCCAGCACTATGATTCTGCTCCACGAATAACCAGGAAGGTCTTTCCTCACACCAAGAACGTCCAAATCATCAACGTAGGAGTAACTACGTGCAAACCGATCCCATTTATTCGATCAACACTGCAGACTTGCCAGTAGGCGCCCTACTTCCCTTCGATCTCCGGGATCCTTTAGGGAGGCTGGTTCATAAATCAGGGTTACCTATTACGGAACAGCTGTTGGATCGGTTGAGCGTTATGGGGGTGACAACTGTCACAGTCCGGGGAAGCTCAAGCCCGGAGCAAGCTGAGACTGTCCTGCAGCCTCAGCTTGATCCACTCCTCGTCGAAGAAGTTAATCAAAGAATGGATGCAACCATCAAAATACTTACTCGCTCCTTTCGCGAGTTAGGAAGTTCTACAACGATCGATATTGCGGTTTTAAGAAGTTGTATTCGAGGCCTTTCCAATCACGCTCGGAGCGATGCTCCGGCAATTCTTAGTATTATCGCCAATCGACCGTTGGGTGAATGTCGAGAATTCGCCCAAGTGATCGCGGAGCGTTCTGCCCGGCTTGCATTCGTTGCTTCGCTTTGCGCGGTGGGTATGGGGCTTTCGCAAGACAAGATACTGAACATCGGAATTGCAGCGATGTTCGCGGATGTGTCCCATTTGCACCATCCGGAATGGTATGACGAGCAGTGGCGTTTACGTTCGGAGGTGACCACCACGGATGCGTACCTTCATCACTCCGTCGAGAGCGCTCAGTTAGTAGCGCAATCTCTCAAACTCGATTATGAAATTGTCGAAACGATCAGTCAGCTTCAGGAGATGGGGGACGGCTCTGGCTATCCCTATGGTATCCCTTCGATGCTCATATTGGAAAATGCAAAGGTGGTTCAGATCGCCGACGTTTACCTGCAGCTTGCCGATCCCCAGCTTCAAGAGACACCATTCTTCGAGTCCGACGTTTTGGGATATCTCATTCATCAAGCAGGAAAGGGCCGCTTTGATCGCGAAGTTGTGAAAGGGCTGATCAATACCCTTTCGATGTATCCGGTGGGTGCTCTCGTACGTCTCAACGATGATTCGTTGGCCGTCGTGGTTCAATCAAACAGGAAAAACCCATTCCAGCCCATGGTAAAAACATTGGAGTCCCAGGGGCGAGCCATCGATCTCAGTGTGTCTTCTCTTTTCATCCAAGGTCCTGCGTCCACGGAATCCAAACCCCGGAAACGCATTGGAAAACAAATGCTCGATGTGGAATTGTGGCGACAGCACTCGACCGCTGCTTCGGTCTAGTCCTTTTTTTCCGTCACACGTCTCGCCTGCCACCGATTCGGATACTAACAAAGTACCCGAATCGGCTTGCCCATCAGCGCACGGTCGCTTAAACATGGGTAGATCAGCTAATTGATTAGCGACAGTGGTAAACGACGACGTGGTGCGAGAGCGTCCCGTCGGATTTCGATAGACAAACCGATGAGCGGGCGGGTCTCATGCGCGGAAAAATTTGGAAGAAGATCATCCTTTCCCCGTGGATCCTCATTCCGGCCGTTGCGGCCATCGCAGCCCTTTGGCGTTGGGTACCCGTGGATCGCGGTGGGTGCCTGTGGAGTGGCAGTCGCTTCCTTCGTCGGGCTTGTTACGTTTCGCATGGACGCCTTGCGTGCGTCGATCGAGGCCGAGATGACCGAGCAGGAGGCCGCAGGTTTGGATCGGCTGCTTGAAGAGCTTGCCGTAAAGCTCCGCGTCGATCGCGATTATCGTACCAAGGATGCTCTCTCCATCGGTCGAGCGGCTCGCGAAACGTTTCGAGAAGTTGCCTCTAGCAACGAGGTTCCATTTCAGACTCGGGAGCTTCAAAAACAGTTCGATTCACTTTTTAGCGCCTTCATGGAGCAGTTGCGCCGTTCGCTAGTTCTTTTCGAACAAGCCGACAGGTTGGTGGGGGAGTCGCGCGACGGAGTCTTGAAGGAACGCGAGACGTGTGTTGAAGAAATCCAGTCTGCTGCACAGCAAATGCAAAAAGCGGCCGAGCACCTTGAAAATCTTTCCCGATCAAAAAGAGAGGCAGATCTAGCGCCCCTTCAGCAAGAACTTGAAGCCTCTCTTCGGATCGCCAAAAGGGTTGAGGAGCGGTTGCGCGAATGGGACACTTCGGTGTCTTTGCCCGAACGCGAGACGCAATAATCTCGCACCCGAGCCATGAAAAGCGGGATACGACCCTCTGTCTTGTCGATTCGTCGGTTAGAATGCGGTCTCATCAAAGCCGTAACCATAGCCCCTTTACTTGTTTTTCACTCTGAGGAGTCTTATCTATGTTCAGTGCGATCGGCCGATTCTTTCGCGCGATTAAGTACTTGTTCACCGGCAAGGTGGACGCTGCTGCGGACGCGATTAGCGCCAACCCGACCGTCATTTCAGCTACTTT
>JALOQZ010000012.1 GCA_025459245.1 Pirellula sp.
TTGGTCCTCGGCACCGTGCAACGCGTCCCAGGCGTTAGCCGAGTCGTGGATGAAGTTTCGGTAGGTCAAACAGTCCGACCTGTGAGCGGGATGCAAACAGCTCCCTCTTCGATGCCTGTCGTAGGTAGCGGAGCACCTCGCGCTTTCGCACCAAGCACCTTGGTAAACGGATCGGTCCCAGCCGCTCCTGTCGGTTATGGAGCTGCTGCTCCTGTGCCGATGCAAGGTGGCCCAAGCTACGGTGGCGGAGTTCCTCGCTACGACCAGCCGAACATGCCGAACTACGCATGGCCAAGCTATGCGGCTTATCCGAACTACTCCGCAGTGACCTATCCTAAGCAATACTCCGCTTCGGCTTGGCCTTACATCGGACCGTTCTATCCATACCCACAAGTTCCATTGGGATGGCGTAAAGTAGCCCTCGAATGGGATGACGGATTGTGGTACTTGGACTTCACGCACAAATAAGCGTGAGCAACACGCCCCAACCAAGATACGAAACAAGCCATCGAAAATTCGATGGCTTGTTTCATTTCCTGACCAAAACTAGGTTGCAGCCTGAATGATCTTCGCCTGCGTTGCTTCTTCGCGGGAAAACATCGCGGTTTGACGACCTTCGTTGAGCACCATGACTCGATCGCTCAAGGTGAGAATTTCGGGCAACTCGCTGCTGGTCACGATCACCCCCAGACCTTCATTGCATAGCTCGCGGATGATCCGGTAGAGCTCTGCTTTGGCGCCCACATCCACCCCGCGTGTTGGATCGTCGAGCAACAACACTTTCGGGTTGGTCAATAGCCATCTACCGACAATACACTTCTGCTGATTCCCTCCGCTCAAACTGAGAATACTCGCGCGAAGGCCATCGGTTTTGATCTTGAGCTTGCTCACCATCGAGGCTCCAGCATCCCGCTCCTTCTGATCGCTGAGCAAAGGGCCGGACCGCATCCCTCGCAGTGTGCATAGCGAAATATTGCGACCGACATTCATCGCAGTGAAGATCCCCAACCGCTTTCGATCTTCCGTTACCAAGGCAATTCCTTCCTCGATCGCTTCCTTTGGATGCGAAGGCTGGATTCGTTTGCCGCACAAGTAAATCTCGCCGGAGGGAGTCTCCTTGGATGCGCCAAAGAGCGATTCGAGTAATTCCGTCCTTCCCGCGCCCATCAAGCCCGCAATCCCAAGAACTTCTCCCGCATAGAGTTCAAAGCCGATATCCTTGAGGCGATACCCGCGAGCATGCCCAGGCCAACGCAATCCCAAGCCTTTCACTTCGAGCAACTTCTCACCCCGATTCCCCCTTGGCCCCAAGTCGATCGTATCCAAAGACCGTCCGACCATGCATTCGGTGACTTCGTTAGGGGTCATCGACTTTGTCTCGCGCTGCGTGATGAACCGCCCGTCGCGAAGCACTACAATACGATCCGAGAGATGAAACACCTCCTCCATCTTGTGGGAGATGTAAAGAATCGTTGTCCCCCGCTGTCGCAGCTTGGCGATGACTCGATACAACCTGGCAACTTCGGATTCGGTGAGGGCGCTCGTAGGCTCATCCATCACCAAGATGCGAGCGTTCACGCTCAATGCCTTGGCGATCTCCACAAGCTGCTGATCTCCTACTCGCAGAGAACCCGCCAATTGCCTGGAGTCTATACTGCACTCCAAATCTCGTAACAACTCGTTGGCCCGAAGCTGCATCGCTCGATCGTCTCGCATCCCAAAGCGATTGCGAGGCTCGCGCCCGAGGAAGATATTGGCAGCAACCGAAAGCTGTTCTACCAGATTCAGTTCTTGATGAATGATCGATATGCCTGCATCTTCTGCATCGCGAGTTCCGGTAAAACGAACCGGTTGGCCATCGATCTCAATTGTACCCTCATACTCGGTGTAGACCCCCGAAAGGATCTTCATAAGCGTGCTTTTGCCTGCGCCATTCTCACCGCAAATGGCGACAAGCTCGCCGCGAGAAACGTCGAACGAAACACCATCCAGCGCTTTGACCGCAGCAAAACGCTTTCCAATGTTTTGAATGGAGATGATGGTGTCGGCGATCATTTTGGCTTGTGGATCACTGTCTCGTACCAAGCCCTACCGGCCAAGCACACCGTGACGAAACAACCGAATAGAATCCCCTTCATCGGGCTGTACCAAGCTTGGTTACCAAAGAAGAGGAGCAGAGCCATTCCCGACGTAATCCCCAAAACAGGAATGCTCGCCCATCCAATCGGAGTCGAGAAATACTTCTTAATCGAAGCACGGTCGATTCGCTGGCTAAAAGTCACAGCGAGAACAACCACAATCCCAACGATCATCCCCTCGTAGACATCCGAGCCTGTCCCTACGATCTTGCTTACGGCATCGATCACGGTCCGAAGGAAAAGACATCCGAGCACGACCCCCGGGATAGTCCCAATGCCGCCTTGCAACGAACAACCCCCGATGACCGAAGAGGCGATCGCATTGAGCTCATATCCTCGAGCCATAATGTCTGGCTTCGCCGACCCTTGATCGGCAAACGAAATGATCCCAACGATCGATGCGGTCACCGCTCCCAAGACGTACGCAAACCACTTCAGCCTATCGGTCCGAATACCGCTCAACCGAGCAGCTTGCTCATTTCCACCCATCGCGTGCAAGTGCCGGCCGGTTACCGTTTTGCTCATCACAATCCAAACGATAATGGCCAAGATCACGAACAAGATGGAGATGCTGGTGACATCCTTGAGAATGTTTCGCAAATCGCGATCGGGAAAATCGATCTGCGACTTGCCGTTCATCATGATCGGGGCCAACGCGCGACCGAAACTGCGAAGCCCAACCAAGGTCGCCAACGTTGCGATGAAGGGCGGTAGCCCGACTGCCGTGATCAGCCAAGCATGCAGAGTTCCAATCATCACACCGACCAGCAATGTACCGGCTATCGCCACGAGCACGGCTGTTGTACTGATCGATCCTTTGGCAAACCCCTCAGGATCTAACAAAATGAGCAAAGCACCGAACACGGTCGCGCTCAACGCGATGACGGAACCGCTCGAGAGGTCAATGCCTCCCGAAATAATAATGACGGAACTACCCAAGGCAAAAAAACCCAGGAGTACCGTGTTGCGAAGGATGAGTTCGGCGGAACTGGCTGGCTGATAGAAGTAAGTGTGACCGCTGTCCAGAAGAGCCGTGATGAAGACCACGGCGGTCCATGCCAGCAGAAGCTTAAACTCGACTGATCCCCAAATCGCTCGCCAAAGGGAAGGCTTGGGAATCATGAGCTGGTGAGGTTGTACTTCTTGAGCCACTCTTGAAATTCGCTGAACTTGACGAACTCTACGCTCGGTCCGAAGTCAGAAAACATCTCCTTGGTCAATGGCGAACCTTGATCAGGTACGACCACCTTCAAGCCAGTATCTCGGTTATCTCCGCCAGGCTGCCCCATCTTGGGAAACAGCTCCGTCAGCGTCGCTTGATCGCCCGAGAGCTTCGCGAATGCATAACGAACCGAGTCGTAACCCATTCCGAACGGGTTTTGCACGACCATGGCATCGATCATGCCATCGGCCATCTGTTGGATTGCAAGCTGCTCAGCATCGAAAACGACAATCTTGAACTTGTCGCGAGCATTCTTTTCCGAGACCACGTCGACGATGGCTGGAGCGTTGTAGGACCAAATCCCCACCAGCAGGGAAAGATTCGGGTGCTTCGCAATCACGTCGCGAACATTGTCGCGTGCGCGGTTTCGGTCCGCATCATCCAGCTTTCGGTCCTTCTGAGTCGCTTCACCATAAACCGAGGTGAAACCATTCATTCGCTCAATGGCGTTCTGTTGGCTATCGGTTCCAACGAATTGGGCATACTCGGCATCTGCTTTGATCCCCTTCGCAGCTGTCCCTAACACCTTGCCACCAGTAATGTTATTGGTGCCAACATAGAACTCACGAATCGACCGACTCTTTTCCTCGAGATCGCTGTCGAAGCACCCGACGATCACCCCCTTTTTCTTGAGGTTCTCCAGTTCGTCTGCAATCGCAGGATTGGTGGAGGAGAGCGGCGAGATAATGACCGCGAGGACATCGCTTTGGGTCCCGTATTGCCGAAGCTTCTCGATCTGGCCTTGCTCCGTTCCGTCGTTAGAATCCATCCCAGCGGTGATTCCATGATCGGAAAGCTTTAAATCCTCGGCCGCCTTTTTGATCCCGGCGCGAGCCGCATCCCAAAATGGAGAGTCGGTGTTGTTCAGCAAAACGATACGGCCCGATTTGAGCTTTTTATCGCCATCGCCTGTTTCCTTCTTCGCAGACGCATCTCCCGAGCCCGTGCCAGTCGATTTGTCAGCTGCGGAATCGCAACCGATGGTGAAGGTAAGGAGCAGGCCAAAGGTCAGCCATGCCGCGGAGAGAAAGGAAGTCTTCACAGTGGGTTCACCTGCGCGACGGAGGATTTAAGGATTAGATCCGCGACCGGATCGACGGACTAATGGTAATTTTCACGACGAAACGTGACAAGCACACAGCAAGCGTTGAGAAACATTCTTCTCGCAGTAAGCTGGTAATTCGAGCGTTATGACTCCACCTTTTCAATCGATTGTGCGATTTCCGTCAATCAGAGCCTTGCGATCTAAGGCAGGTGACGCAATATCGTAGTAACGAAACTGCCGCCAATAGCCACTCAAACCACATCCCCATGGAATCCTCCCAAAAATTCAAACTGATCCATCTCAGCGATGAGGATGATGGTCTGACTCTTTCCAAGTCTCTCAAGCTGCACTTGCCGGACTGGACTTGGGGCTCCATCCGCGATGCGATCCTCAAAAGAAAAGTACAAGTCAACGGAAACCTGTGCCTCGACGCAGCTCGCAAAGTAACTCCCAAAGATGTGATCAAGCTTTGGAAGGACTCGCTCCCAAAGCCGGTCGACGCCACCGCAGTCAAGCTAGCCTACGTCGATGACTTTCTCGTCGTCGTTGAAAAACCACCGGCGGTCACCTCCACTCGCCACTTCGAAGAACGAGATTTGTCAAAGAAACGACGCCAGCTTCAGCCCACCTTGGAAGAATTGGTACCGCAAGCACTCATCGACCACTTTCAAGCCTACAAGCAAACGGCTGCACCGACGACTTCGCGAAAGCAGAAGCTATATGAGTCCGCGCGCCAGCGCGAGCATCGATTGAAGAAATACTCCGTCATCGCTGTCCATCGCCTCGATCGCGATACCAGCGGACTCATGATCTTTGCTCGCACCCCGTCGGTCGCTCAGGCATTGGGACTCATGTTTCGTAAGCATGAAGTGATTCGAAAGTATCACGCCGTGGTCCATGGTCACCCTACTGCCCAGACTTTCGACAACATCTTGGTTCGAGATCGCGGGGATGGCATTCGCGGTAGTAAACAAACCGATGCACCTGACAAAACAGAGCAGCGGGCGATCACGCATGTTCGACCACTTGAGAAGATTGGTCCTTACTCGTTGGTCGAGTGCCAATTGGAAACCGGCCGCACCCACCAGATTCGGATTCACCTCGCAGAAGCGGGCCATTTGCTTTGCGGCGATCCAATTTACGGACGCAATCGAGATGGGAGTCGAACGGAGGATGTGAGCGGTGCGCCTCGTCAAGCGCTTCACTCTGCAACGCTCGAGTTCAATCACCCCATCTCCGGTGAATCGCTTCGTTTTAAAATGCCGTGGCCTGCCGACTTGTTCCAATGGCTCAAGCAGCTTCGCGGGTCAAATCCATAAATAGCGATTCCGTTTTTGCGCGTCGGAACAGTGTTTGCTAACTTCTTCTGACTCTCCGAGGCTTCCGGCCCCATCCCCGGCTGAATTACCCTAAACTGGCTACCTCCGTAGCGCAGCGAAACGGATCGGGTTGGCACGGGGAGAACAAAGCAATCAGATTCACTGTGCAAAAAAGGAGCAGCTTGTGACGAGTTGGCACAAACTTGGGCGCGACGAAGTCTTGCGGAGTCTCTCGACCGCCGATTTGGGATTGTCGCGATCGGAGGCGGAAAAGCGTCGCCGTGAGAGCGGTCCGAACCGCCTTCCACAGCAACCCCCGACTCCTGCTTGGAAGATTCTCGTTCGCCAGTTCCAAAGCCCACTGATCTATGTGTTGGTCGGTGCCGCAGTTCTCTCCGTTACGCTGGGAGAAGTCAAAGACGCGATCTTCGTCGCGATCGTGCTAGCGCTCAACGCTGTGATCGGTGGCTATCAAGAATGGAGCGCGGAAAAGAGCAGCCGAGCCCTGCAAAAACTCCTTCAAATCCGGGCGACCGTGACGCGCGATGGGGATACGTACGAGATCGATGCCGAAGACCTCGCTCCTGGCGATATCGTGTCGCTAGAGTCGGGAAATCGCGTGCCCGCCGATCTTCGATTGCTGCACGCCACCGGCTTTGAAGTCGATGAGTCTCTGCTTACCGGTGAATCGCTGGCCGTCGTCAAAGACAGCGACTGGATGGGGACCGAAGGAACCCCAATGGCCGATCGCCGCAACCTTGCATTCGCTGCGTCGATCGTCGTACGAGGACGCGCGAAAGGAATCGTCGTCGAAACAGGAGGACGCACCGAAGTAGGGAAGCTCGCGGTCGATGTTCTCTCCAGCACGGGAGGCAAGCCTCCTTTGATTGAACGCATGGAGAAGTTCTCGACAACCATCGCCTACGTAGTACTCGTCTCCGTCGTGGCGGTATCGCTCATCGGCATATTTGTACACGGCCATTCGTTACAAGAGATGCTCTTGTTCGGAGTCGCTCTCGCGGTCTCGGCGATTCCAGAAGGCCTCCCCGCCGCATTAACAGTCGCTCTAGCCGTCGCCACCACGCGGATGGCCAAGCGAGGTGTGATTGTCCGTCGACTAGCCGCCGTCGAAGGCCTCGGCAGTTGCACCATGGTGGCGAGCGACAAGACGGGCACGCTTACCTGCAACGAACTCACGGTTCAGCGAGTCCTCACCCCAGACCATGCGTTGATCCATGTGACTGGAAGTGGATTCCAGCCGTTTGGAGAATTGCAAATCGAGGGCAAAAAGGTCGACCTCTCGGCATCACCCGCGTTGGTCCAACTGATCGAGGCCGGGGTCCTCTGCAACGAAGGGGACTTGCATGAACGCGATTCGAACTGGAAGTGGCACGGCGACCCAACCGATATTGCACTGCTTGGCCTAGCCGTCAAGTCGGGCTTGGATTCCCAAACGATTCGCGATCGCTTCCCTCAAATCGGCTCGATACCTTTTGAGCCGGAATATCAGTTTGCAGCGACCGCTCATCGCGACGCCGGCGGCACACGGATCTGTGTCAAAGGAGCCCCAGAGAAGGTGCTTCGTATGTGCACCCTCGCAGAGCAGTCCGAGGCTTGGGAGCACTGGATGAACCACGCAGAGGAACTGGCGAGACAAGGCTTTCGAGTATTGGGAATTGCGTCCGGGCATCGCGATGTCGATTCGGTCCCTCTCGATCCGCAACACGCTCCGCAAGGATTAGAGTTCCTCGGCTTCATCGGCATGATCGATCCGCTGCGACCCGGAGTGAAGCAGGCCGTTGAGCAATGCCATCAAGCGGGGATCACCGTTTGCATGGTGACCGGCGACCACCCCGTCACGGCCCTCGCCATTTCCCGTGACCTGGGACTGGCCGATTCTCCCTCGAGTGTTGTCGCGGGTCAGTCTCTCAACGGACTTTCCAAGGAAGAGCTTCGCGAGATGATTCGCACCAAGCGGGTCTTCGCGCGCGTAACCCCACGTCAAAAACTGGAACTGGTCAACGCGGCACGCGAACAAGGGCACTACGTGGCCGTCACCGGTGACGGTGTCAACGATGCACCCGCACTTCGAGCATCCAATATCGGCATCGCCATGGGCAAATCCGGGACCGATGTCGCTCGTGAAGCAGCGGAACTGGTCATATCCGACGACAATTTCGCCACCATCGTCGCCGGCGTCGAGGAAGGCCGCATCGCATACGACAACATTCGAAAAGTCATTTATCTTCTCGTGTCGATGGGGTTTGCTGAAGTCCTCCTCATCGGTGCTACGTTTGTTATGGGCTCCTACCTACCGATTCCTTTCTTGCCCGTCCAACTCCTGTGGCTCAATTTGGTGACCAATGGCATTCAGGGAGTCGCGTTGGCATTTGAACCGGGGGAGCAAGGCGTATTGCGTCGCAAACCTCGAAACCCGAGTGAACCCATTTTCGATCGCTTGATGCTGGAGAGGATCATCATCGCCGCAGTCACCATGATGGTTGTCGGCACGGGGGCCTTCTGGTGGATGATTCAAGCCGGCTGGAGCGAAGCATCGGCCCGCAACGCGCTCCTGCTTTTGGCGGTTCTCTTCGAGAATATTCACATCGGCAACTGCAGGTCGGAGACCAAGAGCGCACTGACCCAGTCACCGCTCAAAACGCCGTTCCTGCTGGCTGGGGCGATCGGCGCCCTCGGCATTCACGCGTTCGCCATGCACTTTCCTCCGCTGCAATCGGTTCTCCGAGTCGAGCCGGTGAGCTGGCAAGTCTGGGGGGCGATGCTCGCCCTTTCCCTTACCGCATTCATCACCATCGAGATCCACAAATGGACTTGGTGGTTTCGCTACAGAGGCGCAAGGTGAGGATAACTTTGAGTGTTAAGGAACCACTCCCCTTCGAGGTACAATGGGCTAGGTGATGCGACCTTGCCCACAACGGATTCCGAGACGATTTCACTATCCCTTCGATACCCAACTCATGTCCCAATCATTGAATTCCACCATCCGCTCGGCATTCAATCGGACCGCGCGGGGATCGGTTCTGCTCCTTGTTACATTGCTAGCTGTGCCCAATTGCTTTGGCGAGGACAAAGAAACGGCCTCCGACAGCCCTAGCCAGGCAGGGGCGGGAAATCTCGATGAAGCGAGGATTATCGCGGATAGTTTGGCAAAGCAATACGCTGAACTTTGGTCTCGAATGTCCCCGGAAGCGAAGCGAGGGTACCAGCATTTAGTCTCGAACTCCTACTTGCCGCATGACTTCGATTTGGATGTCGTTCAAAAACTGGAATCGGATCGATCGGCTTCTTTGCCCGTCGGCGGATTCCCAGCGAGTCTATCCGACCGGGAACGATTCTTCGCCAGGTTTGGCCTCGCTAGTCGCCCAGACTCGCCCGATCGGCCGCTGCAATATGTGCAAACCTCGGATGGTCGGTTTGTCATGAACTGTTTCGCTTGCCACGGAGGGAACCTCTTCGGAGCGACCTACCCAGGTGCTCCCAATACCCTCTATCTCTTAGAATCGCTGACAGAATCGGTGAGGAAGACCAAGATTCAGGTCGGTAAACCGCTTGGTCACATGGACATCGGTTCGTTAGTCATGCCTCTGGGGCGAACGATTGGGACCAGCAATGCCGTCATGTTCGGCGTAGCCCTGATGAACTACCGAGACGAAGAATTAAGGGTCCACACGAATCGTTCGCCAGCCAGCATGGTACATCACGATATGGATGCCCCACCCTGGTGGCATTTCCATCGAAAGCACCACATCTACATCGACGGATTTGCGGAGAAAGGACACAAAGGGCTCATGCAGTTCATGCTTGTCCGAGAGAACGGTCCCGAGAAGTTTCGCGAATGGGAAAGCGACTTCCGCGACGTCTATGCGTTCATCGAGGCTTTGCGACCCCCCAAGTACCCATTGCCGATCGACTCAGCCAAGTCGGAGCGAGGGAAAAAGGTATTCAATAACAATTGTGCGTCCTGCCATGGAACCTATGGCGATGGCACTGAGTTTCCGAATACCTACGTCGATATCGAAGACATCAAAACCGATCGCGTACGATTCGATGCTCTAACTCCTGCACACCGAGCGCATTATGGTGCCAGTTGGTTTGCCGATATGGGAGAGCAAGAAACGTTATCGCAAGTCGACGGTTACGTTGCCCCCCCGTTAGACGGAATCTGGGCTTCAGCCCCCTATCTTCACAACGGCAGCGTCCCAACGCTCTGGCACTTGCTCAATCCCGAAGAGCGTCCCATCGTATGGCGTCGAACATCCTTGGCCCCCGACACTCAACGAGTTGGTTTCCAAGTGGATGTATTGGATAAGGTACCCAACCGCCTGAACTCGTACGACAAGAAGCTCTACTTCGATACCCGCGCGACCGGAAAATCTTCGTCAGGCCATGATTATCCAGCGCGGCTAAATAACGAAGAGAAGCAAGACCTCCTCGAATACCTAAAGACACTCTAACAAGTAATAGTTTAACAGTCATCCGACAGCCGCACGCGTTTAACAGTCAGCCGACAGGCGTACTCGTTTAACAGTCAGCCGCAGGCGTACTCCCTCAATCTCAAAGACGAGTAGATCGAACCTGGCAAACGACCCCCAAAAAGGGCTTGGTACGTTTTGCCTAAGATATGTCGATGCGAACCGCTGCGGGAGCGTACCCTACACAGTTCAATGAAGGCCCCGGGGTACCTTGTTGGCAAAAAGATGGGAGGCAATAAAACAAAAAGTCCCGACATGGAAAAATGTCTTTCTGCCCATCATTGCTTCCGTGTGTTCTGTGTATTCCGTGGTTGCTCGTTCTTAGAGCGCCAAATCAGTTAGCTCTAAGATCCTCTTCAGGAATTGTCCCCAGCCTTGAAAGGCTGGACTATTCTCGGCCGTCCCTTTCGGCACTAGGCCAATATCTCCGACGGGGATCTAGGCTAAGAGACGATGCCTTTCACGATGTTGCCATGCACGTCGGTGAGTCGATAATCTCGGCCTTGAAAGCGATAGATTAATTTCGTGTGATCGAATCCCAATAAGTGGAGCAACGTTGCGTTGAGATCATGCACATGGACAGGATTCTCAGCCACGTTAAACCCGAGATCGTCCGTCGTTCCATACACACATCCCGGCTTGATCCCTCCGCCCGCCAACCACATGCTAAAGGAACGATTGTGGTGATCCCGACCATCGTTACCCCCTTGCACCATCGGCGTCCTACCGAATTCTCCTCCCCAAATAACGATGGTGTCCTCGAGTAACCCGCGCTCCTTGAGATCCTGCACCAACGCCGCGCTCGCTTGATCGGTGTCCAATGCATTTTGCTTCACTCCCGCCGTGAGACCGCCATGTTGATCCCATGCTTCATGGAACAACTGTACAAACCGCACCCCACGCTCCACCAACCGACGCGCAAGTAAACAATTGCGAGCGAAATTCGCTTTCGACGCGTCCTTAATCCCGTAGCGCTCTAATGTCGCAGCGGATTCGCTTTGCAAATCCATTAACTCCGGTGCACTCGATTGCAATCGATACGCCAACTCATAGCTCTGTATCCGAGCTTCGATCTCTGGATCGCCAAATTGCTGTAGCGACATCTGATTTAATTGCTGAAGCGTATCGAGCGATGCACGCTGTGTCTCTTGATCAATCCCCTTCGGATTTGACAAATACAAAACGGGATCACCCGCGTTTCGGAGTGGAATCCCACCATAGACGGTAGGCAAGAATCCGCAACCGTAGTTGCTGGCCCCACCGCTTGTACCCTTAGCACTTGTAAGAACCACAAATCCCGGTAGATCTTTCGCCTCACTTCCGAGGCCATACAAAGTCCATGCACCGAAACTAGGACGGCCAAACTGCTGCGATCCGGTGTTCATCATGATCTGAGCGGGCGCATGATTGACAGCATCGGTCTGCATGGACCGGATCAAACAAATATCGTCTGCGATCTTTGCGGTGTAAGGTAATACCTCACTTAGCTCCATGCCGCACGATCCATGTTTGGCAAACGAAAACTTGGGCCCCAGCAGTGCCGAATTCGGGTTGATGAAGGCTGCGCGGTATCCTTGCAACAACTCTGCTGGCGGCAACTGTCCGTTTCGCTTCGCAAGCTCCGGTTTGTAATCGAACAAGTCCAAGTGACTCGGTGCACCGGCTTGAAAGATATAAATCACTCTCTTCGCTTTAGCCGCATAATGAGGCGCACGCGGGGCCAGGGGGTTGGGCGACTTCTCCGTCGATGGAGTGGCTACTGCGGAGTCGCCTAGCATCAAGCTAGTCGCTGCGATCCCTCCCAATCCAACTCCGCACTCCCGCAAAAACCATCGGCGCCTGAGCCACTTGGCATGCGTCTCGCGGATCGATTCGTTGCTCATCATGTTTTGCCTTAGTTCTTGGTAATGGTTTCGTCGAGATTGAGGAGAACTCGGCTGACAACGGTCCAAGCCGCCGCGTCCTGTGGTGTCGTTTTCGGTGGCAGATCAGGAGCGAGTGCCGCATCTCCGGTCGCAATCTCTTTTGCGTTGATCCAGCCTTCTGCTAATCGCTTGCGCTGCGAATCTAGGAGATTTTGAACAACGCGGGATTCGTCTTGGGTGGGAAGCCTGGAAAGGCAAAGCAAGAACACGCGATCGATGCGTTGCTGATCGCTTTCCCCTCCCTCTCGCAAAACTCGCAACGCGAGAGCCCTGGCGGCCTCAACAAAGATTGTTTCGTTGAGGCCCGTTAACGCGGCTAGCGGAGTATTCGATCGAACGCGTCTCGCACAAGAAAGATCGCCGTTGGGAGCATCGAGGCTCGAGGTCACGGGATCGGGCATGGATCTTTTTCGGAATCCGTATACGGTTCGTCGATATCGTTCGGGTCCCTCGGCTGCTTTCCAATAGCTCGGATAGGTGTAGTTGTAGTCGAGAACGCTTTGAGGTACCGGTGGAATCACACTTGGACCTCCCATCTTGTGATGGAGCAATCCTGAGACACACAATGCGATGTCCCTCACGACTTCCGCGTCCGCGCGGAATCGGGGGCCTCTCGCAAGCCATCGATTGCGTGGGTCTTCGTCGCGAGAGGGACCGAGCCCCTTGGATGTTCTTTGGTAGGTTTCGCTCAAGACAATCTGTCGAATCAGCTTCTTGTGACTCCATCCATTTTCCATGAAGTCCACCGACAGCCAGTCGAGAAGATCCCTGTTCTCTGGCAGAGGAGCGCGAACTCCAAAATCATCCGGGGTTTCTAACAACCCCTCTCCGAACAAGGCTTGCCAAACTCGATTGACTGCAACGCGGGCTGCAAAGGGAGAATCGGGTGAGACTAACCACTTCGCGAAACCAAGCCGATTGTTCGGCTCCCCTTTCGGAAATGGATGAAAGGCAGCAGGCACATGCGGTTCTATTGCGTCGGTCGGCTGGTCCCAATTCCCACGGTCCAGCAGTTTCGTGATCCGAGGATCGCGAGCCGGGCGTTCATGAAGGTGAAGAATCGATGTGGCTGCAACAGGATGCTTCTTCCAAAGTTCGTCGACCTTCGCCGAAAAATCGCTCCACTCTGGGAGACCTTTCGCCCAAGCCCGAAACACTTCGGTCGCTTCTGATTCAGTCCATTCCCTGTCTTTGACTTGCAGCGCCAGCTGAGCCGCGTAGTCAATCGGTGCAGCACTTGGTTCATTCGCATCGGTCAAGCTCCAGCGACAACACCCAACCATATCCGTCATGCGCATCGCAATCTTGACCTCAGCCCCCTCTGGTAGCTCGATCGGCGATTCCAATCGCATGACTGCGAGCGATGGCTGGTTTCGTTTTCCAACACCGCGGTCGGCGGTCCAAGTTGTGTCGTCTGTTCCATCGACTAGATAGGTCACTGGTCCGGTCGACTTTTTGCCATCGGCGCTCTTCGTGTCTTGATTGGAAAAGTCAGAGGTTGGAGAAACCAATTTATGTTTGACCCAGTCCTTTTCACCTGGACGCTTGGTAAACAACTCGATCTCAGTAATACCCCAAGTACCTGTTTTACTTCGTCCCGGGCCCGCATGAGGAAAATCAAGATGTGTTAACAACTCGATACGGAGACCGGTAATTTTTTGAGGCCCCAGCTTGCTAACAAAAAAGATATCGCTGCTCGTATGGCCCTTCATCAGTATCGAACCATCGGGCTCTTGGGTCGGGTGGTTCAAGCCGCTAATACTTTCCAGTTGATGGAACTGCGGAAAGCTCCACGCGACCTCTTTGCCAAGGAATTCCTCTCGCCAACGGTCGATTTCCGTTTTCCATTGGGGATGCTTTTCGCGAACCAGCGAGTCCACTTTCGAGAGCTCTTCGTGAATCGTCGTGATTTCCTTTTTCTGTTCGTCGGTGTAGACCCACGACTGGGCTTCGTACGAGTTGTTCAGATACGCGAACATGCCAAAGTATTCGTGATGCGTGATCGGATCGAATTTGTGCGTATGGCATTGGGCGCATTGGGTTGTTAATCCAAGAATCGATTTCCCAACGCAGTCGATACGGTCAAACATCTCGACCATACGAAACTGTTCAGGGACAATCGCCCCCTCTTCATTGATCATGCTGTTTCTGAGGAAACCGGTGGCGATGATTTGAGACTGAGTGGCATTTGGCAGCATATCGCCGGCGATCTGTTCGATCACAAAGCGATCGTATGGCATGTCTTTGTTAAAGGCGTCGATAACCCAATCGCGATATTTCCATTGCTCGCGTTGGAGATCCTTTTCATAGCCGTTGGTGTCGGAGTATCGAGCAAGGTCCAGCCAAAGTCGTCCCCACTTCTCGCCGAACCGCTCGCTTTGGAGTAGTTTGTCAACGGTTTGTTCGAATGAAGCCTCGACCGCCTCGGCCAACTCTTCGGGGCTCGGAGGAAGGCCGATCAGATCGAGATAAACGCGTCGAATCAACTCCTCCTTGGTTGCTCTCGGGGCCGGCGACCAGTTCTTAACACGCAGTTGATGATGAACAAAGGAATCGATTGGCTTCTCCTCGGGTAGTCCAGGCAAATTCTTTTTGGCTGGAGGGGTGAATGACCAATGGGTGTCATAGGGAGCACCGCTTCGAATCCAATCTCGCAGTTTTGCAACTCCCTCTGCGCTAACGGGCTTCTTTTCGCTGGGTGGGGGCATGACAATGTCGGGGTCGTTCGACAAAACACGCTTCAAAATCTCGCTATTGTCCACATCGTCTAAAGCGATCGCTCGCGCTCCTGAGTCACCCCCCCGGAGCGCGTCCTCTCTCTTATCCAATCGCAATCCCCCTTGTCGCGACGCTTCGTCCACGCCGTGGCAATGGCTGCAGTGTTCCGCCAACAAGGGAGCGATGTCCCGCTGATAATCGACGTTGTTCTGCGACTCTTGATGTGCGTGGACGATCATGACGTGAGTCCCGATTGCCAGTATAGCGATCAAGGCGGTAAAACGATGAATCAGTCTGCAATGAAGAAGGGAATTCACACCAAGCATGGCGGGGAGTCATTCTGCGGGGGGGAAGCGAAGGAGGCAGTGTTATCCTAATAGATGAGCCTATGAGAGGCAATCTTTCGGGGAGGAAAGGTGTCTTCATTCGAACGTATACCCACGGTTCGACGGATCGGGCTAGAATGGGGGCCCGCATTCGACTTCCTCCCCACCCTCCCGCCTTGTCATTGAGGTTCTCGCCATGTTCTACCACCGTTGGGCAACTGCGTTTTTTGTTTTGCTAGTTTGGGCCTCGATTGCCGCCCCCTCTTGGGGAGATCTAGCGGAGCCGCGAACCCCCTATCTCTTTGCGTATGTGAATACCCTGAGCGTGGCTCCTGGAGAAAACATCTCGCTGCACCTTTCATCGAGCGAGCCGGTTGGCAAGCTAACGATTCATCGAGTGGGAGCAAAAGAGGATTTGGTGCACTCGGTCGATGAGATTGCGATGAAGCGATACCCGATTCCGGATCGCGCCTCCTCCCATGGTTGTTCTTGGCCGGCAGCCTACACATTTGCTGTACCCAGCGACTGGCGATCCGGATACTACCGAGTATCTCTCTCATCTCCCAATCCGAACCCTCAACCGGATGCCAAACCCGTTCAAACCACTTGCTTCTTTGTCGTGCGAGCAAGCGATCCAGGATCGACGAGCAAGATTCTCGTGCAGTTCGCAACGAACACCTACAACGCTTACACAAATTGGGGTGGGCACAGCTTATATGCTTACCACGATCGCGACGGTCTCCAAGGGCATCGCGTCTCCTTTTTGCGTCCAATTCAATCGCAGTTTGAGAATTGGGAAGGTCCGTTTGTTCGATGGGCAGAAGCGAATGGTTACACGCTGGAGTTTGCGATCAACGGCGATTTGGAGCATCGACCGTCGCTCTTGGATCACTACAAACTTGTGCTGAGCATCGGGCATGACGAGTACTGGTCGTCGCTTATGCGCGATCACTTAGAGGCCTTCATTGGACGGGGTGGGAATGTCGCCTTTTTCAGCGGTAACACGTGCTGTTGGCAGGTTCGCAGTGAAGACGAAGGGACAGCGCTCACTTGCTGGAAGCAGTGGTACAACATGGACCCACTTTATCGATCCGACAAAGAGAGCTTGCTAAGCACGCTTTGGAGCCATCATCTGGTGCAACGCCCAGAGAATCAGCTAACCGGAGTTGGGTTTTTGTGGGGGGGATATCACAAGAGTCATGGTCAATGGATGGATGGTCCTGCATCGTACGAAGTCCACAGGCCTGATCATTGGATCTTTTCGGGGACAGGGATTGCCAGAGGAGAACGCTTTGGCGGCAAAGATACCATCGTTGGTTACGAATGCGATGGATGTGAAATGGAGTGGCGCGAGGGGTTGCCGTATGCAACTGGGAGCGATGGCACCCCCAAAGACTTCTTGATCCTCGGAACCTGTCCAGCAACATGGGCACCGGACGACGCTTTTTGGTACGACCGGTTTCCCAAGGACCGTGTTGGTGCAGCGGTTTTGGGTACTTACACGCGCGGTGGAACTGTCATAACCACAGGTAGCACCGACTGGGCCCACGGTTTAAAGGGCAAAGATCCGGTTGTCGAACAAATCACTAAGAATGTTCTCGACCGACTGGGTAAGTAACGCAAAGATATATCGCTTCCATACAATTGTAAGGGAAGCGAGTTTGCTTCAGCGGTTGCAAGTCAACCGCTGAAGAGTATGAAAAAGATTGAATGTTGGGACTATTCGTCGGAATCGCCCCACTGGCCATCGTCATCCGAGGCTCCATCTTCAGAGTCCTCTTCTGTGTCTGCATCCGCTGCGCTCTCTTCGGTTTCTGAAGCTGAGAAATCGATTGCCAGGAATTCTTCGTTGCCGCGATAAGGTATTGGCAGAATCCCCAACTTGCGAGCGTCTCCCACGTGAATCACGCGATAATCAGGATTGGATTCAAATTGCTTCGCATTCTCGAGAATGTTTTGTGTTCCTATCTTCAACGCTTGGACGAAGCTTGGCCAAGAGTATTCGTCTTGCAAGTCTTCTGAAACGGCAGCTTCGAGTCCCTCAGGAACTTCTTCGGGCCAATCGAGCGACTCGCCCATCAAGGTCGTTTCTAATCCCAAGAGCTTTGTTCGAGCGGGATCGAGATAAACACCTACGTAGCAATGCCCGGGGACAAGAATAAGCACTGCATCGATATCGATTTTGCGTAGCATCGACACCATTAAGACGGATCCGTCCACACAATTCGCTTGTTGATTATTGATCGTTTGTTCGAGGAGCCGAATGTTCTGGCTTGCAACCTCTTCCGACTCCGCCACGGTTGTAGTCACGCTGCTGTAGCGAACATCCCGAGCCACGAGCAAATCCCAGATCGAGTAAGCTTGTTTGATGACCTCGTCTTCCGAGATTTGGTATCCCGTGAACTTGTCGACAACACCGATGTCGAGGGCTTCTCTCAATAATTTGTCGAGGAATGGATGCTGTTCGTTTACATAGGCGGCAACGGTTGGGCTGGTATCTAACGCCTCTTCCCCGGAGGCAACGCGAATAGGGCAATCGTTAACCGAACGAAACGTGAGTGTCGAAGATTGTTCCTCAGCGACGGAATCACCAAGCTTTACGGTGAAGGTGACTGTCGCTGGCGTCGCTTGCGCACATTGGCTTAAGCGATCGAAGCGGTATTTGATCTTAGGGAATACGGAGTATGTCTCGCCTTTGTTTGGAAGCACGCCAACGAAGCGACTGGTTTGCATGAAGTCATCGCATTCAATGATCACTTCGATCGGCGTGTTCTTACGGGGCGCTGTTATCTCGACACCCAGCAGACCGTTCGGATCCCCTAAGTGGTCATCACCAATTTCGAAGATGGGCGTCTTCGATGCCGCGGATGCAATTAGATAGGATGGAAAGAGTTGGGAGTCCCATCCTGCAATCGCCGTGAAATCGGCTTGAGCGTTTCCATGGATACCGAAAGCGAATAAGCAAGCGAGAGCAATCGAACGGAGATATCTCTTCATAGTGTTACCGAGGAGTTTCAAATTCTTTCTTGAATGGATGCTTGAAAGCGGGATGGGGATGGTGCTGCGCTACGTACGCAAACTTGATCGCGACCATTTTCTTTGGCGCGATAGAGTTGCTCGTCCGCTTGCTGAATAAGAGTTTCGGAGTCGCAGGTGTCGAGAGCGTGGTAGCAAGCGACACCGATGCTTACGGTTACGGGAATTTCAACGGATTCAAAAAGGATGGGCGATTCCGCGACTGCCGAACGGATGCGTTCTCCGACAGCGGCAGCTTGCTCCTCATCAGCAGGCACACACAGCAGCGCGAACTCCTCGCCACCATAACGAGCTAGGATTTCGCCTGCTCTAAGGACCGATCTCGCGCGTCGAGCAAACTCGCAGAGAACTCTGTCGCCAGCGAGGTGACCATATTGATCGTTGATCGATTTGAAACGGTCCAGATCAAGCAATAGCAAAGCGAAAGATTGGACACCTCGTTGTGCCTGATGCCATTCTCTTTCCAGCGAATCGAGAAAGAACCTGCGGTTGTAAACTTGGGTCAAGGCATCGGTCGTCATCATCTTGTAGATAACTTCGTGGTACTGAAGTTCGAAGCCTTCTTCGGTGACCAGTTTGAAGATTTGATTTCCGAATCGGACTCGATCACCCGCTAGGAGCGCCTTGGATCCGTTCACTCTTTGTTCATTAACAAAAACGCCGTTGGTACTCTCTAAATCATCGACCCAAACTTCATTGCCGCTATACCGGAGCTTTGCGTGCCGGCGGGAAACTGAGTCATCGTCAAGTTTCACTTCGCAGGCCGAATCGCGACCGACGGTCAGTCCATTGATTGGAATCTCTGTTGGCTTCTCCATCCATTCCATCGGGTGAATCTTTACAAGCATTCCCTTGCAACCCGCTCCTGGTTGAAGGGGCATGGCAAAGGTATTCGATACTCTCGTGGACATGAGGCTCATTCCGGAGACTCCTGCAGCGAAGAATGTGGAAATCCTGACCAAGTTGATTTCGAGGAATGTGGCTTGGTCTTTGCGCTTCGAACATGGCTTCGAACCGTTTGAACACCGCGGGGCAAAGTTTCCTCCGGTGCAGTATCCGTTCGCGACTTGGACTCTGGCTCCGTTTGTGTGGAAACGAGCAGCGAATTTGGCGAAGGATCGGTCGTTTTGCTTTGAATTGAGGTCGAAGGGAGAGACACAAACGCGAACATCAGAGAGACTACACACGCTGCAGCTGCCAAAAGGGCAACAGCGCGATAACCCTTTGGATCGAGAGACGGCTTGTTCATCATTGCCATCTCACCGATGCGTAGCGCAACCTCTTCGGCGGCGGAAGGGCGATTTGCAGGGGCCTTTGCGATCATACTGAGCAAAAGAGCTCTTACTGGTTTCGGTAGTCGATTCGCCTCTGGGGAATTCAGCCAGGGGGGGAGGTCGGCCATATGCCCTTTGAGCTTTGGCATGAACCCCGGGTAATGCGAGTCCTGAAAGGGGGGCTTGCCTGATAGCAGGAATATCCAAACACAACCTAAGCTGTAGATATCGCAGGCTGCATCAACATAGTTGGGTGCAGTCGCTTGTTCTGGAGATAAGTAATCGACGGTACCCAAAAATTGGCCGTCTTGTGTTGAAGCTGCATCGGGTTGAGATCGCCGCACAATCCCAAAGTCGATCAGTTTGATAGTCGAGTTTTGTGATAGAAACAAGTTCGATGGCTTTACATCGCGATGGATGAGCCCGAGCTGATGGGCCGCATGGAGCCCCAATGCGGCTTGGCGAATCCATTCCATCGCCTTGTTTGGGTCCACAGGCCCGAATTGCTCGACGTAGCGTTGAAGATCGAGGCCATGGAGCATTTCGGTAACGACGTAGCGTTGGCCATTCCATTCGCCTGCATCGAGTGCTCGAAGAACGTTGGGGTGATCGATTTGTGCGAGAGAGCGGTATTCTCTTTCGAAACGGGAGGCGGCTTCGGCAGAGATCGTGCCGTCGTTTCGTAGGAATTTGATCGCGACTCGACGGTCGAGATGACGATGATGGGCTTCGTAAACGGCCCCCATACCTCCACCGCCTATCTGCTGAACGATCGATAGGTTTCCGACGTTCGCACCGATCCGCGGATCGACGGAATATCCCTTCGACGGAGCGGAAGAGTTATCCGAATTCCGGTTGGGGGTTAGGCATCGAGTCGGGGAGACGGGGAGCATGGAAGTTCGCTCTGATCAAAATCATTTGCACGCAGACTATCCGGCGGATAGCAACGGCAAACCGTAGGTCAGACTTTCCGCATCATTCGAAAGGAAGCGTCAGATTCCCTCTGATTTAGAAGCTCGATTCGATCAGATTGCGCCGCCTTTAACGGTCGAATCGGCGAGAATTTGCAAGTACAGCTGTCGGATCAGCTGAGTCATCGTCTCGTGGCGGAAACGATCGGTAAATCGCCTTCTCCCTTCTTCTCCGAACGAAGCTCGATCGGTGGCTGAATTCCCTAGTGCGAGCATGGCATCGGAGAGTTGGCCGATATCTTTCGGAGCCGTTAGATAGCCTGTGGTTCCCGGCAATACGACTTCGCGGGCACCATCGATGTCAAAGCTAATGGCAGGCTTTCCCGACAACAGGGCTTGTGGCAATGCTCTGGCAAGACCTTCTCGGAGCGAAGCATGGACCAAGACATCCATCGCGCTAATGAGACCAGGAATCTCTGTTGGCGAGACCAATCCGGTAAAGACAAACCGATCGCTCAAGCCTGCTTCACGAATTTGCGATTCAAGCTGATTTCGGAGCAAGCCATCTCCGACGAAAAGGAACTTAGCCGCTGGCAATTTGTCTCGAATCCGCTTGGCCGCCTCGATCACATACTCGTGGCCTTTGAGGTGAAATAGCCTCGCGATCTTGCCAAAGACAATGTCATCTTCTGTGAAACCAAAGCGATTGCGGATTTCGTTTCGCATGTCTCCTGAATGGAGAAAGGGCTCGACATCCATGCCACTGTAAATCGTCGTGAACCGATCCCGCTTCGCGACCCCCGCATCCACCATCAGATCCGTCATCGCATCCGCGACCGAGATCATATGGTGACACCGTCGAGCGGCCCATCGTTCGCACGCCACAAAGAAGTGTCTTGCAAAGCGGCTTTGATAGGGGTGGAACGGCGCGCCGTGGACGGTATGCACGACACAGGGAACGCGAAGAGACCAAGCTGCGGCTCGGCCGAGCAATCCACCTTTGGCGCTGTGGGTGTGAACCACATCAGGACGCCAAGCCAGGATGCTTCGCTTCAGATCGCGATAAGCTCGCCAGTCGCAGCGAGGATGGATGGCTCGCACCAGAGACGGCATTGTCTCGATTTCGATACCGGATACATCGCTCCTGGTGAGAAGCTCTCCTTCGGAACCGAGAGAAGGGCCCGTAATCAATCGCACTTGGTCGCTATGAATGCGAGCGAGGTCCAGGCAATTGAACAGCGTGTTCTCTTGCGCACCCCCAACAATCATGCGAGTGATGATATGCAGAACTCTCAATCCTCAACGCTCCGCACCGGTTTTCGAATCGTAACATAACGGGTGATCAGCCCGAGCAGGATAAGTCCTGCCCCAACCCAAGTCCACCAGCCTGGTGAAACGTAATCGGGATCGCCGTGGCGGGTCCAGTGGACCCAGATGGGTAAAAGAATCGGCTCTAGCAAGGTGATCAATGCGGCAATGTGGCTGGGAGTCGACTTCAATCCATGCGCAAACAAGAAGTATGGCAATCCCATTTGAAAGATGCCAAGGGCGGCCAAAACCAGCCATAGCGACCCGGTCGGAATGGCCGAGCCCACCCACAAGACAATAGGGGCTACCAACAGTGCCGTAACGATATGATTGACTGCGATAAGCCATGCCGGATCTTCTTGGGGCATCGAGCGAATGCTGAGAATGACACCAGCGTAGGTCACCCCCGACAAGATACCGAGGAGGGATGTCCACCACGGATAGGTCTTTTGCCCGGCGCCCTGCAGATTCTCCATCACAAGAATGAACAGCACACCTGCGGTACAGAATCCAAGCATCACCCAATCACGAAAAACTGGACGATCCCCGTAGATCCAAATCGCACCCAGGACCACCCAGCTTGGTGCCAGGTTCTGCAGCCAAATCGTGTTGGCTGGCGAACCGATGACGACTGCCGTTAAGAAAGTCAAATTCATCGCAGCGAAGCAACAGGCCATCGGAATCATCCGAACGTTCCAACGAATGCGCCTGGCTAGCGGCAACAGCAGGCAGAGCGCGAAGATGGCTCTCCAAAACGCGATTGCAATACCGCGCGTTTCAGGCGACCATACTTTGAGCTGCGGAACCTGCGTAAAAAAACCGCTCAAACTCCAGAGAAAGGCTGCTGTAACGACGAGCAGCAAACCGCCCCATTTTGGAACATTGGCTTTGGTATCAGTAATCGAGCTACTCCTGTCGCGACTGCAAGCGAACCCACTTTGATCGGGAACTTCGCCGAGAGGCTGTATTCTGGACAATTTGCGTAAAGTTCAAGGATTGTAAGGGATCTAGTTCTTTTAGCTAGGATTTCCTTTCTATCGCTTCCTTTTCCGGGGTTGCGAAAATGCCCAACCCTACTGACAATTCCAAGCTATCGGAGATTCGGGTTGCACCGTCAAGGATAGCCATGAAAGAAACATTGCCCCTCGGTTTTGAAGATCTGCAGCTTGGCGATCGCTGGGTTAGCGGCGAACGCGTTGTCCAAGATGAGGATATTCAGCAGTTCGCCGACTTGACCGGCGACCAAGATCCGCTTCACACAGACCCCGTCTTCGCAGCGAATGGGCCTTTTGGCAAACCGATCGCGCACGGTTTGTTGGGAATTTCCTTTTTGGCAGGACTGAGTTCCAAAGCGCCGTCTGTTCAAACGAGTGCGTTCGTTGGCATTCGATCGTGGTCATTTACCAAACCGGTTTACGCCGGCGATCGAGTTCATGTCGTTACCGAGATCATCGACTTGAAACCGCACGGTCGGCGCCATGGCGAGGTCCATTGGTATAGGCAGTTGATCAATCAAGATGGCCAAAAGGTGCAGGAGGGGATCCTGGTCACGCTCGTTTCTCGTAGAGTTCCGCTCTCCTTGCAACGCAATCGAATCGGTGAGATGAGTCAGTCGCAGCCCGTTTCAACAGAATCTACGCTACCCGAGTCGGTACACCTGTAAAGCATGGTGTTCCATTGGCTCTTTGGTGGACGGCGTCGCATGATTGCATCGCCCGTGAGGGAAGAGGAGCGTCAATGGCTGCGACGCTCGCTTTGGCAAGCAGAGTATCTTCCCAGTGAGCTGCAGGAAAAGCTAATCCGTTGGTGCAGAGTCTTCGTTCGTGAAAAGAATTGGGAGGGCTGTAACGGACTCTCGATAACCCCCGAGATCCAGTGGAGCATCTCCGCCGCCGCCGGGCTCATGGTTTTGTCCTACGAGGATTGGTACTTTGACAGAACCCAAACGGTCTTAGTCTATCCAGCACCGTACGTGGCTCGCGAAGATGGACATTCCAGCCTCCTGAATACAAACATCCCGGCGATCATGGGAGAGTTTCCTCGCGCCGGGCAAACAATCTATCGCGGACCCGTCGTTGTCAATTGGGAGGATATCCTAAGCGATCGACAGGATGGGGATGACGGCGATCATCTGGTCATCCATGAGTTCGCGCACCAACTGGATCTTATCAATAGCCCATTCGCTGACGGTCTCCCTCCGCTCCCCAGTGGAATCGATGAAGAACGATGGAGACGCGAGATGACCGGGGAATTCAATGAAGCAAGACGCCTCGTTGAACAAGGCTACAATGTTTTGATCGATGACTATGGCTTAACATCGGAGAGCGAGTTCTTCGCTGTTGCGAGCGAGCACTATTTTCAGATGCCTCACGAACTCGCCGAATACCATCCTCACGTTTTTGAACTGCTCAAGCAATTCTATCGAATCGACCTGCGAGCCTATCTGCCAGTCGCCGATTAGAAGCGAATTGCGAAAGCGTAAAACTCGCTTTGACGTTCTGTTTCGAAATCGTTGTCGACGCAAACAAGAAGCAACCGTCGGCCATCGGCTAAGGTAGGCCCCCAGCAGAGTCCTTCTGGCTTCTCTGCGACCTTTTCACCCCCAAGCCCGAATCGTTCATCTAAGAGATCGATCAACAAAGTCTTGGTGATGGTCCTTACCCCCGAAGGCAACTCTGTACGGCCCAGGCGAGAGACCTGCGTTACATCGGTTGCGCCCTTCGTGTCCGCTAGATAAATACGTTTGAACTTCGCATCCACCCCCGAACGGCTATCGCGTTCCAGAACCAAGTAACGTTCTGCGTCGACCGCTAGAACTTCACTCACTCCCGTCGACTCATCGGTTAATGGATAAACCCATTGTGCGTGGGACTTATCGCGACCTGCGGTCTCTCGGTTCATAACCAGCCAACGCGTGTACAACCCAAGACACTTGTCACCTTCTACGATGCCGTCCTGAACCAGCGGTCCCTGCATTGCACCGATGAATTTGCTGCGATCGCTAGAAATAGCCAAGCCTTCCATGCCCCGATTGGGATAGGTCCCGATGGCATTGGGCATATCCGGGGATGCACACAACCGAAAGGAGCTTGGTAACTCCCATCGCTCAGTCCGAACTCCATCGCGCCCGAACAAGTGAATAGCGGGACCATATTCGTCGCTAATAATCCAAGTCTTGTCATCGAAAAGACGAAGGCCTTCGCTGTCGAGAGCCAACGATTCTTTGGCTCCTGGTTTGAGAGAGACAGCAGTCAAGGAGCCTGACAGAGACTCACCGTTGGCACTTTTAAGCAGTACCGATCGAATCAATGTTGGGCGCAGCGACTTGTTCTGAAAGTCCAGAGCCAAGTCGAACTCATGCAGTCTACAAGAAAAGGAGGCGGCTCCGTCTCCCGGGCCACGATCTGACAAAACAAAGTAACGATCTCCACTACCGCTGTACTCGATGGCCGAGAAGCCACCTAGCTGATCCTCAGGTGTGCCCGTTTCGAGCGTGCCTGTGAGACCGGTAAGGTCCATTGAGTCGCCGGGCAATCGACCTACCGCAATCAGCTCCACAGCAACCGTCGACCTATTTGCATCGCTAACGATCGGTGTGTCCGCATAGCAGAGGCTCGAGGCACCCCATGCGAAGAAGAGACATGCTCGAAGAGAGCTTTGCAAAAGGTACTGTAGAGCCATATGAATCGATCTTGGAATGAGGAGCGGAGAAAGTTCATCGATCAAAACGGATCGATATCCAGCGATAACCTCTTAGTACTCGCCTGGGATGTCGCCGCGATCTCGCGTCAGCAAGGCGACAAACGTTGCGCCATTGATACCTTGAGAAAGGAACTGCACCGAACCGTCGCCGAACAGGAATTGGGCACCGCCGGTATGAAACGCATAGAGCTCGGAATCGTTGGTGCAATTCATGAAGCAAGTGCCGCCTGCAACCAAAGTGGTGGTACCGTTGCTGCTCGTATCGTTTTGCAGTCCCTGCGCATTGGCACCATCAATGCTGAATCCGCCGTTGATGTCCGCCCATCCCCATCCGTCCGCCACAAAGGGAGTTCCAAAAGCGATGTTACCGGTGCGAGGATTGTTAGCCTTGCGGCCGGAGACATACATGCTGGGGCGTCCAGCCCCCTCCGCTACGACAATCGTGTTCGATAGACCATCCGAAATGGATGCTAGCTTAACTCCGTTCGGTCCGCGCCCCATCGCTCCGAGGACTTCGCGAGTACCGATGGACGGGAGGCCTGATGCGACGAATGCTGCATTTCGGACCGCGTTGATAGATCCGTAGTCGGAGTAGCCCCAAAGAGGACGAACGTTGGTTCGCGTATTATTGGTAATCGCGGAGTAAAGGTTTTGCGCGGGCAATTCACGATCGCCGGGAGCGGATGGACAAACCATCGTCGGGATCTTAACAGTCGTCAAGGGATCATTCACTGCAGCGTACCAAGGCAATCCGTGCTGGTAAGCAGCGTGGACATTGTTCTGCTCCATGTACGGCAGGATCATCGAAATCCAAGACTGTTGGAAAATGACAGGCGAGGAAATGCTGATTCGGCTCGGGGGAAAAACGCGATTGGCGCTTTCGTAGTTGTGCAGAGCCAACCCCAGCTGTCGGATGTTGTTGCTACAGGACATGCGACGGGCTGCTTCGCGGGCGGCTTGTACTGCCGGCAGCAGCAGTCCCACCAAAATGCCGATGATGGCGATGACAACCAAAAGCTCAACGAGAGTGAATCCAAGCTTCCGAGATGGGAACTTGTTTGACATGAAGAAACCCTTTGTAAACCAATACTTTCGCGGGGAAAAACATCACAATCGCAATCGGGGAAAACTCCCCGAATTGCTGGCGAAAGTTGTACAAAGAGGGCTCAGCTTAACATGTGCTTCATGTTTATTTTGTGTTAAGGAATGGTTAACTCCTTAACAATCGGTAGGGGGCCACCCGCGGAGGCCCCACCGGACAGCTTGCGCTGTGCCGCTTACAGTTGGGCTTACCGGACAGCTTGCGCTGTGCCGCTCACGTTGGGCGTGAAGATGCTCTTCGGACCTAGCGACCGATGTAGAGGGAGAAACCTCGGTTGCTACCTCCCCCCCATGAGGCCCCTGGGGGATAGCCACCTACACCGTAACCACCCCAAGGCAACGCTGGGGATACCCGATATGAACGGTAGTAGTTCGGATAGGTGTTGATGCTGATGCCAGGACCATAGGGGTAGTAACCATAACCTGGTGCAACAATAGCTGGCCGGTAAACGCGGTAGGAGGGGCCGTAGTAGGTTCGTGGGCCGTAGTAACCATAACGACTACGAACCTGATAGCCTCCCGCTTCCGCAGTCGAAGCCCCCACAGCCATTACGGAACCAGCAATGACGGCGCCTAGCCCTACCCGTCGAATCCAATTGGTAATCATGTTTCAACCTATTCCAAAACGAATTCACGATGCGACTCGTCACGCGATCGCCGCATCAGGAAACAATCACTCTCACTGCGTGCAGAGGACGAAACTACAAATTTCATGCCAAACTGAGTAGTTGGGCTCAAGTTCGCAAAAACCCCTAAATTTCCTCGGCTTCGCGGCATCGTTTAGGAAGAAATGTCCGCGGTTTTTCGAGATCTCGTTAGAAGAGTGGCGGGATGGTCACACGCCGCGATATCAGAATGATGTCAAACCGTATCAGATTGATGGTAACCTGATCCCTTTTGTATCAGCTGGTCTCAATACGTTCGCTAGGTGAGATGAGCGAGCAATCTTCACGATGAATCTGCTATGCCAGCTTGCTCATGCGCCGAATTAGCCACTCGAGTGACAAGCAGCCGACAATCCAAGCCATGAGAACTCCCATCCAACGCTGTTGGAAGTCGCGGTCGGGGGTGCCAGGCAAGAAATTGGTTTGATCGCGTGTTTCGATCGACTCGACCAAGCTCTTGTCGGTTGCCTCTCCCACGCCGCTCAAGCCATCGACGCCGATCCAATACTTGCCGCCCGTCCGGCTCGCTAGCTCGGTCAAGACTGGGTCGTTTCGTTGTGGCCGCTGAATCTCAACTGCAGGTACTCGAACGGTGATCTGTTGCGTTAAGAGAACTTGCTCTGCCAATCCGCCCACTGGCAATTGCACTTCATAGTTTCCCGTTGCCTTGACGAAGAACTGACCGATATAGACGCCCGGCTGTGAGGGATCGGGAATAGGGGTCAAAGGCAATGGAGTGGACCGTCCACTTGGATCGATCAACTTAGCATTCGCTTCGGGGATGACCAGCGGTTGGAACTGGGCATCGCGAAGAACGGCTCGCACCATGACTTGCTCACCCACGATGGCCTGCTCTTTATCTAACAGCAATATTCCTCGATCGGAGTCTCGCAACAATCGTCCTTGCGCGGCCCATCGAACCAGCTTGGTGTAATACGTATCGAAGTATTCTTCGCCAAGGTCCCGCAACCGCCAAAACTCTCCGCTTCCTTGAAACGAGACGCGACCAGCGCCATAGAACTGAGTTGCCAGATAAATAGGAAGAGTTCCATTCACCGAGGTTTCAGGATCGGCAAAATTCGCGATGGGAGTTGCACCGGGCTTGGGCTCATAGCAAGCGTAGTAGCTAAAGACTCCAGAAAAATCCGCCCAAGCCTTCTTGCTGGCATCCATGGTTTTGCCGATTTGCATGAAGTCGCTTTGGATCGCATCGTTTGTTAATTGCAATGGCCAAGCAGTCTCGGACTCAAAGCGTCCTATAGAAACCATGCGAGCGCCTCGCGAATCGAGAACGACGGGGGCTAGATTGCGAATGACCTCCGCTTTCGGATTTCCGTTCCCTGCAGCGCCAGCCCACTTCGGAGTTGCGACGGGACCTGCGATGATGGCGAGTCCGCCGGCTTGCTCGCTCACCCATTTCTCAAGTACATCGATTTGTTCTTTATCGAGATCCATCCATGCGGCATCAAACGCGATAACGCAGTCGTATTGACTCATTTCAGCTCTTGTCCTGGGAAACTCGGTCAAGAGCTTTTGTGACTCCTGGGACACACCTGGCTTGCCCGTTTGCAAGTAGACGTGCGATTGCATCGTCGGATCGCGGTAGAGTAAATTCCTTACGAATTGGTACTCTCTGGTAGGACCACCAGCGATGATGAGCACGGTCGCCTTGGGCTCAACGACTCGAACCTCGCGTTCCATGGCGTTGTCAAGCGGGTTCGTATCCTGCGAAGCAGGGATCGCTTTGACTTCATAAATCCATGGACCGACTTCTCGCGGCATGATATCGAAGACGACGCTCGTAATGGTATCGTCACCAGCCAACGTCACCGTTCGCTCTTCGTCGATGGTCATCGTGCTGGTTTGCTGGCCTCCGGCACGACGCCGCAATTGAAGCGACACTTGCTTTCCTTCCAACCCAGAGGCTTGGACGAGCGCGTTGAGTCGAAATCGATCGCCAGGGAACACCCGCTTGGGGCTTTCTACATCGAGGACCCGTACGTTCACTGGATTTTTATCGGTACCTAATCCGATCGTGTGGATCGGTATGCCTTGTACCGCCGCTTCCGCAACAGTTGTCAAGGGATCCAAGCCTGCATTGCTGCGTCCATCGGTTAGCAAAACGATGGCAGCCAAGGGGGCCCCTCGCTCTTGTTCAAGCACCGCATGGATGGCGTCGCCGATCCTAGACTCTGTTCCCGTAGCAGCCAACGCGGTTTCCCAAACGATCATCTCAGGGGATGTCGGTTTCGCTTCATTCTCGGAGCTGGGATCCGCCGACTTTTCGGCTGCCGAACCATCGGGCTTGGCATCGGTCTCGGCCAATTGGGGCGGTTGAGAACTCCAAAGAGATTGCCAAGCGATTCCATCGGCTCGGAGGATGGAAGTTGAAATCAAAACGAAACCCGAGATCAGTCCGATTAAAGCCCCCATCAACACATAGGGGATCGCGACGTTCGTATTGCCCCGTACGCGAAGCACGAGAGCCCCTAAAAGAACAGCAATCGATGCACCGAGGAGCAACGTCCCACTCCAAGCGACCATTCGAGCTGATTCCCAGATCGCGATTCGGTTATCGGTGTTACCCGGGTCGGTTGGTCGCGGTTTTTGGAAATTGGCAATCGCGGTCGGTCGCGTGCTCTGGTCAAATCGGTAGACGGCGATGTCATGCTTTTCCTGAAACTGCTTCAGGATCGGCGTCTCTTTGAATAACTTTTGAACGGCCGCGATCCGACTTGCCGATGGATCGATGATCTCGGATGCTCCCTCTCGCTCTTGCTGGGGCATCGTCATGCTGAGCGAGGTGTCGACGAGAACCGCTAGCTTGGAGGAACGGGTGATCTGCTTTTCCGTCCGCTTCTGGAGATCGAAAAAAAATACCAAGATGCCGAGAATCGCGAATAGTCGCAATGCCAATAGCGACCAGCCAATTCCCTTTGGCAACTCTTTCCAGTCCCTGCGATACCAGAAGACGACGTAGCTACCAATCAACAAAAGGATGCACCCAAGCCCGAACCAATGGAGCCATTGGTCCATTTGCTCCACGCGCATCCACTGATAGAAGACGCGTGAGTCTTCTTGAGCGAGGAACCAAGGGGACATGGAATCGACGAGGTGCATGCGTTCGCTATTTCGAAGGTAGATGGTACGAGGCGCTCCAAGCCAGCCACTGCTCGAATAGGAGCAGCGATAGAAGCATGATCATGAGAAGCATGTTGCGATTGGCGAACCCGGCGAGAGATGTCGTCGCGCCTACGGATTCAACCGATTTGTAGGTAAACGGAATTCCTGACAGCTCGCGATTGAGATCCGGATTTGAAACCTTCTCAAACGCTCCCTCCAGCGGAGATACGTTTCTCGCGATGTTGCGAATCACCCGATCTCCTTGCGTGGAGGTTCCCCACCATTCGTAGACGCCTGCGTTAAGAATGGCCCGAATCGACTCCTCCGTTTCACCGCTTTGATTGGAATCCACGACCGCTGCGAGCGAGGACTCCCCCGATGGAGCTGCGTTGATACTCAAGATGGGGCGAAGGGTCGAGCCGGCCAGTGGTGGGCAGACGACTTGGATCTCCGGCAGCATCTCTTGAGAGGAAAAGTCCCAACGCATTAGAGTTCCAGCGACCTTCGAGGTATCCATCCCGCGAAAGGAAGAAAGGTAGCCGACCATCTTGAGAGCAGCGACGACAAACGTCGGATCTTGAGGCCAATTGGTCCATTGCCTGTCCAACGCTGTCATGGTGAATAGGACTCTCCCACTGCCGACCGAATGGTCGATCATAAGAGGTTTCTGATTGCGTAAGGCGAGAACCTTCTTCCAAGTTTTGGTGGTCGATTCCCCTGACTCGGATGCTGATCCAAACAAAGACTCGTCGATATCGACAAAACGGTCGACGCGGACAAACTGAAAGGGCGAGTTGCTCAATCCCAACAACGGCTCAAAGATCGGGTGCTGCTCTGCAATCAAATCAGGTACAGCGGAATCACTCGACCTTGCCAACGTCGACATGCCCAGGATTCGGAATGGCATCAGCGGTGTCGCGGTCGGGGCCCCGATTGGGGCTTTGGTCCAATTCGCGTTGTAGCGCGCGTAGTCCGCATCCGTCATGAGTTCGCCGAAGAAAACGGCCAGTCCACCTCCCCGAGCTACATAGGCGTGCAGGTTCTCCATCGCCCGACCGTCCAGTCCAGGTACCGCTTGCATCAAGATACAAGCGTAACTGTCCAACGCAGAGGGATCTGCATCACGCAGAAACTCAGGTCCTTCCCGTGCCATGAGCAGACCGGTTTTGGTCGACCCCCCTGGATTCAAAGCCGATTCAATGAAGAAGGAGTGCTTTCCGGACGGGTCTCCGTCGATGAGCAAGACTCTTAATCCGTCCTGCAAATCCAGTACACAATGCGCGCGATTGTCCGCTTGCAGTGGATCCGGTGGTAACTGGGCCTCGACGACGTGAGAACCGCTCTTCGGAAATAGAACTTGGGTGTGCCTCGTTACCGATTCGCCCGGCTCGATGCGATCGATGAGCAGCGGAGGAAGCTCGGTGGTCAGGCCCGAATAGGCCGCTGTCGGTTTTGGTTCGAGGTCGCTGCTGCTGTAATCGGTGGCCAAGACACGTACCGTCACATTGCGGACCGGGGAAATGCCTTCGTTCCGAACCGTGATATTGATCAACGCAGGAACACCGGCGACCAGCACCTCTTGCTGCGGTACGATCGAAGCGATTGTCAAATTCTCGTGCCTTACGGGGGAACAATCGATCAGCTGCAACTCCGAATCGTTTTTCGGAATCGCGAGGAGTTCCTGCTGTAGGTTTGCATTGCTTTGCCAATCCTTGACGCGATAGTCGCTCAGCAAATAGACCACGGCCTTTTCCCCGATCGACTGCTCCATGACGGGCCGCATCAAGGCGATCGCCTCATGAAGCGGTGCGTCGATCGCGCTCGGTTGCGTTCCCATCAATCGGGAGAGCATGCTCGAAGGGTCTGATGGGACAGAACGCGCGAGAAGATCGGCAACGGAATCGGCAGTAACTGTTGGCTCCGAAGAATTTTCCTCAGGCTCACCCGATCGTCGCCTCTTTCCAGCTTGGGCAGCAAACGCTCGCGATGTTCGAATCACACTAACTAAATGGTTTCCTTCTCGGGAGGGTGCTGCATTGAGAATGGTTTGAATCGCACCTAATGCACCTTGATAAGCGTTCCCTCCCGATCCCGTATCGCCCATGGACGCGGAATCGTCCAAGATAAAGTAGTGGTGGGTCGTCGACTGGCTTACCCACGATAACCACTTTGATCCACTGACCCATTGGGCCAACATGGCCACTGCGATGGCAACCGCCAGCATCCGAGACGCAATCAACAGCGCTTGCTTAAGCCAGACCCAGCGCCGATGTTTGCGATAACTCTCCATCAGGAATTCCATCGCGGCCCACTCGGTCCGCCGATGCCGAACCATGTTGATGAGATGGATCAACAGAGGGACCAGGACGAGAAGGAATCCCCAAGCCAAGGGTTGAAAAAGAAACTGCATCGACCTACCTCTTCCTCATGTGAGCCATGCGAGCCGATAGATAGGCCGTCAA
>JALOQZ010000147.1 GCA_025459245.1 Pirellula sp.
CGCGACGGCAATCAATACAAAATGGAGTTCTCGCAGGGCAAGCCGACGACGAAGCTTCAGAAAGCCTCCGGTGCATCGCGAGGTTCGGGAACGTCGATCACATTTACGCCCGATGCGACCATTTTTCCAAAGACCGAGTTCGATCCAGAATTGATTCGGCAGCGATTGGAGATCGTTAGCTTTTTACATCGCGGAGTTAAAGTTCATTTTCAGAATGACGTCGATGGATCCAAGACGACGTTCTTCCACGAGCAAGGGATCGTGGACTATCTAGGCAAGGTACTGGAGCAGAGAGCCGCCAGCCCAATCCATGAGTTGGCATTCACGTTCCGAAAAGACGGCGACGAACGAGTCGAAGTCGCCATGCAATGGACCGAATCGACCGATGAGCACGTTCGCTCTTATTGCAACGGTATTCCAACCCCGGTAGGGGGCACGCATGAAAACGGCTTTCGAGCAGGGGTTGGCAAAGCGATTCGAAACTATATCGATACGCATAACCTGACGCCCCGCGGTGTAAAGATCGGTCATGAAGACATCCGAGAAGGAATGGTCGCCGTCCTATCGGTCTTTATCAGCGAGCCGCAATTTCAAGGTCAAACGAAGGACCGATTGAACAATCCAGAAGTTCAAACGTCGGTTGATAACGCAATTCGCCCCGTTCTCGAACAATGGCTTAATAATAATCGCTCGACTGCAGAAGCGATCGTGGCTCGAATCATCGCGGCAGCGCGCGCACGAGCCGCCTCCCGAGCCGCATCGGAAGCTGTCTCGCGAAAGACGGCGACGAGCCGCGCCATGCTACCCGGAAAACTCAGCGATTGCCTTTCGACGGGCCGAGGTAAATCAGAGCTCTTCATCGTCGAAGGTGACTCCGCAGGTGGCAGTGCCAAACAAGGTCGGGACCGAAATCACCAAGCAATCCTTCCGCTGCGAGGCAAAGTCCTCAATACGGAATCGGTTTCATTGTCCAAAGTTCTTGAGAACAAAGAAGTTCAGGACATGGTCACAGCCCTCGGGTGTGGAATTGGCAAGTCATTCGATATCTCCAAAATGCGATACGATCGATTGATCTTGCTCGCCGATGCGGATTCGGACGGTCACCACATCACCACGCTCCTTCTCACGTTCCTTTACAGACACATGCCCGGCTTGATCGCAGACGGTCGTGTGTTCATCGCCGTCCCACCTCTTTACCGAATCGATATCGGCAAAGAAACATTCTGGGCCGCCGATGAAGAGGATCGAGAACGGATTCTGGCGAAGAGCGACAAACGTTCGAAGCCGGAGATCACCCGATTCAAGGGGCTCGGCGAAATGATGCCTGAAGTTCTCTGGGATACCACGCTGAACCCCGCAACGCGTCGATTGCTCCGAGTCGAAATCGATGACCACCTCGAGACCGACCGCGTCATGAGCGACTTGATGGGACGCGATGCTTCAGCGCGTTTCCGATTCATCATGGAACGCGCCGAAGATGCGAGTGATATCGACGTTTAGAGCGATGTCGTACCGATTCGACTCTCAGCTAAAGAACACTTTGGCTGCTGTGTTTTTTAACAGGTTCGACTTGTCATCAGCGGAGAGAAATGCAAGCCGATCCCGGATAAGCTCGAGCGAGGCATCATAGGTGTGCCCACTCTCGACTTGAAATGGACAATCCGACGCCCACATCAATCGCTCGGACCCGAATGTCTTGACAAGCTTCTGGATCATCGGCCCCAAATCCTCGTAAGGAGCCTTTTTGCTTCCCAATGCGTAGAACGCAGAGGTCTTGATGTATGACTCATCTCGATCGGAGAACGCGATGAGATTGTTCAAGTCGGATTCGCGAATCATTCCATCGATCCCGATGCGAGCGAAGTGATCGATGACGACGCGAGTCTTCGGATACTCTCGTGAAAACACCAAGATGTCGGGAAGGGCATCTGGATTCGCCAGCAAACACATGGCGAGATCGAGATCCGCAGCCGCCTTCCACATCTGCCTCATCGCGTCCGACGATTTCCATTTCGTAACGTTGGCTCGATCCGCATAAAGGCGAAAACCCCTTACCCCCCGTTGCTTCAGTGCAGCCATTTGTTGGAATGCATCGCTTTTGGTTTCATCGATGATCGCAACTCCGGAGAAGACGCCCGGGTTCTGAGCCATCACATCGAGCATGTAGCGATTGTCGAACGTGTAAAAGTTCATCTGAATCAGGACAATCTTCGAGACGCCGTGGGGCCGGCAGTGTTGAAAGAGATCGCTGGGTGTGAATCTAGCCGGTTGCATCTGCTCCTTGGTAAAGTCAGATGCTAACGGATAGGCTTGGATATCATCGGTCCAAACGTGCACGTGCGCATCGATCCAACCAGAATTGTCTGTTGGTTCAAGCTCACTGTTGGTCCCAAGGGCCCGCGAATTATCAAAAGGTGGGAGTGTTGAGAAGAGGGCCGCCATCGATCCCCCTTGTAATAGCCGTCGTCGATCCAAGGACATCAGTCCACCTCGTGATATCAAGCTGCGTAACGGTTGGGGGAAAGTCGATCTGCAACACCTGGGATCGCGGTCGCCTCTCCAGCAACAAGCTGTGTTGTGAGCTTGCCTGTGATTGGTCCTAAACTCAATCCCATCATCGCATGACCGGCAGCGACCGTTAGATTCTTCCAATTGGAAGGTTTACCGATATAGGGGAGTCCATCAGGCGTCACAGGACGAAGCCCGACCCAAGGCGAAATGCCATCGAAGTGCTGGGGTTTGAAACGAGGCATGTAGCTTTGAACACTCTTTACAATTCCCCGAATCTTTTCAGGGGCAATGACGTGATCAGGCTTTCCAATGGTCATCGTACCACCGAAGCGTAGCTTATCACCCATCGGGGTCACGGCGACTTTGGCTTCGCAAAGAATGGAGCAAACGGTGGGTAGCTCAATAGGGGTAGGAACTGTGAGGGAGTATCCTTTTCCTGCCAACAATGGGAGGCGGATGTTGAGCGAACGCACCAGTTCTTCGGACCACACTCCGCCACAGACGACGAATTCATCTGCCGTGATGGGACCATGATTGGTCGCGAGAGCACGAATGCGAGTGGAATCGGTCTCCCATCCTGTGACGTGCGTTTGCCACAAGAATCGTCCTCCTCGCTTTTCAATCTCCGATTGAAGAGAGCGATTCAGCAGTTGGGGATCCAAATGGCAGTCTTTGGGGTAGTACACACCGCCTTTGACCTGAAGGGTTACGTTTGGATCGAGGGCTTCGATGTCGCTCGCCGTGAGGACTTGTGCAGGGACTCCCAAATCTCTTGACTGCTGCGAAAGGGCGATCTCCTCCTCGAGCATCTCATGGCTGTTGCATAACATGAGGAGCCCTTTTTTGACCAGCCCCGACTCGATTCCTTGCTCAGCCCACTGGATGTAAAGGTCGCGTGAGGCCAAATTCAAATCGCGAAGAAGCGGAGCGGCCTGCTCGACTTGGGCTTTGGTCGACGCCAAGTAAAAGCTCAATCCCCACTTGAGCATATTCAAGCTGAGAGACGGCCGGATTGAAAAAGGGGATTCAGGGTCCTTTAACCATCGGATCGCCTGCCCCATCACTCCGGGCGCCGCAAGCGGAACAAAGTGACTTGGGACAATCATCCCAGAATTTCCGTGCGAGCAGTTGTCGCCATCAGGGGTGATTCGATCGATGACCGTGACGTTCCATCCCTTTTCCAAAGCGAAATAGGCAGTGGAAAGTCCAATGATGCCACCACCGACGATGACCAAATCCTTTTTTGAGCCCGTAACCATTGCACCCGATTTCTATGATGAAAGATCAAGACGATTCGAACTGCCGCGCCGACAAGGCGTACAAGTGGCGCGCGACTCCTGCATGTTGTATCAGTTCGACGCAGGGATTTCCATCGAAAGAAGGGGGGCAGCAGCGAAACCCGGGAGAGGATTATCTTCGGCCGCGGGGACGAAGTCGGGTTAAATTGCTGATCAGCTGGTGCGACCGGACCGTCAATTGAGTGATGATCGTCGCTCCTGTAAGAGAGTGCCCATCAAGCTCGCTCGCAATCTCTGTAAACACAGGATTCGACCGCGATTGTCGCATCTGCTCGATTTTTTCGTCGATTTCGCGGAGCTTCGCCTTGGCTCGCTCAATAGCAGCATCTGTTTGCTCTAGACCCCCGTTGGCGTCGAGCATGCACTGCTCTATCGACATTGTTGTCCCGACCGCTGCGTTGTCTGGCATCGTCTTTTCCTTGCTCGGATCCCAGGGAACCGAATTGGGGTTAAACGAACTACTTGAAGCGGGGGTGGAATAACATGACTCACAATTCAGACGAGTCAAATAGAAAGTCTTGCCCAGGCGGAAAAATTATCCTAACTGTTCACTTGCAACCTCTAAGCGCCGGTACGTGAGACCCATCATGACGGAGTTCAGTCCCGACCCAATTCCGAGCAAGGCCATCCGGTCCCCAGGATGAAATCCCCCTTCCTGGATCCCCAACCCCAGGGCTGTGGGGAGTGCGACGGACCCGGTGTTGCCCAGGCTTGCAAACGTGCTGTAGTCGTTCTCCGGCGGCAGCGACAATCGATCCAGCATGCGACGGCGATGGGCTGTTCCGACTTGATGACAGACGGTCCGAGCAATACTGCTCCGGTCCCATTGCAGCTCCTTAAGAAGGGAATCGAATGCCTCTGCGCCAGTCTCTATCCCCGCTTCAAGCAACATTTCGGAATCAGTCTGCATGGTCGGGTTCATCGATGCCCCTGCTTGATCGGTATCGCTTTGACACAAATCATGAAACTGCGTTTTAGCCACAGCAACAGCTCCATGCACCGAAGCTCCCATATCACCGAACAGCGAGGTGCGCCCAAGAAGCCAGGCGCAACTCCCTGAACCAATCGTAAGCGATGCAAATGCGGGTTTGATCGATTGCCGCGTCAAATTAGGGTCATTCAATAGATGGCCGAGAGTGGCTTCCAACAAACCTCGACTATCCTCTGTTCCGACAACGATTCCCGCTTCAATTACACCCGCTTCAATGAGGCTTGCAATTTGCGCTGCACCGTTCATGACCCCGAGGCAAGCATTCGAGAGGTCGTACACCCAGGCGTTCGAAGGCAAGCCTGCCAAATGATGAACTCGGCACGCGGTCGCAGGTTCCAAAAACTCTCTACAAACGCTGGCGTGGATCAACGCTCCGATGCGGGCTGGTTTAACCTCTGCCGCTTGCATGGCTAACCGAACACTTTGGGCACTGACATCGCTGAGCCTAGTTCCCTTTTTCCAAAGTCGGCGAGATTGAATACCGCTCATCCCCTCCAAACGTCCTTGAGGGAGCCGCAATCGCTCGTATACGGGAGCGAGCCGATTCTCGATCTCCTCCGAGGTAATGATTTCGGGAGGGAGAACAAAACCGACGGACAACAGAGATACGTCTTGGAATAGCACCTTGGTCGCTAACTCCTGTTTCGGCGGTCGGTCATTTCATGCACCATATCGACTAGAGCGATCACATGGTCCACAGGCGTGCCAGGCATAATGCCATGTCCAAGATTAAAAATATGTCCGGGCCGGCCCGCTGCTCGATCCAAAACATCTTTGACCGCAGCGCGAATCGCATCGAGCCCAGCGAACAAGATCGCTGGATCCATATTTCCTTGAACTGCTCGATCGGGGCCGACCATGTCCCAACCCACGTCCAGAGGCACTCGCCAATCAATGCCGACGACCGTTCGTGCATCTCCCCGCAACATCGATAGGAGCATCGGGTTTCCTGTCGCAAAGTTGACAACCGGAACCGTAGGAGAAATCGACTCCAACAGCTTGGTCATATACGGCAGTACATGGGTTCGATAGTCAGTGGTCGACAAGCAACCTGCCCACGAGTCGAACAACTGGACACATTGGGCGCCTGCCGCGATCTGGGAGTTGAGATACAGAGCGATCGAGTCCACCAGCTTATCCATAAGGACGCGCCAAGCGGATGGATCTCCCAACATCAACTTCTTGGTGTGAATGTAGTTGCGAGACCCTCCTCCCTCGATCATGTAACTAGCCAAGGTGAATGGGGAGCCAGCAAATCCAATGACTGGAATCTTCGGAGGCAATGCAGCGCGGGTGAGTCTCACCGTGTCTGCCACAAACTGAAGTGGCGCCATATCCTCCAAAACTTGGACGCGATCGATATCGGATGGCTCACGGATCGGGTTATGGATCACCGGCCCATCGCCCGCTGCGAACTCCAAATCAAAACCCATCGGCTCCAAAATCGGCAGCAAATCCGAGAAGATGATGGCTGCGTCGACCCCGAGCTTCTCAACCGCAGTCACCATGACCTCAGCGCACAGCGCAGGATTTTTGCATAGTTCTAAAAACGAATGCTTCTCCCGTACCGCTCGGTACTCCGCCATGTAGCGTCCCGCTTGTCGCATCAACCATACCGGTGTGACATCCGCAGGTTGCCGATAACATGCCTTGATAAAGTCACTCGCTTCCATCGCTTCTTTCATGGTGTCATCGCCTGCCAGTTGCATTGCTTTCGAACGAATCTGTGCACCGGAGTGACCAAGGAAACGCTTGGCCTTTAAGATTCGTTCTGTCTTGTCTGCCGCCGCTTGTACTAAGTGCCCCATCTTGGAATGCTCGGGTTCCAAATCAACAGGGATCTCCAAATGCTGAAGCATCTCGGTGGTGGTCGGACCGATCGACGCCACAACGGTCTCCCTCAACGCCAGCCGCAACTCGGGTTCACATCCCATCGAATCAGCCATGCGGAGCATATTCACGGCTTGATGGGCGCTCGTGAACATCAAACAATCTCGCTCGCCGCGACAGATCGCGCTGATGTTTTCTCGAAGCGGTTGCGTATCCTCCGGGAACTCCCATTGGTAGACGCGAACATGAACAACATTCGCGCCGCGGGCTTCCAATCCCGCTACGAGCGAGTGATTGGTCACACCGTATTCTTGCAATCCGATTGTTTGGTTCGCTACCGGGACATGTTGGTCCACGAGCTGCAAAACCTCTCGCCATGTGTTCGGCTCGGGCGCTCGATGGGTAGGCTGCAGTCCCACTTCACGCATCGCTACCACCGGTTTTGGACCGCGAGCGATCGTAACAATATCGGACAACGAATCGAGAAACCTCTGCTTGTCGACATGTGGCTCAATCGCTGCAATCAGTTGCCTGAAACCGACTCCCGTTAGAAAAATAACGACGCCGATCTCGCCTGTCATGACGCGATACGCGAAATCGACAGCCTCTTTGTTCTTTTCGATGGCGACCTCGCGCATCGATGGGCTCACAAAGGGCTTTCCGCCAAATCGCTCGATCAACCGGGAAAGATCGTCTCGACGACGACTTTCCAGTGCTGCCACTCGGAGCCCTCCAAAAGAGGGTGTACGGATCGAACCTTCTTCCGGAGAAGGTTGCGTTGCATCGGACATAAGCAGCTCGCTTAGTGCTTGAAGTGTCGCTGGCCGGTGAAGATCATCGGGATGCGATACTCATTGCACGCTGCAATGACATCCTCGTCCTTCTTGGAACCGCCTGGTTGAATGATCGCGATGATCCCCGCCTTGGCAGCGCGATGGATCGAATCGGGGAATGGGAAGAAGGCATCGGAAGCCAGAATGCTCCCTGCCGATCTCTCGGCTGCTTTCTCGATCGCAATCTCAACCGAATCCACCCGACTCATCTGCCCCGCACCAACCCCGACCAACGCTGCGTCTCGTGCCAAAACAATCGCGTTGCTCTTCACGTGTCGCACCATCTCCCATCCAAAGGCGATGTCGTCCCAAAGCTCATCGGCAACGGCGACGTTCGTAACCGTTTTCCATTGAAGGCTGGTCGGAGGCTGATTGTCCGCTTCTTGAACGAGAACTCCACCGCTGATCAACCGGTAATTGAGCTCCCGAGGCTGATTGCCCAAAGGACCTGTCGCCATGAGCCGCACATTCTCTCGCCATTTGGGTTTGGTTTTGAGGATGGCAATCGCTTCGTCGGTGAACTCCGGTGCAACGATCGCTTCCACAAACAAGCCAGGTGTGCTGAGGACTTCTGCCGTTTCCGCATCCACCGGACAGTTGAAACCCAATATCCCACCGAACGCGCTGAGGGGATCGCCATCCAGAGCTTTGCGGCAGGCGAACGAAGCTTTGTGGGCCGACGCCGCACCGCAAGGATTGTTGTGCTTGATAACAACCGCCGAAGGCTTAGCGAAGCAGCGCACAATCTGCAATGCTGCATCGAGATCGAGCAAGTTGTTATAGGACAACTCTTTGCCATTGAGCTGCTGTGCATCGACCAGCGAAGCTTGATGCACGCCAGGCAAACGGTACAAGGCTGCCGATTGATGCGGGTTCTCACCATATCGCAATGTGGCCTTGAGATGCATCGGAATCGTGATATCCGCCGGCATTTCCAAAGGCTCGCTCTCGCGAACCGTCTGTGTCTGGTGCTGCATGTAGTCGGCGATACAAGCATCGTAACGAGCTGTCTGTGCAAAACATTCCGCAGCTAACCTCCGACGCAGGACCAAACTGGTTCCGCCTTTCGACGACAACTCCGCAAGAATCGCCTCGTACTGCGATGGACTGGTCGCAACCGTCGTGAATGCGTGGTTCTTCGCCGTCGCTCGTATCAAGCTCGGACCGCCGATATCAATCTGCTCAATGGCTTCCTCGATCGTCACCCCATCGCGCTGAATGGTGCTCTCGAAGGGGTACAAATTCACCACGACCAAATCGAACTCAAGAATCTCATGGTCGCGCAGAGCGTGCTGATCCTCGGCCAACGTTCTCCGAGCGAGAATTCCGCCGAAGATCTTCGGATGAAGCGTCTTCACACGTCCATCCATCACCTCCGGAAATCCCGTGTAGGCGGATACTTCGTGAGCCTGGATCCCTAGCCCCAACAGATAATTCCGAGTCCCGCCGGTGCTATAGATCTCGACACCTTGGGAAACAAGCCCCTTCGCGAAAAGATCCAATCCTGATTTGTCGCTGACGCTGATGAGCGCTCGGCGAACTGGGGCTATATCAGGTACGGAAACGTGCTTGTGAGAAGAGGAGGCTGTCACGGTAAGATCGTTCTCGAGGAGCAGTCCTTAGGGCAGACTTAGGGGAATACGCTAGGGTTCTCGAACCCCCGCAAATCAAGGCCCATCCAACGCTGAAAAGCGGGGATAGCCTTGGAAAGACTATGTTTGTATTCCCCTCAATCGTCCCAGAACGGACTAAGACTCGCAAGCCTTGATCCCCTCGGCCTGCAGCAAACTTTCGATCTCGTTATTGAGGACATCCAACTCCTGGATGACACGATCGTAGCGTTCGACGAGCATCTTCAACGTGGCCACCTCTTCGGGTGCCAAAGCAATGTTTCCCAAGTCGATCGCTGGTTCTTCGGTCGGGGACATGATCTTTCCTCGCAAGGCATTCTCGGAGCGCCTTACCAAGGGGCACCCGCCACATTCCCCTCTTCGTCCACCAGAACGCTTCTCGGGGAGCCTTCCGGACCAAGGTTGCGTTGTCCCGATTAGGTAAGAAATGCGGACCAGCGAAAATGGAGCAACTGGTAAAGATGCTCGCAAGAATGCAATCGCTCTACCGACCAAGCCGCTCGATGGCCTCTTCAGCCCATGGACTTTGCGGGGCCAACTGCAAAAAACGTAGCCAATGCCGATCGGCCAGCTCCGTTTGCTTCTCCTCGTCTAAACACCGAGCGAGGTGATAGTGGACATCCGGATAGCGATCATCTTTGACCAAAGCACCTTGGAAAGCAGCGATCGCAAGGGTCGTGGCACCGGTCTCCGCTAGCACACAACCCAAATTTACCCTTGCCTCCAAAAAGTCTTCGTCGAGCTCAATCGCATTGTAGTATCGCTCTCGGGC
>JALOQZ010000148.1 GCA_025459245.1 Pirellula sp.
GCCCCCTGCAACGCACGCTGCCATCCGTTCCGTTCCTCCATGGTTCCGTCGGGGTGAAAGCAATAGGCTTGCACCAGCATTCTGCTTCGCCCATCTGGCATGCGGCTTCGCCCCTCTGGAGTGTCACTGGTGCTTGAAATCATGAATGGTTGTGAAGGCGAGTCTTAGGGCGGTCGCCTAATCAGGAACAGCGGAGCAAAACGTTCGTTTTCAATCATCCAGATTATTTCAACAGCCCTGCTTCACAATTCCCAGAACGCTTCCCCTGCCAATTGATCGTTAGCGTTCCGGTTTTAAACGATACAGTCCCTACAGACGGAGCGGATTAAGGAGTTTTTGGAAAGCGACGATCTGCGAAAAGCCTTAAGCCAGCGAGGGCATGATAACCGCCGCCACACTCCAGATCGGCGGGCTCGGCGGAGTGCAACATTTCGCAAAGTCGCAGCACCGCTTTTTCCATCCACGGCGCCTTGAGCTCCTCCGCTGGAAGGGCATATGCCAAAAACTCCAGAGTGTGCCCTGTGGCACCGATGCAGTTGCTCAAATCGGCACTGTTGCCGGGGCGGTCGGTGTAACGGGTCGAGAATGATCCATCGCTGTTTTGAAAGGCTTTCGCTTTCGCAATGGAGCTCTCCACGACTTGTTTTGCTTTGAGCCAACCACCTTCGAATCGCCCTCCCTGTTTCTCGCGATAGCGAACGCTATGAGCCAATCCCATCAAGCGATGCATTCCTCCGCAAGCACTGCGTGTAAGGTCTTGATTCGCTTCTCTCTCGACAAATGGCTCCAACGTCCACTGCTTCCCATCGGTACCTTCCCATTGGGTCTCGGTTGGAAAGTAATTCGTGAGAGCGATCAGAGTCCACGAGTATTCTTGGTAAGGGTTCTGGCAGATGTCCCGTTGAGCTTGCCTTGCCCAATCTTCGACCGTGTGCTCATTGCCGCCGACCATGATCTTTGTGTTCAGTGGGACATTGACTTGGGAAAGGTACCCGAGAAACTGATCGACGTGGCCTTGGCCTGTATAGCTCCCCTCTTCTACCGATACGCGGATTCCCTTTCGCCCCGTCTGAGGAATGAGATCTCCTTCGCGGAGCTCCCAACCCGCCAATTCGCCGCCTTGAAAAAGATAGGGAAGGGCGAGGACCGATTCCCCCTCCACTTCCATCAGGAGTTTATCGCCGTAAGCGACCGCTCCGTGGATGACTTGCCAAGCCGCATTTCGATTCTGTGCCAGTCCTCGCAATCGCAAGTTTCGGTCCAACGTGAGTTCGACGATTTCTCGAAGCTCATCTGGGTTGACGGTCGCTGGAGCAGATTCCGTCTTCTCCAAAGTCGCTTTGTCCGGTGCGGGCAAACAGCCAGTGATCAAGCAGACGCCTAACCCAATCGATACAACCAGAACGGGAAAAAGAAAAAAACGGGATGTCATGCTGCCAAGGTTCAATACGAGCACAAAGGGGAAGGAGATCGATTCCCTCAACCAGCCGAGATTTTAGTTCATCGAAACAGAATCCCTACCACCTAGCCGTGGGAATTACTATCTTTTCAAGTTGAGGAGTCGATATGGCCGAGATCGAAGACGTCGAGTCGGCGAGTAACACAATTCAAAACGGAGAGACACATCATGGCTATGGAAAACTTCACCCGTTACCAGCAAGGTGTCATCAAAGCCTACTACCAGAACCGCGACAATGTCTCGTTTCAGCGCGTTCAAGAGCTTTTGACAGACCTCTACCTTGCCGAAGGAAAGAAAAAGGAAAAGGTCTGGGAAAGCATGTTCAATCATTTGGAAAAATTGGGAGTTCCACCAGACCAACTGGAGCACTTGAAAAAGCAGCGCAAGCCCGAGCTTATCGCTCAGTTGATCCAGAAGAAGGTCTAGGATTTCTGAATTGCCAGGTTAGCTTGCCACTCCCCTAATTTCCAAAGCACATCAAGTATTCTTGGCGCTTGTCCCCTTCGAACGTCGCGACTCGCAGAAAGACTTGATCGCCGCAGATTGCAGGACTGGCAAAGGACTCGTCCCCGACTTTGTTCTTTGCAAGTTGGGTATAGCGATCCGGATTGGCTTCAAACACGAAGAGATCCCCTTTTTCGTTGGCCCAATAGATCCGATTGTCGACCAACACCCCCGATGCGCTGACGGGGCCCGACAGCCGTTGCTTCCACTTTTCTTCACCGCTCTTGCCATCCCAGCAGAACAACACGCCGTTATCGGTGAGACTGTACAGATAACCTGCGTGGGCGACCATCGACTGCTCATACGCCTTTTGATTGTTCTTCCATAAAGCTTTGCCCGTTTTCACATCAATTGCGATGGTTTCAGCGCGTGGATAACCGCCGCTGGCAAAGACAATCCCTTGATCCCAAACCATGGTCCCGCAGGTAGCCATGGTTGTCCCTTTGGTCTCCCACTTGAGTTTTCCGTCTGCGGGGTCGTATGCGCAAACCTTGTCGATTCCGCTGATGAGCAAGTAGTCTAGGCCTTCGTGCGTCATGACAACGGGGGTTGAAAACGAAGTCGATTGCGGTCTTTCGATCCGCCATCGAACTTGGCCCGATTGGCGATCCAACGCGACGATCGCAGAGGGTCCGTCGTACTCGAAGGTAAAGAGAACCATGTCGTTGTAGATGACGGGTGATGGAGCGTATCCATATTCGTATTGCTTTGGATTGAAGGCTCCTACTTCTTTTGTCCACAAGACCTTTCCGTCGAGATCGAGGGCTGTTCCCCAAACGGCACCGTGGTGAAATAAGGAAGCAAAGAGCCTGAGACCATCGCTTGCCAACGTGGGACTGGCTTCCGTGTTCTTAGGATGATTCTTGGCAGGGAAACCACCTTGATTCAATTCCTTCTTCCACAGTTCTTTGCCGCTCGCTCTATCGAAGGCTAGGGCAAAGTGGCGTTGTGACTCTTTGTCTGCGGTCAACAAGAAAAGGCGCGAACCGACAACGATCGGAGACGAGTGACCGCGTCCTAGGACCGGCGTCTTCCAGACTAAATTCCGGGTTTCATCGAGCGACACAGGTGCCTTGTCCCCCAGGGCGTGCCCATCTCGGTTTGCTCCTCTCCACCATGGCCAATCGTTTTTCCAATCCAACACAACCCCCTGGGTCCCGACAATGGGCGAGGCATTGGACTGAGCCCAGGATACGGATGCAGGTTGGGAAATTGCGAGGAAGCTTGCAGTCGCAGCCGCGAGAAGTCGCCGAATGGTAGGCATGGCAGTCTTTGTAGTTGGTAGGTTGGACAGAGGAAGTCAGATCGGCTGGTGATTCTAATGCAGGATGAAGGGGGACTGAATTCTTTTTTTCATCCATTCATTTCACCGAAGATCGAGATTGAAACAGAAGAGCGAGGGCTTGTCGGGAATGAACTGCCTTTAAGGCGGATTAAATCCCCTTTAGTTCGAGCTCAAAGCTTCTTGGCGTTTGACAGCGGACTCGGTTCACCTAAAATGAAGCTAGCGAATCAAATCTCGTTGATTCCCAACCCCACCTTTGGAAACAGCTTATGCTTCCCTTCGCATTTCTTCCTAGCGTCGGAACTCAGGAACTTCTGATCATCTTGATCGTCGCGATGCTCCTTTTCGGTAGCGCGAAGCTTCCTACCCTGATGAGAAACTTGGGACGCAGCGCGACTGAGTTCAAAAAGGGTATGCGGGATGATGATTCCGAGCCATCCTCTGATACCGCGTCAAAACCATCTGCCTAGTTTCGACTTCGGTCTTTGGTCGATTTCTATTGGCAGTTGATTCACCAAACCAGGGGTGATGGATGAACACGGTTCCGTTTGCGATCATCGGTGGCATCGGCAGCTCCGAGATGGTGATGCTCGGGATTGTCGCTTTGATGTTGTTTGGCTCCAAGCTACCTGAGGTGGCACGCAATTTGGGTGGAACCTATCGGAATTTGCGTCGCAGCGTCGATGATTTCAAGAAAGAGTTTGAGGCTGCTGACCCCGTTGAGCCTCGCTACGTGCCCGTAGCGATGAAAGAGGACGAAGAGAGCTTGCAAACAGACGCTCCCAAATTCACGCCGCCACCGTCTTCTTGAGGCTCCGTTGCGGCTTTCTTGGGGCCGCGTTACGGTCTTCCTGAGGCTGCGTTGTGGGCGTCACCCGGCGTCATGCGTAGTGTGAGTCGACTGCTTCGCTTTCCAAAAGCAGGCTCTCTAGCCGATCAAGCTCTTCATTGATTTCCTTGGAGATCCCCGACAGGGTCCGAGGTGCTTCCGCGGACTGCTTTCGCAATGTGACTGCATCGACATCGTCTCCGCGTCGTTTCAGGCGAGTGATCAGCATACTGTCCAACTGACTAAGATACGATTCTTCTTGCGTTCGCTCCAACCAAGACGCCATGTTAGCCCCCTCACGACTTGAACCAAACGATGATTTAGAAATGAAATTCGCTCCAAACAAGAACCTAGAACACAGGGTTAACGGAGCTTGAGAAAAAATTCACCGCAGACAACAAATGCCTTTTTGGAGCCCGCACAGTCGACATGGCCGTTACCACCCCTGCAAACATGAAGCATTGGGACTCACAGGAGCTACAGCAACTTCGCAAAAGAGCCAAAGCTTGGTTTCTTAAGAAGGGGCGTGCGCTTCCTTGGCGAGAATCAAATGACCCTTATCGCATTTGGATTAGCGAAATCATGTTGCAGCAGACGCAGGTTGTAACCGTGATTCCCTATTTCCATCGATTCCTGCAGGCCTTCCCGACGGTGATTGCTCTGGCGAATGCACCGGAGGAGCAAGTCTTGCTTCATTGGTCGGGGCTCGGATACTACCGCAGAGCCAAGCAGCTGCATGCTGCGGCCAAGGTGATTCGAGACCAACACAACGGCAGCTTCCCAACCGATTTCGAATCGGTCCTCGCTCTTCCAGGAATCGGCCGCTACACCGCAGGAGCCATTTGTTCGTTTGCGTACGACGCGCGCACTCCAATCGTCGAAGCGAATACGCAACGGCTTTTCGCAAGGTTACTACGATTGAAAGGGCAATTGGCAGAAAAACCAATTCAAGACCAGCTTTGGTTCTTTGCTTCGTCCATCCTGCCCGAGCGATCTGGGAGCGGTGCCGTGAATCAGGCCGTCATGGAGCTCGGATCACAAATATGCACCCCCAAAGAACCGAGTTGCCAGGAATGCCCGCTCCGCGAGCTTTGCCCTACATTTGCCAATGGAGAGCAAGCAACAATCCCATCCCCGAAGCCACCCAAGGTCTACGAAGAGAAAGTAGAAGCGGCGCTCGTGGTGCAAAATGAAGCAACAGAACTCCTACTGCGGCGTTGCCAGCCCGGTGAGCGATGGGCTGGTCTGTGGGATTTCCCAAGATTCGATGTCACAACAGTGAAGTCGGCTTCACAGCTTGAACAATCGATATCCGAACAATTTGAATCACGCTTCGGCGCATCCGTTTGTTTACAAGAAGAACTTTTGCAGCTCAAGCATGGCGTAACTCGTTATCGGATTACTCTGCGTTGCTTTAGGGCCACGCTCGATGTTTCGACCACCCAAGTTTCAGAAGCGTCAAACAAAGGAGTTGGCCACGACACACAATGGTGCTCCGCTTCGAACTTAAAGGAAATTCCATTGAGTTCGACGGGGAAGCAAATCTCAGAGCACCTACGAAAACTGCTGGATGCCAACGGACCGTGACTTGGCTATTTCACGCGCCTGCCCGGCCGGTAGCCGGCATTCAGCTTCTTGGATCCATCCGCCGCCGTCGAACGTTGCTGTTTCTTGGGACCTTTTCGCTTTTTGGAGCTATCTCCAGATCGCGAGTTGGCTGCTGGACTTGGTGATCCCGGTGTATCTGGGAGTTCTGCAGTCGTCTTCGGAATGGTGTGAACGTACTCGCCTCGGAAGCGTTGATTGGCATCGGAGCGCCGTTTCTCGACCGCTTCCTTGGGGGGCCGAGAGGGGATTAAACAATCGCAACCTTCGCCGATCAAATCGGTCCGATTGACAGAGCGTAGTGCTTCGCGAACTTCGAAATAATTTTCCGGCTTGAAGAACTGCATCAGCGCGCGTTGCGATTTGCGATCCCGCAAAGCCTTCGCGATGTAAACAGGCTTCAAGCTAAACGGGTCCAACCCTGTGTAATACATGCTCGTCGCGACATCGAGTGGAGCTGGAATGAAGTCCTGTACTTGATCAGGCTTGTAACCATTTCGTTTCAGAAACAGCGCCAATTCGATCATGGATTCGATCGAACTGCCTGGGTGAGAAGCAATGAAATAGGGGATGATGAACTGCTTTTTGCCAGCTTCTTCGGAGGCTTCTTTGAATTGTTCGGTAAAGAATTCGAAATCGTCGTTGGCTGGTTTGCGCATTTTGTAAAGCACATCGGGATCGACGTGTTCAGGCGCGACTTTCAAGTGTCCGCCAACGTGGTGCTTCGTCAACTCTTGAATGTACTCGGGAGACTGGCGAGCTAAGTCCATACGAATGCCACTTGCCACCAACACTTTTTTAATGCCGGGAGTTTCTCTCGACTCTCGCATCAATTCGATAACGGGAGTATGGTCGACCCCCAGAAGCTTGCAGATTTTGGGATGCACGCAAGATTGTCGGCGGCAAACGGCTTCAACCTCCGGTTTGGTGCAGCGCATTTGATACATGTTCGCGGTCGGGCCACCGATATCGCTCACGATCCCTTTGAATTCGGGATCGGATGTCATATTCTTGATTTCGTGAAGAATCGATTCCTTGGAACGGGACTGGATGATTCGACCTTGGTGTGCCGTGATCGAACAGAAGGTGCAACCGCCGAAGCAACCTCGCATGATCGTCACGGAATTCTTGATCATGTTGTAAGCAGGGATCGGCTCGGTGTAGCTCGGGTGAGGCTTCCGAGTGTAGGGGAGCCCGTAGATGCGATCCATGGCTTCTTGGCTGATCGGCAACTGAGGTGGATTAGCAACGATCACCTGAGTTCCGTGACGCTGCATGAGCCGGCGAGCGTTGAGGGGATTGGTTTCGTTATGAATGATTCTCGTCGCGATCGAGAAACGGATCTTGTCTGCGACGACCTCTTCGTAGGAAGGTAGTTCGATGGCGTCGTCCGGGATCGCCTCCGATGCGCCGAGGGCGTAGGCGATGCCTCGCATGTCTCGGAGCGCTTTGACCGGTTCCCCCGATTCCAAGCGTCGGGCCATTTCGATGATGGAATTTTCACCCATTCCGAAAGCAACGAGGTCCGCTTTGCTATCGAGCAGAATGCTTTTCCGGACTTTGTCGCTCCAGTAGTCGTAGTGAGCGAATCTCCGCAACGAGGCTTCGACACCGCCAGCGATGACGGGGACCCCTTTGTAGGCTTCGCGTGCGCGTTGGCAGTAGGCTAACGTCGCCCGGTCCGGCCGGAGACCGATACGGCCACCGGGTGAGTAAGCGTCATCGTTCCTCACCTTCTTGTTCGCCGTGTAGTGATTGATCATGCTGTCCATGTTGCCAGCAGAAATCGCGAAAAAAAGTTTTGGCTTCCCGAAGCGCTTCCAATCCTCGCACGAGTGCCAATCGGGTTGGCTGATAATTCCGACCCGGTAGCCGGCAGCCTCGAGGACCCGGCCCAGGATCGACATGGCAAAGCTCGGGTGATCGATATACGCATCCCCGGTCACAAACACGACATCCAACTCGTCCCACCCTCTCGCTTTAGCTTCTTCCATCGTCATTGGAAGTGGCGACTTGCCGAGCGGACCATGAGGAGCTCGCTCTTCGCGTTCCATCCCCAGATTGTCCAAGTACCGAGAAACAATGTTCCCGTATCTTCCCCCGTTGGACGCACAGGTGCTACTATCCGCCTTTAACGAGTCAACTGAGGGATTCAAGACAGGCAGTGATTGCGACATAAATGATTGAGACAATAGAGTGCCACCAGCAGCATTAAGTGAGCTGATTTCATTGTATGCAAGAATCGGAATTCGACATGGGTATTTCTTAGCGATTGCTGATGTTTCTGCTCGTTTGTATATTCAGCGGCTCATGACTCCAAAAACCTTTCGCCATGGCGATTCGGATCGGAGTGATGAAAGAGGGTTGGGGAGGTAACCTGATCGCGAACGACGGGGAACGCGGCGGCCTCAATCACGGGTCTATTTCTTTAATGAGTTGGAGATACCAGCGGTGACAGTTCGAATCGCAATTAACGGTTTTGGTCGTATCGGTCGATTGACATTCCGCAACTTGATGAGCCGATCGAGCGAGTTCGAAGTTGTTGCCGTCAATGACTTGACCGACAACGCAATGCTCGCAACTCTTTTGAAGTACGACAGCATCCATGGTCGCTACAACGGAACGGTTAGCCACGACGACAAGCACTTGATCGTCGACGGCAAAAAGATCCTGGCTTTGGCGGAAAAGGATCCGACCAAGTTGCCTTGGGGCGAGCACAATGTCGACATCGTGATTGAAAGCACGGGCTTTTTCACGGGGCGAGCAAAGGATGGAAAGCCCGGATACGACTCCCACTTGGCAGCTGGTGCGAAGCGAGTGGTATTGAGCGCTCCTGCAAAGGACGGAGCCGACTTGACCTGCGTTCTCGGTGTAAACGACGACAAACTTACGAAAGATCTCAAGTGTATCTCCAACGCATCCTGCACGACAAATTGCTTGGCACCTGTCGCCAAGGTTCTCAACGAGACCTTCGGTATCGAGACCGGCTTGATGACCACCGTTCATGCTTACACGAACGATCAACGCGTTCAGGATATGCCACACGCCGATGCGTATCGCGCTCGAGCCGCCGCTCTGAACATCATCCCTACGACGACTGGAGCAGCTTCGGCAGTTGGTTTGGTCATTCCTGAGTTGAAGGGCAAGCTGACCGGGATTGCGATGCGAGTTCCAGTTCCAACTGGCTCGGTCGTCGACCTCACAGCGAACCTCAAGAAGGAAGCGACTGTTGCCGAAATCAACGCTGCGATGAAAGCTGCAGCAGAAGGACCTCTCAAGGGTATCCTCTGCTACACCGAGGACCCAATCGTCTCCAGTGATATCATCGACGATTCCCACAGCAGTATTTTCGCAGCCGATTTCACCCAAGTTCTCGGCGATAAGGGCAAGCTAGTGAAGGTTGTTTCCTGGTACGACAACGAATGGGGCTATAGCTGCCGAACCGCTGACCTTTGTGCTCGATTGGCAAAGCTTCTCTAATCGAGTTTTGCAATAAACCTCCTCGATGCGATCACAGCTCCATCGAGGAAAACAAAACAACATCCAAGAGCCGGGATTGCATGACGCATCCCGGCTCTTTTTATTGCTCAGCACCCCGGAAACAAACGGTGCAACCTATTGCTTCTCTTGAATGCAATACAGATGGCTCGCGCTGCGGAGTAAAAGCTTGTTCCCCACAAAAACAGGCGAAGCGTCGATTTCTTCCCCCAGCTCGTTCGTCGATAAGACCTCTGGCTCAGGTCCCGCTTTCATCACCACGGTCGTTCCGCTTCTACCCGTCACATAGATCTTGTCCGCCGCCGCACCAATAGACGAATAAATCGTGTCCAAGCCGTTGATGCGAGTTCGAGCAAAAACGGGCTTACCAGTGGAGGCATCGAGCGACGTAAGGATGTTCTTGTTTTCCGATAGGAAGTAAATTTGGCCTTGGTAAAGGGTCGCGGATGGGACGTACGGTGTGTTTTGGTTGTAATACCACTTCACAAAGTCTTTGCTTTGAGAAACATCCCCGTTCGCATCGAGCGAGATAGCGTAGCAAGCGGCACCGCGACAGCCCGTCGTAGCAATGACGTTGCCTTCGTGAACAAACGGTGTTGGTATGGGGTTTTCGGTTTGGCCACTGCACTCCCATAGCAGGCTTCCGTCTTGCAAATTGTAGCTTCGAACGG